>NZ_JBHSZV010000076.1:0-2264 GCF_042663045.1 Halobacillus seohaensis | reverse complement strand
TAGGAACGTGACAGATTTCAGGTAATGATGAGGACCAAGGAAGAACCTTTTCCCAAGCCTCTGAATCGTCAAGATCCATCTGAGGAAGTTGTTCGAATAAATACATAAGATAGTAGAGAGGGTTCAAGCCGTTGGCTTTTGCCGTTTCTACCACGCTGTAAATGATGGCGCTGGATTCAGCCCCCTTCAGGCTATTTGAAAACAGCCAGTTCTTGCGGCCGATCACGAATGGTTTGATGAATCGTTCAGCTCGATTGTTATCGATATCTATTTGCCCATCCTGCAGGTAGACGACCAGTTGATCCCATTGATTCAAACAGTACGTGATGGCTTCCCCTAACTTGCTTTTCGGCAGAACTTTGGCTTTATGATTCTTCAGCCACTCCAAAAAGTCCTCCAATATCGGTTTACTGTTCTTTTTCCGATACCCCAGGCGTTCTTCGTCTGTCCACGTTTTGATTTTCTTCTCAATATTATACAATCGCTGAATCTTCTGAATCGCCTCCTTGGCGACACTATTTACCAATGTCGAAGAAGATGGGGCTGCTTTTAGAGCTTCATCAAATTTTCGGCGGGCGTGAGCCCAACAACCCATCAGTTTTACGCCGTCCACTTTACGATAGCCTCCATACCCATCGGTTTGGAGGAATCCAGAGAACGATGTAAGGAATCGCTTCGCGTGCTTACCAGCTCGCGTACGCTGATAATCATACAAAACGATGGGCGGTCCGTTGCGACCGGTACAGTACAGCCACATATAGGACTTAGACTCAGCTGCCTTTCCATCTTCCCGCAACACCTGAAGAGGCGTCTCATCCGCATGCACCGATGAATGCTTCACCATGGTTTGATGAAGTTTGTCAAACAAAGGCTTCAACCAGTGGTGCGCTGCGTGGATCATCCAGTTGGCGATGGTGGCTCTGGATAAATGGATTCCCATACGTTCTAACTGCTTTTCCTGACGATAGAGAGGCAACGCCTCGACATATTTCTGACTCATGAAAAACGCCAAACTTGAAGGGGAAGCGAGGCTTTTCGGAAGAACAGGGTTTGGTATAGGAGCTGTGTGAATAGGGGTTTCCACCCCGTGTCGTTCACAATGCCGGCAACTGTATACATGGCGCACGTGTTTTTTTACTTTCACCTGCGCGGGAATCACAATTAATTCACGACGCTCTTCCGAACTCATTTGGTGAAGGTCATGACCGCATGACGAACAAGCCTGGTCCTCGAGATGGTAGTCTACCGTTTCCGTAGGAAGGCTTTTCATCATCTCATCACGCTGCCCTTTTCGTTTTTTCCGTTTATATTCAATCGTTTCGATTGTCGGCTCCTCTTCCTTTGAATCGGAAGTGATTTCTGCCTCATCGAAAAGGGAAATCTGATCAGGGTTCATCTTTTCACTCGAAGTACCAAAACGCTTCTGTTGGCTTAATTTGAACTGTTGTTCATACCATTCAACCTTGGCTGCCAGCTTAGCGTTTTCATCTTCTAGAGAAAGACAACGTTCTTCCAATGATTCCATTGTCTTGGGGTTCTTCGTCTTTGTATCCATAAAAAAAGGATTCGACATAAATAGACGAATTCCTTTTTTTAAATCAATGTTTTTGCATGAACTGCCCGGTGGGCTCCTCTCTGGTGGAGAGGCAATCCGTCCATCAACCACCGAAATTGCCGTCGACTTACAGACATGACAGAAGCATCATTGTCTGCGGGCCATTGAAACGTTCCTTTTTCAAGGCGACGATAATGAAGCCAAAATCCGTTGTGATCCCACTGGAGGATTTTCACTTTATCCCGTTTCCGGTTACAGAAGACAAACAGACATGGGGAGAAGGGATCCAAATCGAACGCTTCCTGAACCAAGATCGCTAGCCCGTCAATAGACTTTCGCAAGTCTGTATTACCCTGAGCGAGATAAACCTTCTCCACGTGTGCTACATTCAACATACCGCCTGGACCACTTTCAGCACATTAGCTAGGTGTTCCGGGCAGACATCTTCGGAAGTTTCAATCGTCGCTCTGCCTATGGAAATATGTATGGATGATTGTGAAGCCCTTTCTTCAACTTCTACAGCCACCCAGGAAGGCGCCGGATCAGCCGGTACTTGAATCTTTCTTTTCCAATACCGAAAGGTATGAATATTAATATGATGGTTGTTACACCATTCTTTGGCCGTTTGACCGGATTCATGGAAATGAATCAGCCGGTCTTTCCAAAGAGCTTGTTTTTCTGTTTGGCCCATCAACATTCCTCCTAAGAA
>NZ_JBHSZV010000075.1:0-560 GCF_042663045.1 Halobacillus seohaensis | reverse complement strand
AAGAGTAACGGAGGCGCCCAAAGGTTCCCTCAGAATGGTTGGAAATCATTCGCAGAGTGTAAAGGCACAAGGGAGCTTGACTGCGAGACCTACAAGTCGAGCAGGGACGAAAGTCGGGCTTAGTGATCCGGCGGTACCGCATGGAAGGGCCGTCGCTCAACGGATAAAAGCTACCCCGGGGATAACAGGCTTATCTCCCCCAAGAGTCCACATCGACGGGGAGGTTTGGCACCTCGATGTCGGCTCATCGCATCCTGGGGCTGTAGTCGGTCCCAAGGGTTGGGCTGTTCGCCCATTAAAGCGGTACGCGAGCTGGGTTCAGAACGTCGTGAGACAGTTCGGTCCCTATCCGTCGTGGGCGTTGGAAATTTGAAAGGAGCTGTCCTTAGTACGAGAGGACCGGGATGGACACACCGCTGGTGTACCAGTTGTTCCGCCAGGAGCATGGCTGGGTAGCTACGTGTGGACGGGATAAGTGCTGAAAGCATCTAAGCATGAAGCCCCCCTTGAGATGAAATTTCCCCTTACGCCAAGTAAGTAAGATTCCTCAGAGACGATGA
>NZ_JBHSZV010000074.1:0-1346 GCF_042663045.1 Halobacillus seohaensis | reverse complement strand
ATAATAACCTCTTGAATATCAAGTGGCTATGTGACATTGCACACGTTTCTCGCTCAGGTTATTATGCATGGCTGAAGCATGAAGATAAGCGCAATGAGCGAGAGAAACAAGATCGTGCTGATTTTGAATTGATTCTAGAATCCTATCGACATCGTGGGTATGATAAGGGGTCAAGAGGCATTTATATGCGTTTGCTTCAAACAGGAATCGTGATGAACCGTAAAAAGATTCAACGACTGATGAATAAATATCATTTGATATGTCCGATTAGAAAACCCAATCCCTATAAACAAATGGCAAAAGCAAAACAAGAAAATGTAACGAAACCCAACCATTTGAATCGTCAATTTAAAGCCCACGGCCCTAAAGCAGTCCTACTTACTGATATTACTTATTTGTTCTTTGGAAGAGGAAAAAAGGCTTATTTGGTAACCATTAAAGATGCCTTCACCAACCAAATTCTTTCATATGTGCTAAGTGAATCATTGGAAGTTGACTTTGTTTTGAAAAGTGTTGAGCAATTAATAGAAAATCATCGTATTCCTAAAAACCAGAAAACCCTGATCCATTCCGATCAGGGCGTCCACTATACAAGTTTGAAGTTCCAGTCACTACTGAATGACAAAGAATTACGTCAATCGATGTCGCATCGGGGGAACTGTTGGGACAATGCACCGCAAGAATCCTTCTTTGGGCACATGAAAGATGAATTGAAAAATCTTAACAACTTAAATACTTTTGCGGAACTTCATGCAAAGGTTGATGACTATATGGATTACTATAACAATGATCGTTATCAGTGGAATCTCGCAAAGTTATCCCCTAATCAATATGCAGAATTTATTAAAACGGGAGAGTATCCTCTTGCCCGTCTAGTGAAAACGCCGGAGATTCCGATGGTCCAAACATAGTGCTGAAATCCTTTTTAAATCGTTGACCATATCTTTTATCTAGCTCGTCAAACTTTCCTGGTTTAAAGATGTCATCCTTGAAAAAATCAGGGTCCAATATCGCCTGTACATATAGATCGTACTCTAGTTCAATAGATGTATGCTTCAAAATCCATTTTAACTGATCGATGAAGTACGACTCCGAAATCAATTGATGAGTAATCTGTCGATATTCTAGAAAGTACTGCCATTGTTCCTTTTCCGTCAAGGATTCAAAGTATCTTACCATCCAATTTGGATAGACTCGTATCGTATGTTCCTCCTGAAAAATGGAAAACTCCAATGTAGTTAAACTTTTAAAATAGTTCATCATCATAATGGATGACAAAAGCACACGCTCTTAGTTTTGAGCGTGTGCTTTGGCATGTCATCGCTCCTCCTATGGAACATAGCATA
>NZ_JBHSZV010000073.1:0-2357 GCF_042663045.1 Halobacillus seohaensis | reverse complement strand
CCTATTACTTTAGTAAAATAGTTGGTGACGTTATTTTACTGGAGGTTAGGATTTTGGAGGAGAAATTAGTGTTGTATTTAAATATTAAGGCCCTATATAAACGAAAGTTTAAAGTAGCACAAATCGCTAAGGAGCTTAAGATCTCAAGACCTACTGTCTACAAATATTTAGAGATGACTTTTGATGAAGCAAAAGCTTATACGGAACTGCCTATGGGGAGGGAAAAGAAATTAGACAGTTACAAAGACTGGATCCTTGCCTGGCTAGAAGAGTACCCTCACTTGAGTGCTGCACAAATACATGATTGGCTTCTAGAGAGATACCCGGACCTGGCGGTCGGTGGAAGTACGGTGAGATCTTATGTTAAAGATATCAGGGAAGTCTACCAGATTGAGAAGAAGGTAATAGTTCGCCAATACGAAGCCATACCTGAACAGCCAATGGGGAAACAGCTTCAGGTAGACTGGGGTGAAACAAAACAGAAGACAACAGAGAGCACAGAGATCAAGTTATATTTCATTGCGTTTGTACTCGCTCACTCCAGACAAAAATATATGGAATGGCAAACAAGGCCATTTACGACGAGAGATGCAATCCGTTGTCATGAAAATGCATTTCAATTCTACGGAGGAGGTACAGAAGAAATCGTATACGATCAGGATCACTTAATTACGGTGAGTGAAAATGCAGGACAGCTGCTTTTAACAGCTGAGTTTCAAAGTTATGTGAATGAACGTAAGTTCAAGGTTTATTTGTGCAGAAGAGCTGATCCGGAGTCTAAAGGTATGATTGAAAATGTAGTGAAGTACATAAAAGGTAACTTCGCAGATAGTCGAGTGTTCAGTGATATAGAGGATTGGAATCAGAGGGCGCTACAATGGCTGATGCGTACCGGAAATTACCAAGTTCATCAGACCACAAAAAAAAGACCAGCTGAAGTGTTTCTCGTCGAAAAGCAACACTTAAAGCCAGTCTCTTCCCTACTTTCATTTGAAAGTACCAATAACCAAAGTATAACAAGAAGTGTAAGCAAGGACAATACGATCCGGTATAAGTCCAATCGATATTCCGTCCCTCTCGGGACTTATCAAACAAACGCTGATAAGCATGTTCGGATTGAAGTTACAAGTGAAGAACCACCGAGGCTCGTGATTCGAAAGGAAGAAGAAAGTGAAATTATTGCAGAACACGATATCAGCTTAGAAAAAGGGAAACTTATTCAAAACCGCAATCATACCCGTGATCGCTCCAAAGGGGTTGAAGAGTTTAAACGACGTTTGATCTCCTTTTTTGAAAATCAAACACAGGCAGCTGCTTACTTGGATGAAATCAGCCGAAGATACCCAAGGTATCGTCGAGACCAGTTTGCGATCATTCATCGGGTCATCCAACAGTATCCAACCGTAATAGAGAGCGTATTGACCAAGTGTATGAGAGAAAAGCTGTTTAGCGCGAATGATTTTCGCGATATTGCCCAGCACATAAATACATTGTCTCAAGAGCCGTTAAAAGAGATAAAATCTTATGATATTTACCCAGCAAACCATGGTTATTTTAAGACCTCTACCCGTTCTTTAAATGCTTATACCAGCATTTTAGGAGGTAGATCATGAGGAACAAGACCGTGAATGAATTACAAGATCAATTTCGTCAGTTACGTCTATCAGAAACTGCGGAGGAGCTCCCACAGCTTCTTCGTGAAGCTGAAAAATCTTCGTTGACTTACTTAGAATTCTTAGAGTCTATTACACGATATGAACTAGGAAAACGTGAAGCAAAAAGTCTGGAAAAAAGGATGAAATGGGCACGATTCCCTTTCTTGAAGTCCTTAGATGAGTTTGAACTGAATGGTCAAAACGTTCTGACTGCCCGCCAGCTAACGCAACTCAGAGAGTTAAGCTGGTTGGAACAGCAGTATAACCTAATTATCCTTGGGCCACCTGGCATTGGAAAAACGTACATCGCCATTGGACTGGGGCTCGAAGCTGTATCCAGAGGATTCAACGTTTATTTCGCTACAATGGGTGAGCTAGTACAGCTCTTAAAGACGGAAGAATATCTGAACAAATCAAAGGTGCAAATGAAACGAATGAGAAACGCTGACCTTGTGATTATTGATGATTTGATGTATATGGCGATGGATCAGCGAGAGGCAAATCTGTTTTTCCATTTGATTAATCATTTATACGAACGAAGTTCGATTATCCTGACCTCAAATAAAAGTCCAGAGGAATGGGGAAACTTGATTGGCGATCAAGGAATCACGACAGCGATTTTAGATCGTTTACTTCATCGTGTGGAGGTCATCCATGGTGGAGAGAATGAGGAAAGTCATCGTATGAAAAACCGAAAAAGCA
>NZ_JBHSZV010000072.1:0-1071 GCF_042663045.1 Halobacillus seohaensis | reverse complement strand
TTTGAAGTTTGATAATCAATGACGCACTGTACGCAATTAAGGCTAAAAACATCTGATTCCAAATCCCTTGAGGCTTTGTGCTCCAAATCTTTGTAAATTTCAAATGCCCTTTTATCCATTTGAAGAAAAGCTCTATGATCCACCGGTTCTGGTAGATTTCTAGGATTTCTTCATCCGTTAAATCAAAACGGGTGGTCAGAATTCGGTACATCCTGTCCTTGTCATCTGTGAACTCAATATATCTTACAGGGATATCTGAGATGCCAAAATTGACGATTTCATCGCGCACCACATTTGGAAGCGTAGGCGTGTTCTTCTTTACCGTATAGAGGACTAAGTTTTTAGTAATACGGGTCACGAAGGAGATCCCCTTGTTTAACCAATCTGTTAGATTTTTCTTCGAAGGATAGCCTCGATCCATGACATAAGTAGTGTCATCTTCTTCAATAAGGAAATCTGAACTTTCAAAGTCACTTACTTTACCCGTTGAAGGAACGATTTTATCTGGAAAACAGATATCTTTCGAAACAACAGTGAGG
The DNA here is from genome assembly GCF_042663045.1 of Halobacillus seohaensis. Classification (NCBI taxonomy): domain Bacteria; kingdom Bacillati; phylum Bacillota; class Bacilli; order Caryophanales; family Bacillaceae; genus Halobacillus; species Halobacillus seohaensis. The sequence goes on along the minus strand of NZ_JBHSZV010000072.1, from coordinate 532 downwards.
CGTGTATGCATCTTCACACCGTTATGCCCTTGAGAAATGTAAGCCCAATCACAAAGGTTTTCAGGTAATCTTAATTCCGTGGAATCCACAACACTTAAAGGTCCTATTCTTTTAGTAATTCCTTTTTGATCGTTAGTAAGACCACGAAGTTTATTTGTGATTTTTTCAAATACCCCTTGAACAGAAGTAGTAGAAAGTTCATTAATCCGCCGACTAAGTTGGGATCCACTAATCTCTTCTAATTCCAGTTCTTTTTTTAATGCTGGATAGGCTCTTAATCTCTCCTCCATATGTTCATAAGAGGTCCATTGATCAAGTTGTGCAGTTACAAAGATTTTCAATAAAGATTTTGTTTTCAATTTCTTCCCATAATCGAGAAGAGGACATTCAAAATCCTCAGTGGGAAGAAGCGATAAACATTGACATAGTAACATTCTTTGACCTATACTTTTACTCATTGGTAGCTCCTTTTGTAGAAGTTAGGGAACGAGTTTAGGTCTCTACCTTCTACATTAGGGCTTTTTTTATATGC
>NZ_JBHSZV010000071.1:0-9064 GCF_042663045.1 Halobacillus seohaensis | reverse complement strand
TGTTTTTCTTGCCATCCTTCCTCATTCCTTCCGTTGGGGTTTAGATGATTTTATCTTACCATGATTTGGGTACATTCCCATAGTTATTAGCGATTTTATAGAGCATGTGCTATAATTTTCCCAACGAATGAAATGAGAAGGGCGCACTTATACAAACTATCGTTTGTGTGCGGTTGCTTTCGCAACAAAGACTCGTATCCTCCTGATCGGATACATAAACCCTATTCGCTTATCAGCGATTCAAAAAAAGAAAGGGAACAATCTTCGATTCTCCCCTTTCTTTTTTCGTCTTATGGGGATTCACGTGGTGTTATTAAAAGGAGGTGTTCTCATGGCTATTTATCATTTTTCAGCTCAGATGATTTCACGAAGTAAAGGCCAATCAGCTGTTGCTGCATCTGCTTATCGTTCAGGTGAACGTTTGCACGATGAACGAACGGGTGAAACGAAATATTATCAGCGTGACATTCAGCCGGAAACCATGATTTTGTCGCCTTCTCATTCTCCAGCATGGGTGAATGAGCGAGAACGCCTTTGGAATGAAGTAGAAAAAGCGGAAAATCGTAAAAACTCTCAACTGGCCCGAGAAATCAATATTGCGATTCCTCATGAACTTTCTCATGCGCAGCAGGATGATTTGATTCATGATTTTGTGCAAAAGCAATTCGTTCATCAAGGGATGATCGCAGATGTAGCGATTCATAGGGATGATCCGAATAATCCTCATGCGCATGTCATGTTGACGACTCGTGAGATTTCAGAAGATGGATTTACGAAGAAAAATCGTGATTGGAATGATCGGAACTTCATTCAACAATGGCGTGAACAGTGGTCAGAGCAAGCCAACCATTCCCTAGAAAAAGAAGGATTCGAAGAACGAATTTCGCATCTTTCTCATGAAGAACGTGGATTCGAACAACAACCCACCGTTCATCTCGGCCACGTGGCTCATGAGATGGAAAACCGTGGCGTGGAAACGGATCGTGGGAATATCAATCGTGATCGTCAAGCGTATAATCAAGTTGTCGTAGATCTTCAAACCTATCGTGAGGAAAAGAAAGCCCTGGAGCAAGAAAAGGCACGCAAAGAGCAGGAAGCGAAAAAGGTTGCAAGCTTTAATACTCCTCAAGAGCGTATTCATTTGCAGCAAGCTTCTCATGTATTAAAAACTGAACCTACGTTATCCAATATTGCTGAACGAATGGACCAACTTGATCAATGGAAAAATCGTTTGGAAAACAATAGCCAGTATTTACGTTGGAAAGATACATCCATCAAAGAAGCTTCGGATCAGTACCGTTGGATGCACTCCTTCACTCGTAGAATGGGCGAAGAACAACGTAGGATTGAGGAGATCAACTGGATGAATCCATTGAAAGTGAAGGAAAATCGTGCGATTAAAGATAAATCTGAAAAGCAAATCGCTCATTTTAAAGAGGAAATTGCTCACCATGATCAGAAGTTGAATGACTACCGTGAGAAGCTGGGATTCAAAAACGAACAAGGGTTTAGACAGATTGAAAACAACTATAAACAGGAACGTCCCAAGCAGATGGACAAAAATATGATGCAACGTCGGACCTTAAACCAAGAACGCAAGACGTTACAGGACGCACAGAGAGCTAATGAGAACTCTTTTGTACGAAGAGTGGCAGCGAGATATCCTGATCGACCAGAAATGGATCATATGAGCTTTAAAATAGCTCGCGCATTAGATTCTGTGAATACCCATTTTAATAAAGTTATATCGATTGATTCGATGGAGCAGCACGTTAAACATATGCGTGGATTATCCCGGAAACTTCACGGACAAATCAACGATATATCTCAAGAGACCGACCGACTTGAACAATGTGAAGGGTACTTAAAAAACTATCAGAAGGCTCAAGAACTTGTTGGAAAATACCAAAACGATCCCATTCTCAAAGGCAAAAGAGTCTTTTCCAAATCGCACAAGCAAGAGTATAACAATGCCTTATCCGAACGTGATACATTTGCCAAGCTTTTGAAACAAAATGGAGTGGAACATCAGGCGGATTTAGCTGAACAACAATCATCTGTCAGCAAAATGACTACCCAGTTGCCACAATTTCAAGAAAAAGCGGAACAAACTGAAAAAGAAAGTGATTTCTTTGGGGCTATTCTTGAAGGGATTGAACAAGCAGGTAGGGCTATGGAACACCATCAGAGTCAACGAGAGAAGAAGTTACAACGAGGTAAGGGTAAAGATTATGGATTGGAAAGATAAACATAGAAAAAGGCCTCTATATGGTGGATAGAGACCTTTTTCCTTGCTCGCCTATGAGCATTTATTAACTATTATTCGTATATCACATTTTGAATATAGTTATGCTAACAAGGAGGTTTATAAAAAATATAGTAAGTGCTTCTATTTTCCATGTTTATTGAATTCTTGTGATAACAAGATGTGCGGAAACAGGCACTGCTCCTCCAGCGAGAGGAGTGATGGTTAGTGCTGTGGAATTGGCGGCAGGATTTCGTACAGTAAGTATAGAATTAATTACTGTTGTTTCAACAAGAGCCATTCCTACTAACTGAGAAGTACCAGTTGCTCGCCCGACGACTGTATATGCAAGTTCAACAGTTCCTCCTCCAGAATCGAGGGTTAAAACCAATTGACCTGCTTCGGTAACACTCACTTGAAAAAAGACTTGATAAATACCAATATCAGCCAAGTTAAATGTATCCGCACCAGCACGAGAAATCTCCCCCCCACTGGAAGAAGGACCATCTTCAGGAAAATCTACGTCTCCTCCAGCTGCTACTGTTGCAGCATTATCAGGTGGCATTAGCGCATAAAAATCAGCAAATGCTAATAATCCTCCTGCTGGTCCCTGCTCTCCTTGTTCCCCCTGTGGTCCCGCTACACCCTGCTCTCCCTGTGGTCCTGCTGGTCCTGCTACACCCTGTTCTCCCTGTGGTCCTGCTGGTCCCGCTACACCCTGTTCTCCCTGTGGTCCTGCTGGTCCCGCTACACCCTGTTCTCCCTGTGGTCCTGCTGGTCCCGCTACACCCTGTTCTCCCTGTGGTCCTGCCGGGCCTTGAGGTCCCCTTCGACCAGGCGGGCATACACATTTTTCTTTTTTCTTTCTTCGTACCGAATATATTGGAGGACAGCATCCACTATATTTTTTCACCATAAAAGTCACCTCAATAAGTATTTATCTCATTATATGTAGATGTTCTTACCAATGCTTGGATGATTATCACAGCCCCTCGTAATTACTACTATATTTATATATTTTTTCAAACGTAACATATTAGATAAAAAGTTACGTTCATTTTGCTGATTTAATTGAGTTTGTTCCTTTTCCGTCTTATACTGGATGTAATATAAAAAAATGTTACATTCAAAATACGCAGTTGATAGGATGAAGGAGCTGTCGAAATGACATCTAAACGAGGGGAAATCAAGGACGTTCAACCGATTCGAGATCTAGCGAAGCTGGAAGATATGAAGTGGGCTTTACAACGATTTTGTGGAGATAGAGATTACATTATGTTTCTTATGGGCATTAACGCCGGTTTACGTGTGGGAGATTTATTGCAATTGAAAGTGAAGGGTGTCCGAGGTAAAAAGGAAATAAAGTTGAAAGAAGGTAAGACAAAAAAACCGCGAACGGTCAGCTTATATAATATTTATGATGAAGTGAACACGTACATAGACACGTTAGAAGGTGCGGAGTGGTTGTTCCCTAGTCGTAAGGGCGATCAGCCAATCAGTCGAGTTCAAGCTTATCGACAGTTACATAAGGCGGCAAAGATGGCCGAAGTGGATGGCGTGGGGACTCATACCATGCGTAAAACGTTTGGTTACTGGCATTATAAACAGTTTAAGGATATCGCTGAATTGCAGGAAATCCTTAATCATTCGCACCCCGAGATCACGAAGCGATATATCGGAATCACACAAGAACAGATAGCTAACAATCTGAAAAACTTTGCGTTGTAGGTATGTTTGTGGGAAACCTCTAAAATTTATTGGATGTTTGATAGTCTCGTTCATGGTGGGTTTGCAGGATTCTACGCATAGTAGATATACTTATAGTAAGAATGATAGATTAGCGGAGGTGTGAATGAATGGAAAAGTGGCTATCGGTATCAGAGGTCATGGAGAGGTCAGGATTGACCGAAAGTACGGCTCGGAGGTACATTCGTAATCATCAGAGGTTCCTCAAGGTAAGAAAAGGGAAACGAAAAAGCTATCAGATTCATGAAAGTGAATTGGATATTATTAAGCAGATTCGTGACTGGTATGGTGAAGGCAAAGGAATTGATGATGTTGACGAGTTGCTCCAAGATCAAGGAATCACCATGACTGTTACGGTGAATGATGGTGAAAAGGAAGTGGAACAAACCGTTAGTGAAGCCTTGTCAGAGTTGAAAAAGAGCATGGATGAACAGAAGGAATTTAATAAAAAATTATTAGAAGAATTGGACAAAAGAGACAGATATATCTCAGAAAAGTTGGATAAAAGAGATGAACAGTTAATGAATGTGATGAATGAATCAATGGAAGCGAAGAAGCAGATTGCTACTGCTGCTGAAGCTGAATCGGTTCATGAAGAAGAACAGAAGGATCCCGAAAAGAAAAAATCTTTTTTTAGTCGATTATTTAATAAATAGTTAGATGAATTGTGGGACTTTTAAGTTGGAATGAAATCAGAGCGAGAACCATCCAGTTTTCAAAGGAATGACGAAACATTAGAGGGGAATGAGAGAGCAAAAAAGACTTGAACAAGAGAAGCCCAAGTCATCATTCTGGAATCGTTTATTTGGTGGATACAGGATGAGATAGTCAATCAAGTGAAATTAGCGACGAGACTCCTGATAAAACCTATTTGCTAATGAGCCATTCTTTCCGTTTCACCTTGTGTTGAGTAATCGTTCAACATCTTCCGCTAATTGTTCAGGTGTTCTTCCTTCTTTCTCTTCCTTTGGGCTTTTTTGTTTTTTAAGCCATTCTGGAATAATTTCTGATGATGTTTCCTCTACCTTCGCTTCATACCCCTGTTCAAAAAGCTTTTCTTTGTCATTGATAATATGGATCATCAATCCAACTGGATTATTGGCATTTCCTTGTTTGAACCTGAGATTGGCAGTTTCGACTAGCAGTTCTAATTGATTTATGTACTCGTCTTTGGTGTAAATCTTTTTTGCAACACTTTCCATGTGTTTAAACCCTTCAAGAGAAAGCTCATATCCATCTGCAAGATCATTCAATTCATCGAATAATTCCTTATCGAATTGGTCTGTTTTTGATTTTTTAATTTTTATTTCTTTTTCATTATAGTGCTTAATCAGAAATTCAATTTTGATAACCTTACGACTTTTACGGATTTCTTTAAAGCTCACTTGTATATCTGTTTTATCGTTTAATTCTTTAATAGCAGGATTTAAAACTCTGCTTTTAAGATGTCCATATTGTTTATACTTACCCTTTTTAACTCCCAATTTCTCTTTTAAATCTTTGACTGGAACCCCCAATTTGCCAAGATGCTGCCACTTTTTCATTAATTCATACATTCGTATAGAATAAGCACTTTTTAGAGATAAGATATTACTTAAACGATAAGAAGTAAATGCTTTTTTTAATTGCAATAAGTAAGGTTTTAATTCAGGAACGAATTTTAACTTTATAATACCTTCTCCTTCAATATATTGAGCCACAGAAACCCAATGAGTCAGTAACCAACCACCATCTTTTGTAGGTATCTCAATCACTTTGGCCATTAAACTTTCAATAATGTCTTTTAGCTCTGTGTATTTCTCCCGCCCTTCAAGTCCTAACAATTCGTGAAAGTCACGCACTGAAATATCATACGTCATAAAATCCTCATCACTTATTTGGATCATGCTGACCATAGTCAGTATGATCTTTTGCTCTCTAGCACTCAAAGGATGTTTATGTCTTGCTTCAATTAAGTCATTGGATTTTGTTACTAAATAACTTTCATTCATTAAAATCCCTCCACCTATCACACGAAATGTGATTTGTGATCGATAATACCTATCTATTATTCTATAATAGTCCATAAACAAAGTAAAATCACACGAAATGTGATTTGTGATAGTTCGAACCGAAAGTGTGATAGTTCGAACCGAAAGTGTGATAGTTATCGAACCGAAAGTGTGATAGTTCGAACCGAAAGTGTGATAGTTCGAACCGAAAGTGTGATAGTTAAGTCCTCAAAAAGCTGTCACACCAACTACTCAAGAGACTTCTAAAACAGTATTTAAAACAGTATTTAAAACAAAGATCTATAAAACAACAACAACATGATAATCAAAAAACAGTCCTGTTGATTTTAAAAAGGGAATATTAAATTAAAATAAAAAAACATCATCAGTTCATAGGTAATCCTGCGTGAGAGAAACAAAGACCCCCCTACAGATTGTTTTAATAGTTTAATGGATAGATAACACTTTAATTTAAAAAAAGTGCGCACAAACCTATTTAAAACGCTCTTATAATTAACCTTATATAGGTTAATAAACAAAGTAACCCTTCACAAAGTTTAAAAAAGATCCTAGGGTCGGTGGTATTTTCAATATGTTCTTCTCCCAATTCATAATCCAATGTTTCATCTGATGTCAATGTGCGACAAAAAAGTATATGAAAATGTAGTTAAAAGTAAAAATCTGATAGATCATCCAAGCATTAGAAAGACTATCAACATATCATAAGATAAATGCTTATTGAGGAGGTGATTTTTATGGGCAAAATCCGAACATATAGTGGATGCTCTCCGATATATCCGGTACTAAAAGCGAAAAAACAAAAATGCAAATGTCCACCTGGGCGAAGAGGACCAGCAGGACCAACAGGGCCAACAGGGCCAGCGGGGCCAGAAGGACCTCCAGGTGAATCAGGAACTGGCTCAACCTTCTTTACCACACAAGCAAATGATCCAGTCAACCTGCTTACTTCTTCTCCGATAGTAATGGACCTTCCGCCTTTAACAACTTCAGAAGGTCAACAAATAAAGTTGGATTCAACGTTTAGATTGTTTTTCTCAACAGGAAGTGTGACTAACTATTCGTTAAACGTGAACTACCAACTAGTGAGATTAGGTACTAGTCCTACTACTTTGACGACTGCACCAGTGATTCGAACTAGAACGTTTTCCTCAAATACAACAACATCAGATACGTTTACGCCAAATATCACGTGGATTGATACACCGCCACCAGGTACACACACTTATAGAATTATCATTACAAGAGTCACTGCGACGAATATTACAACCTTGCAAGTTACAAATCGAGCATTAAATGCAGTCGCACAGATTACCGTAGACCCTTTTAATATCTATGTTAGGGCTGGGGAAGTAGATGGAGATGGAAGTCAAGAAAACCCATTTGGAACAATTCAAGAAGGGATTGCAGCAGTAGCCACAACAGGAACAGTTCATATATTAGAAGGAACGTACCCTGTTGTGTCTCAAATAAATGTTAATAAACAAGGAATCACTTTACTTGGATACCCAGGAAATATGATAGTGCTACAAGCACCAGTCAATCCATTCTTGGTAACTGGAAATGCAATAACTCTTGAAGGATTAACTATGACAAGTGATATTCCGTATCCTAGGGAATTTATTCAAATTGGTGGAAGTGATCATAGGATAGTAAATAACACTATTTATGGACCTGAACAAGCGCCTCCATCAAGTGGCTGGGTAACAAATCGTGCAATTGTTACACAAGCAAACAATATGACAAACCTCTTAATTGAGGGAAATACCTTCCATTCACTTCGACAACCTGCATATTTAAATCCAAACACAACTGGAGATATCATTAACAACGTTGTGTACAACACTCGTGGTTGGGTAGTAGACAGGGCCGTCTTTGTTTTCTCAGGAAATTCATGGGGAATTCCTGAAAACTTTGTTGACATTGCTTTGTTGGCGGGAACTCAAGCCGGCCCTCCTTATGATCCACTGTCAGAGTTATCGGATAATAATAGTGATGCTACAATTGACGATCAAAGATAGTATTACAACTCAACATTTGAAGCAATAACGTGGAGAACATAAAATATTTCTAACCTATCGAAGGATTATTTTATGCCTATTTGACTATAGGGTGCTTATGTTGAATAAAACCGTATTAAAACAGCTCAAACATATGCAATGATTTATTCATAATCGTATATGTTTTGGCTGTTTGTTTTATATGCAAAATAATATACTGCCATTTAAAATATAAGTTAAATGCCAAATACACGTAGTTAACAAAACTTTAGTTATTTCTCGATTTAACAAAACAATTGATGTATTATTTAATTAATACATCAATTGTTTTGTAAGGAGGTATAAGATGACTCAATATAATGTTGATCAAGCTTTAGAAAAATTGAAGCATTATAAAATTACCACGCATAAAGAAAGTCTTCGCCGTTGGCTGCGAAATGGTACGTTAAAGGGTATGGCTCCAACTTCTCGAAAAGAAGGATGGAGAATCAATGAATCTGATTTATGGGCATTTATTCAAGAACGTGTTCCAGAAGAACTAGTAGAATCGACTAATGCAACAAATGTTGTTAAAGATAACAATGATCGAGAAAGTGTGCGAGCCGAGATGTGGTGGGAAATGGTTCGTAAGAATATGTTTGAAGGATCTATGGATGTCAAAAAGATGGATATAAAAGCATGTATCGAACACAACAAGCACTCTAAGGACTTTGAAGCTTATGTGTGGGAAAAGATCAATGAGCATACGTGGCAAGCTAAACCACGCATTCTGTATTTGCTGGATGCGTTTCTATTCAATGGCCACCGCATTAAAATGGATCATTCATTTGAAGAACTGGAAGAACAGATTTTGTTTCCCTTGATCGAGTATTTACGAAGAAAAAGGACCAACAAGTAACGCAATGATTGTTGTGTTACTTGTTTATAGTTCTGTTGTGTTCTTTTGATTGTTCTATATCAATCTTTCTCAATTCTTCTTTATTTTTTTGCACCGTTTTTTTTAACCCCACAGCGATCTGTTCAGCTTCTTTTTCCCCTTCTATATCAAAATACTTCTCAAAGAT
>NZ_JBHSZV010000070.1:0-25714 GCF_042663045.1 Halobacillus seohaensis | reverse complement strand
TACTGGTTGGTTCGTTCAGTTTTCAAAGATCAATTGGTTTGCCGCTTCAAAACAGCGACTCAATAAATATACCATGCTGACTGAATGAAGTCAACAACTTTTTTGTTGTTTTATTTGTCAGCGGATGAATCTGTTCATCGCCTTTTTAAAAAGCGACAAGAATTAATATACCATGTTGACCAAATGAAGTCAACAACTTTTTGTTGGTTATATTAATTGTTTTGTTGGTGTGCCGCTTGCTTTCGATGCGACGCTTAATAATATACCACGCTTGAAATCACTTCGTCAATAGATTTCAAAAAAAACCCTTCTATTAAAAAAATCTAACAGAAAGGGTTTTATTCTTCCTCATACTAAAGCAACGTCAGACGTTTTATACATACGGTGATAAATCCCAGATCCTTTTGTTTCTTGTAAGACAACCTCAACTAATTCTTTTTCGACTAAGTATTCCATCATGGACGATAAGTCAAGAGCATACTCCTGAATTTCAGGATGCACTTTCAATTCACCAAACGACCAAGGATCATCGCTTTCTTCTATTAACTGTAGCAAATGCTTCGCACTCGCTTTTGCTCGTATACTAATTGCATGTTCCACAGCTAAAATCATTAATTGAACTCTCTTTTCTGGCGATTCTTTACTCAAGATCAACTCTTCATAATACTTATAGATCTCTGGTTCAATCTTCTTCACTTGATTCCATACAGTAACCTCTGGGTGGAACCCCTTTTCAATAATGGCTAAACGAGCTAAGTAATGCAGGGAATGAATCATTCGACTGTACGCATCCAAATAATGACCTGATTCGAACAAATCCTTTGATTCACTATAGCTTCGTATTAGTTTTGCAAACTCGATAGCTTTCTTTAAATCTCTAATAGCTGTTGGGAAAGAACGAAGCTTTTCTTTTAAATTAGCGATATAATCATTTCTTTCAAAAATAATAGAACCATCCACTACCCACTCAACAGCTCGTCGATAAGAGCTTGTCTCAATCCAATGCTGGAGAAGTTCTTCATCTACAATATGCATCGCTGCCGTTTTCTCTTCAAACTCATAATGTTTTACATACCAAGGATCTCTTGCATCCTTAACAATAATAAATAAAATGACATCAAAATTGTCAGTTACCGGACTAATCGGTCTCCTTTTCTCTAAAATAAGAATTCCAAGTGTATTCGATTGGCTGGCTTTTTCTTGATAAATGGGCCGTAATAAATCTTCCATTGTAGTTCCCCCATCTTGTTATTCGGTTCATTGATTCTATTCGATACATATAGTCAAAATCCTTTTACATAAATATATTTTTCTTATAAAAAATGCTATACTACTTTTGTAAGCTAAGTAGGAGGTTGTTTTAATTGGCTTTGAAATACACAAGTAAAATTAATAAAATTCGCTCTTTTGCGTTCTGGATAATTTTTGTAGGCTTTGGTGTTATGTACATTGGTCTTCTTTTTAAAGAAACAGCTTGGGCGATGGCACTTTTCATGATCTTAGGTATGGGTTTCATCGGTTTGAGCACCGTTATTTACTTTTGGATTGGAATGCTCTCCACTAAAACGATTCAAATTGTCTGTCCAAGTTGTGAGAAACCAACTAAAATGCTTGGTCGAGTAGACGCTTGTATGCATTGTAAGCAACCCTTAACAATGGACAAGTCCCTTGAAGGGGAAGAGTTTGATGAGAAATACAATTCCAAAAGGTATCAAAAACAAGAAGCAACCAAAGATAATTAATCAAAAAGGATGAATAGAAGAACCAGCTATAATGAAGAAAGGACCTGCTGAATTTCAGCAGGTCCTTTCTTCATTATAGAAACTATAACTAAGGCTATTAGTTTAATGAGCAGTTTTTGCATTACAATGGGAACATGTTCCATATACTTCCATGCGATGATGACTTACAGTAAATCCAGTCACCTGTTCAGCTAATGATTCCACTTCATTTAAACTAGGGTAGTGAAAATCAACAATCTTGCCACATGAGTCACAAATAGCATGGTAGTGATCAGACGTATTACAATCAAAACGACTAGATGAATCGCCATACGTTAATTCTCTGACGAGGCCAATTTCTCTGAACACACGGAGGTTATTATATACAGTTGCCACACTCATGTTTGGAAATTTCCTCTCTAATGCTTTGTAAATTTCATCAGCTGTAGGGTGAGTCATAGAATTCAGCAGGAATTCAAGCACCGCATGACGTTGCGGTGTAATTCGTACCCCAGAGTCCTTTAATGTATCAATAGCGTCTTGAAGTCGATGATCCGACACCGTCATGCACCTCGCTTTCATAAATTGGATCTTAAGTGGGAGTTTCCCCACTAAATTTAGTTTAACCAATCGAATTATTCTTCAAAGGATAAACTGAATTATTCTTAATTTATAAAATTATTAAATTAGAATCCTTATAATTAGTTTAACCTGTTAGCTAATCTAATGTCAATCAATATAAGGGCTCTTAAGTTTTTATTAAACATCTGGCTGTAATGGTACTTCATTACCACCTAGACATTGATTCACATAACGAGCAGCTACAAATAATAAATCAGACAGTCTGTTTAAATAAGAAACCACTAATGGATTATTTAATTCCCCTTCACTTTCTAAAGCCACAGCCATACGTTCAGCTCTTCTAGCTATTGTACGGGACATATGAAGTCCTGCCGATGCTTCGTGCCCTGAGGGTAATATGAAATTCTTCAACGGTGTTAAGTTTTCATCCCATTGATCAATATGTTTCTCTAATTCATCAATGTGTTCCTTCTTTAACTGCCATTGTACTTCTTTCCCTTTAGGAGTAGCTAGTTCTGCTCCTACATGAAAAAGAATGGTTTGAATTTTATGCATGACCGCCATGAATGATTTTTTATCTTCCCATTCTTCCCTCTCAAGATGACTTAATGCTACACCTATAGATGAATTTGCTTCATCACATGTTCCGTAAGATTCAACTCGTAAATCATTTTTTGCTACACGATCACCATATATTAAAGATGTTTGTCCTTTGTCCCCTGACCTTGTGTATATACGCATAGTTAATACCCCCGTTTAGGATCGATTAGATTTTCCATTCCTTCATTTCTTAAATAAGCTTTTAAATTACACTCAAAAACATCAAAACCCCGTGGCACATAATGGGGTGAAATTCCTGACAAGTGCGGAGTAACGGTCACCCGCTCCTCCTCCCAAAATTGATGATCTTCAGGTAACGGCTCTTCTTCAAACACATCAAGTACTGCATGAGCTATATCATTTTCTTGCACAGCACTCAATAGATCAACAGTTGTTACAAGATCACCTCTCCCCATATTTAAGAAGACTGCATGATCCGGCACCTTTTTAAAATGATCTCGATTCAAAAGGTATTTTGTTTCAGGCGTACTCGGTAAGACTGCTACGAGAAAATCAGCTTCAAGTAGGATACTTTCCATTTCTTCAACAGCATAGGTTTCATCAAAATGAGTCTTAGCTCTTCCTGATTTAGAAACACCAATGGTTTTCATTTGAAAAGCTTGAGCTAAACGAGCAGTTTCTTGAGCAATTGCACCAGTTCCTAATAAAACCATCGTTTTTCCATTGATCTCCATCATCGGCACTCGGCGATCCCACTGATGTTCTCGTTCTCTTTGTGACAGCAGCTTCGCATTTCGAGACACTTGAAGGAGCATTGAAATGGCATATTCAGCCATAGGTTTAGCGTGAATCCCTTTAACGTTTGTTACTGTGATATCCCTTTTATCAATTTCATCAAAAGGCATTAGGTCCATACCAGCAGAGAGCACCATAATCCACTTTAACTTTTTCGCCTTTTGAATTCTTTCCTCAGTTAAATCTTCTCCGTATGTAATAATTATATCTGCTTCTAATAAATGATCTTCCGCTTCATCCATTCCATGACAAAAAGTAAAATGAGTCTCCCCAAAAGCTTTTTCCAAATGCTCTTTTATTTCTTCCGGAACACGTTTAATGACTGATAGTACAAGCATACTATTCCCCCTAACCAAATTACTTCTATTATTATATGTTTCATAAAAAAATGTGCAAGCACCTAAAAAGTCAGGAAAAATAGAGCCTTCAAAAAGACAATTCCCCATAACAGAAAAAAGAAACCTCCATATTTTATGATAATTGAAGGTAAAAATAACACCGTGATAGCATTCTACCACGGTGTTTAATTTACATTATGACAAGTTTTCACGGATAAATTGAAGGGCTGACTCAACATGACCCTCTACTTTCACTTTGCGGTAGTCTTCAGCTAAATTACCTTCTTTGTCAATTATAAAAGTAGAACGCTCTATTCCATGATACTCTTTCCCGGATTTTTCTTTCAATTTCCATACTCCATAATCTTCTGCTACTTTGTGATCTTCATCAGCTAGTAATAGAAAAGGAAGTTCATGTTTATCAATAAATTCTTTATGACTGTCGACTGGATCTGGACTTACCCCAAGAACAACAGCGTCTAAATCAGCAAAGCTTTCGTGATGATCGCGAAAATCACAAGCCTCTGTTGTACATCCTGGAGTCATATCTTTTGGATAAAAATATAACACGACGTTCTTCCCTTGATAATCGGATAGTTGGACGGTCTCACCCGTATGGGCTGTTAATTTAAAATCTGGAGCTTTTTGTCCTACTTCTACTGTCATCTTGGAATCCCTCCTAAAAAGTTTCTATTCCAAGAGTATCGTATATGAGAGCAAAGTTCCAATATCAGCTTTCTTTTTTTGATGTTTGCCATACTTTTGCTACCAAAGCAGCTGGTATCGTATAGCCTATCATCGCCTCAACTAAGGCAATCCAACGCCCCCACCCCATAGGCATTAAATCCCCATATCCCACTGTAAATAAAGTAACTCCACTAAAATATATCCCTTGTGCAATTTCGTCTCCCCAAGAAGGTGGATACGTGTGAACCGTCCGAACAAATATTTCCACACCTTGCATAGTCAGAGTAGCATAAATCATTCCAAAACCTATCATAACGACCGTGTATAAGAGGATGAGTGTCATAAATATATGCAATGAAAACATATGGTGTCCGACTTCAAGTGAAATAAATAACTGCCTTATACTCCCTATAATTAATAAAAAGCAAATAATTGCTACACTAATAGTAGCCATTCTGTCACAACCTTTTTTTAAAAGTAGACAGGCTTATTCACTTTATTATGCAGACCTTCACCTTTTTATGTTTACTCCCCCTGCCTTTTCTCTAAGTGAATAAAAATCATGCTACAATGAATGTGAATGTATTTTTTGGAGGGAAAACGATGAATTTCAAACAATCTCAAACACTATACGAAGAAGCCCAAGAACATATTGTTGGGGGAGTTAATTCTCCATCACGTGCCTATAAAGGCGTTGGCGGCGGTACACCTGTTTATATGCAACGAGGGGAAGGCGCCTATTTCTATGACGTAGACGGGCAATCCTACATTGATTACTTAGGGGCTTATGGGCCAATAATTACAGGGCACGCCCACCCGCACATCACCGAGGCGATCACCAAAGCTGCACAAAACGGAGTACTTTACGGAACACCAACCGTGCTTGAAAACCAATTTGCCAAAATGCTTAAGGAAGCTATCCCATCCTTAGATAAGGTGCGATTTGTAAACTCCGGCACAGAAGCCGTAATGACAACTATTCGTGTGGCACGCGCCTATACAGGGAGAAATAAGATCATTAAATTTGCAGGCTGTTACCACGGCCATTCTGATTTAGTTCTAGTTGCTGCAGGGTCAGGTCCTTCCACTCTCGGCACCCCGGACTCAGCTGGTGTTCCTGCATCAATTGCTGAAGACGTAATTACTGTACCTTTTAACGATATCGAGCCTTTCAAACAGGCTATCGAGAAATTTGGTGACGAAATCGCTGGAGTATTAGTTGAACCAATTGTAGGAAATTTCGGAATTGTCGAGCCTAAGCCTGGATTTCTACAGCAAGTAAACGACCTTACTCACGACGCTGGAGCGTTAGTAATTTATGATGAAGTAATTACTGCATTCCGCTTCACCTATGGAAGTGCTCAACAGTTGCTTGATATTGAACCAGATATGACAGCAATGGGGAAAATCATCGGTGGGGGACTTCCAATCGGCGCTTACGGAGGAAAAGCTGATATTATGGAACAGGTTGCTCCCCTCGGTCCTGCTTATCAAGCGGGAACTATGGCCGGTAACCCTGCATCTATGTCAGCAGGCATTGCTTGTTTAGAGGTTTTACAGCAAGAAGGAGTTTACGATGAAATGGATCGATTAGGGGCATTACTTGAGGAAGGCATGTTAAAGCATGCACAAACCTATGAGATTTCCATTACGATTAATCGTCTAAAAGGTGCCTTAACTGTTTACTTTACTGATGAAAAAATAGAGAACTATGAACAAGCTGAAAACACAAACGGTGAACAATTCGCACGTTTCTTCAAATTAATGCTTGACCAGGGTATTAATCTTGCCCCATCTAAATATGAAGCTTGGTTCTTAACGACTGCACATACCGAAGAAGATATAAACGAAACATTACGTGCAGTTGAAACAACATTCAAAAAAATGTCTCAGGAAGCAAAGTAATCATAGTGTGGCTCCTAGATAGGAGCCACACTACTTTTATAAAAACAGATTATTAATTAGATCACTAGGGTAATGGTAAAGATGATCTATCATTTTATATGATAAATCATCTATAATAGATTCAATACTATATTTTAAGGATGATTCACTCATGAAACTTGGGGCACGCATGATGAAAACAGGATTAGCTGTTGCTGTTGCATTATACGCAGCTGATTTATTAGGGTTTATTAACCCACTACTTGCTGCCATTGCAGCAGTATTTTCTATACAACCATCCATTTACCGCTCTTACCAATCCATAGTAGAACAAATTCAGGCAAATATAATTGGAGCAGTAATTGCTATTATTGCCGTCTTTACGTTAGGTAATGACCCTTTCATCGTAGCCTTCGCCATCATTATCGTAATTGGCGTGACAATGAACTTAAAGATGAATGAAAACACAATTTCATTAGCAGCAGTTGCTGTTATCGCCTTAATGGATTCAACGGATCAAACCTTTATATATTTTGCGGCTTCTCGATTTAGTTCGATGATCTTAGGTATTCTCGCTGCGTTCCTTGTTAACTTTCTGTTTATGCCACCTAAATACGAAACCCGGCTATTTACTAAAATTGATTCGGCTACCAACGATATTTTGCAATGGCTTAGGGTTACAACTAGACAATTGTCTGATGAACCAGCATTAAAATATGAAATCACCCGAATTCAAGATAATATTCGCTGGCTAGATCACACATATCTCCTTTATTCAGAGGAACGAACGTATTTCAAAGGGTCGCGTTTTTCCAAGGGACGCCGACTCGTACTCTTTAGACAATTAATTACAACTACTAAAAAGTCTTTTGATGTGCTAAAAGCCTTTAATCGTTTAGAACATAAAATCGAACACATTCCCGACGAATTTCAAGATGCACTAATAGGCGAACTTGATAAATTAATCAATGCTCATGAGAAGATTGTTCTAAGCTTAAAAGGTAGAATTAAACAAACCCATAAGCAGTCACTGAGACAAGTTGAAGAGCCAAATATTCCAATGGTAGTCGAACGATTGATGAAGGTTTATGAGGAAAGCAACAATTCCGATAAACTCGTGTTTCTTCCGCTCGCCTCACAACTCATGGAATACTACCACCAGCTTGAAAAGTTAAAGAGATTATTAAAAAGTTATCAAAAGTACCACCCAAACACCTATATACAAACAAACGAAAAATAAAAGGAGACCTCAAGCAAGTAAGTAGTTCGTTATGGTAGAGACATACGTAATAATATGCCAACTGGCAGACTATTTTCATAATCAGAAATCGCAATAAAAAAATAGCATACGAATTAGCAGACCAAATCGCATATGATTTGGTCTCTTATTTTTCCCTTATATATGAATGTCTATTGAATAATAATACTTGAATGATCAAACAAAATCGCAACCCTAATAACAAATAACAATAGCCGCTCTCAACGTGCTAATTACTATGTTAATTGGTAAAAAATAATTGAAGAGTCGATTCCGAGATAATGGTGTGGGGATAGGGGCGGTGGGGAAGGAGTCGCCCCTTGCCGTATATTTCCATCGGGATCATACTGTTCTCCGTTTTTGCTAAAGTATAAGATATCTATTGAGCCACTTAGATAAGTTATTAAAAAACGGGTATGATGGTCTATTTAAATAAAGCCCGCCTATTAAGGGCCTTGACATAAAAGCCACTGTGGTAATAATTTCAGTCCATAAACAGCAGTTAGGAGCTCACCTGGTGTGTATGCCTATCCTCAACACCTCTTCTGAATTTATATTACAGATCAATAGTACAGGATCTATTAATCGCACAATTAGATCATTTCAATGGGAATATTCACACAGCACCCCCTCTTTTCATAAAAAGGGTTCCGTTCCACTTTTCATAATCATGGGGGATGGGAAACCTCGAGACTCCTGCGGGAAAGGATAGACTGGCAAGACCCCACAGAGCTTTAGCTCGAGGAGGCTTGCCGTCTTCCCCGCGGAAAGCGAGTGGTTTCCCATCCCCCATGCTCCGATGAAAAGCAACGGAACCGCCATTCTTTTATTAAACAATCTAAGGCTTTAGTTTAACAAGAAAAACGCTTGGGCATTTAAAAACCCAAGCGTTCTTTTTTGTTATTTGTACTGATACTTTATGGTGCTAAACGTAGTGTGTTTTAGTATGTTATTTCACCTATTACTTTAGATTTTCTCCACAATATAGGAACTACTTATCAAACAGGTTTTACGTTCCCATATATTCTGTTTTGGTATCATCTAACTTCTGGACTTGATAAAGATCATAGTAATGACCCTTTCTTCTGATTAATTCATCATGGGTTCCAACCTCAACGATTTCCCCATTCTCAATATGAACAATACGGCTTGCATGGGTAATAGTAGCCAGCCTATGAGCAACAATGAATGTTGTGCGGTCTGAAGCTAGCCGTTCTAACGCATTTTGAATTAAATTTTCACTCTCTAAGTCGAGGGCCGAGGTTGCTTCATCCAAAATAAGCAAAGGAGGATTCTTTAAGAATACCCGCGCAATAGCTACACGTTGTTTCTGACCCCCTGATAATTTCACACCGCGCTCTCCCACTAAGGTATCATAACCTCCAGATAAGCTCGTAATAAATTCATGAGCATTAGCAGCTTTGGCAGCTTCTATGACTTCCTCATCAGAAGCCTCAGGGTCCCCCATTTTAATATTCATCTTAATGGAGTCGCTAAATAATATATTATCTTGGAGAACCATCCCGATTTTATCTCTTAACGTTCGAGCCTCAAGATCTTTAATATCCTGTCCATCAATCAAAATCTGACCACCTGTAACATCATAAAAACGCGGGATTAAGCTAATTAGTGTCGATTTACCCCCGCCACTCATACCAACTAAAGCGATCGTCTCCCCTTTTCGGACGCTCAGGTTTACATTTTTCAGGACAGTTGGATCTTCTTCGCTATAGCTAAAAGATACATTATTAAATGTGACCTCACCATGCACACGATTCAATGGCTTCGCATCTTTTTTATCGACAATATCATATTTCTCATCCATAAACTCAAAGACACGGTCTATCGAAGCAATTGATTGGGTCAATACTGTCGACGAATTTACTAGTCGACGAAGCGGACCGTACACCCTATCCATATATCCAGTGAACGCAACCATTGTTCCTACAGTCATTGATCCAGTAATAACTAAATAACCAGCAAAGCCAACAACAAGTAAAGGCGCTAAATCCGTAATAGTATTTGTAACAGAATACGTATAAGCATTCCAGTTCGTATGTTTAAGAGCCTTATTTAAAAAGTTAGAGTTTCTAGTATCAAATTGTTCGTGTTCATAATCTTCCAAAGCAAAACTACGGGTAACTGGGACCCCTTGCACTCGTTCATGTAAATGACCTTGCACTTCTGCTAATGCTTGAGATCGATCTTTTGTTAAGTCACGAAGTCGTTTATAAAAATATTTAACCGCGAAACCATAAAAAGGGAATAATATGACAGCTACAAGAGTAAGCCAGGGATCCATAGTAAGCATAATTATAATGGCAATAACGATAGTAAACATATCTAACCAAATATTCATTAATCCTGTTATAACAAATGTTTTCGTCTGTTCCACATCGTGAATGACACGAGAAATGATCTCACCAGTTTTCGTCCGTGAATAGAAACCTAGGCTCAGCCTTTGAATATGATCAAATAGCTTATCCCGTATATCATATAAAATCTTACTTCCTATCCACTGTGCCAAATACTGTCTAGCATACTCGATAGGAGGTCGCAAAACCAAAAACACAAAAAATGCGCCTCCCATTAAGAGAAGCAGCTGATCAAATTTTTCTGATTGAGCTAGTGAATCGGCATTAATAATATCATCAATAACGTATTTAATAATTAAGGGCATAAGTAAGGGGATAGAAAATTTAAAAACCCCAATTAAAACTGTTAAAGCTATTTTCCCTTTATAAGGTTTAACAAAAGCTAAATACCGTTTAATGTTTCCCAATGTGCATCACCTACTTTCCTGAACTCGCAATTTTCAACACAATCAAATGGATGAAGAAAAATAATACGAGTAATTCCTAAAATAATCAAGCGCACCAGATCAGTGCGCAAGTTCATTACCTATACGTTAAATAACGCTCATACCATTGATCAATAAATTCAGGTGAAAAAGGCCCTTTCCTCTGTCTGACCCAACGAACTAACGTATCTACATTATTATATAAAATACGATCCAATACATGAGGATAGTTCATTTGTCTTTTATGCAGTTCATATTCGTCTTCATCTAAGAGCTTGTAGGTCATATCTGGAAATACTTTAACATCTAAATCATAGTCAATGTATTTTATAATCCCATTTTCATAAATAAAGGGTGAGCTAATATTACAATAATAATATACCCCATCCGTTCTAAGCATTCCGATAACATTAAACCAATGCTTTGAATGAAAATAACAAATTGCAGGTTCGCGAGTAATCCATGTACGACCGTCGCTTTCCCGAACCATTGTTCGATCATTAGCTCCAATAATTACATTTTTTGTCCCTTTTAATATAGTGGTACTGTCCCAAACGCGGTGTAACTTTCCATTATGTTTATAGCTTTGAATTTCAGTACGTCTTCCAGATTCCGGGCCGGGCATAATTCCATCTCCCCTTCCCCTTACAATATCCCGTTTATCACCTTTATCTATTATAACGACTTATATGTGTGAATGAAAATGATAGAATTTATATATGTAAGAAGCCGTCCAAATTATGGACGGCTTCCAGAGTTTGACGCAGGCTAAAATGACAGCCTCGACAGATTAAAATGCATAATCAAAACTACTTTTTCTTAGATTGGGACTTTTGGTTTTGCTGGCGTACTTGTTGCGCATCAGTTTGATCTGCTCCAAACTCAGTACCGTATTGGTTCTGACCTTGTGCAGATTGTTGAGCGCTTTTCTGAGCAGCTTGCTGATTCTGCTGTTTCACATGATTCACATCTGTGCCTGCTGTAGTTTTACCTTGTTTCGGTTGCTTAGCCATCAATATCACCTCCGCAAAAGTTATTGTGTGCAGGTTTGTTTTTTTCATGCACAAAAACCATTCATATTTATAAAAAAAAGAGTAATTTCATAAAAAGAGATCCTAAAAAATAATAAGTAGGTCTTTTCGGTGGAAACATAAGAAGAAACAGATTAAATCGCATAGTAAATCGAAATCAAAATAATACGTTCAGTTAGTAAAGACAAAGGGATGGGGTCAGGGGAAACGGCTCACTTTTCTGTTATGTGAAAGTGGAAATTGTGAGAATCCTGCGAAAGAATGAGTACAGAGAGAGCAACAAGACGTTAGGAAGTCGCTTATAGACCAGTAAATATTGATCACACAGATTTATTGAATCACTTAGATAAGCTGTTAAAAAAGGGTGTGATGGCTTATTTAGATGAAGTGCGCTTATTAGAATTGTGTGGTACCAATTACACAATTAAAACGATGACTATTAAAATTCACCAAAGGAAAAGTCAAACTTATTTCGTTAAAGGGAAGGATTGTTGAAAACTCGATTCCGAGATCATGGGGGTTCGTTATCGTATAAGGGATAAAGGTGGCTTTGATCCTGCTGGGAAACGGGTGCCTCCTCAGTAGTTGTCATTCCCTAGTGGGGTCTCGCCTAGCTCCTTCTCGAGGCCACTGAAAAAGTATTTACAAAAATACAATGAGACCACCTTCATATATCGGTGATCCCATTGAATTGCATTCTATATATTGATTTAGTTCTTGTTCTCTTATATTATCAGTCTTTTCAGTATCATCAGTGATTTATCGGACCTTCAAACGCCAGCCTTTCTAACGGAAACCATCGGAATGTCTCGAAGTTGAGTTTCCACAATCTGCGGTGATTGTGGAATAGGGGTCTTATTGAAAATTAAAAGCTTTTAGCACCAATGTAACGCGACTTCCAATAGTTACCAGATAGTGAAGATACAGTTACACCAGTAGAACTACCTGCATGAATAAATTGATTATCGCCTACATAAATCCCAGCGTGAGAAGCACCTGGTTTGTATGTCTCGAAGAATACAATGTCTCCTTTTTGCAGGTTAGAACGGCTCACAGCAGTCATACGATTATCTGCATACATTGATGCCACTGTACGTGGAAGGTCTTTTCCTACTTGACTGAAGGCATACTGTAAGAATCCACTGCAATCAAATCCAGATGGAGAAGTTCCACCCCATACATAAGGAGTCCCCTTATATTTGTTTGCTTCACTTACTACATTTGTGTTTGAGCTTCCGGAAGTTGTGGAAACACTATCAACAGATTGCTTATTTGAACTCGTATTACCGTTAAGGTCTAACTTTTGACCAACGTAAATTAAATGACCTGAAATATTATTCCAACTTTGTAAATCAGATACGCTCACACCATACATTGTTCCGATTTTAGAAAGTGTGTCTCCAGGTTTTACAGTGTAGGAAGTAATATCTGAACTTGAAGCGACATCGCTTGAAGAATCTGATGAACTTGAGTCCGAAGAACTGCTAGATCTAGATCCTTTAATTGTTAATGTTTCACCAGCATAAATTAAGGATGAGTTCAAATTGTTCCAATCCATTAAGTTGCTAACAGATACATTATGCTCGGAAGCAATCTTTGAAAGTGAATCACCTGACTTAATCTTATATGTACTCGTTTCACTTGAGCTACTCTTGCTTGATGAACTACTTGAATATCCATCTTTGTTGACAACAAGCGATTGACCAACACGAATAATAGTACTATCAAGATTGTTCCATGATTTTAACTCCGAAACGCTTGTATTATATTTTTTGCTTATTCCCCAAAGACTGTCCCCTGATTTAACTTTATGGGCTTCATCTGCCATAACTGTAGTTCCCCAAAGCGATACTCCTACAATAGTTCCAACAACTGTTGTTGCAAAACCTTTTTTATTCAAACGGAAAACCCTCTCTTTTATATAATTCTTTTAATGTTATTGTCGAAAATCACATTTAAATATGTAGTAATTTAGTAGATTATATTGTCATTTTACTCTATTTCCTTATTATTCATATTTTTATAACAATTGTCTATAGCATTAAACCTTGAAAACCCAATATTAATCTATGAAAACGGTTGATATGACAAGCTTCCGCATGTTTCGTTACATTTGCATTACAGTTCCATTACAAGTGTAAGATTCTCAATTATTCGAGGTTGAAATCGATGCATATATTTCGTCAAAAAGCCTATAATATCAACGAAAAGGAGGTTAATTTATGTATGAAGGTAGAGATATGTCAGAACTTACGATGAATGCAAAACAAGATTGGCTAGAGGAAGAACTTGAATATTTTCATTATGCTTTATCACAAACAGTACCTTATTTAAACCAAGAAGGTGTTACTTTATTACGCGAAATTAATGCAGAAATAAAGCTTCGCGGTGGCTTAAAACACCGCGAAGCTTCTTTGAAAAATGATCCTCCTACAATTACCGATTAATTCATTTCAAATGTTTATGGACTTTTTGATGAGATACTGGAAACGGATAAGATAATATATCCTCTTTAGCTACAAATTTAGTATTTGATTTTTCTAAATGACCGGTTTGAATTTGGGCTTTCTTAACTTCCATATTCCATATTAAATGGGAAAACACATGGCGAATTTGATCAACGGTATTCCCGAGTTCAATTTCCAAACCAAATTCACTATAAAACCATGAAGGTATGTCCTTTTTTTGGATATCAGACATAGGAACCATCGGATATTGCCATAATGAAGCTAATAATCCATTAGATGGTCTTTGTTCTATTAATACTTCACCTTGATCATTTTCAATTAATAGAGCCATATATGGTTGGTTTTTCTGTTTCTTTTTAGATGTTTTGATTGGGAGTTCACTCTCTCTTCCTTCTTGAAAAGCTCGACATTCGCTCTGTACCGGACATAGAAGACACGAGGGTGATTTTGGTGTACAAATAATGGCGCCTAACTCCATTAAGCCCTGATTGAAGGAAGAGGGATCTTCATAGGAAATAAGATCATGTATGAGAAACTCGAAAAGTTTTTTTGTACTTGCTTTTGCTATATCGTCTTCTACTAAAAGAATTCTTGATAAAACTCTCATTACATTTCCATCAACGGCTGGCTCAGGCTGATCGTAAGCAATGCTCAGAATTGCCCCTTTTGTATAGGGGCCCACACCTTTCAGTTCACTTAATTTGGCCTTATTGTCGGGTATTTGACCTTCGTATTTCTCAACAACTTCTCGGACAGCGTTTTGTAAATTACGTGCACGGGAATAGTAACCTAAGCCCTCCCAAGCTTTTAGAACTGCTTGTTCGTCTGCTTCTGCTAATGCTTCCGGGGTCGGAAACTTTTCTAAGAAATTATTAAAATAAGGAATGACGGTATCAACACGAGTTTGTTGGAGCATAATTTCAGATACCCACACTCGATATGGATCCTGATTTTCTCTCCATGGTAAGATCCTTTGCTCTTTCATAAACCATTCAATCAACTGATTCTGAAAGGCTTGACGGTTAAAATTTTCTAAGATATATGGAACTCTTTCTTCTTTTTTCATGTATAATCACCCTTCGTGTTACACTATAAATTATTGTTGTCGGTCAAAGGAGGAAGCATTCATGGATACTGGCACTCATGTTGTCATGGGTGTAGCTCTTGGTGGATTAGCTACGTTAGACCCTGTAGTTCAATCAGACCCGATGTTATTTAATGCCGTTCTGATCGGTACTCTAGCAGGATCCCAAGCACCTGATTTTGACACCATACTAAAACTCAAGAACAACGCCGTTTACATTCGTAACCACCGTGGAATTACTCATTCAATTCCAGCTGTCCTCCTATGGGGAATAGGAATTGCATCAATCATTTACTTGTTCACCCCAGAGGTGAATTTTTTACATCTTTGGCTCTGGACTTTTCTTGCAGTAATCTTGCATGTATTTGTTGATGTGTTTAATGCTTACGGAACCCAAGCCTACCGTCCTTTCACAAAAAGATGGGTTGCTTATGGATTTATTAATACTTTTGATCCCTATATTTTTATTTTGCATATTGTAGGAATTGTCGCCTGGAACTTAGGTGCTAACCCTGGTTATACATGGCTAATTATTTATTTTGTGATTACCTTATACTATGGTAAACGATATTTCGACAAACGTGTACTCGTCAAGCACATCTACAATCATTTCGAAGAAGTACAGCAGATTGCAACGTCACCGACATTAAGACAAAATGTCTGGAGAATTGCGATAACAACTACGTCCAAATACTACGTAGCCCGAGCTGTCGATGGGCATATTACGATTTTGGATGAATTTGCATACAAAGAAATTGATGATGAAGATCCTATTGTAGAAAAAGCTCTAACCGATCATAACATCAGAGCATTTTTATCTTTTTCTCCTGTTTATCGATATGAAGTAAATTATTTCGATGAATATACAGAAGTACGATTCAATGATTTAAGATATTTCTCCAAAGGCCGTTATCCATTCGTAGCCTTAGCTCAAATCGATGACGAACATGGAGATGATGAGCTTAAAATCTTAAATTCGTACACGGGTTGGGTATTTACCGAAGAAAAACTACAGGATAAATTAACAGTAGCTTCGGAAACAAAGTAAAGGATCCGCGCTTATGAGGCGCGGATCCTTTCAATTTATTGCAAGTAGCCTTTTTGGTTTAAAAGCTCTTTATATTTAGGGTTTCTAGCTACAAATTCGTGCAACCATGATCCATAATTGGCAATCCACTGAGTGACAATTTGTTCTGTCAGCTGTTTTCCTTTATAATCACGACCTGCCTTGGCTTGAGTTGTTTCAAAATCTTCCCAAAGAAGTTCTACCCATGTTCGTGCCTCATCTAGGGCTAGGTTTTCATTTGTTTGGTAAAGTTGCTCAGCTAGTCGCTGATGAATTTCCTCCATATGATTCACCTCTTATATGGTAAAGCTTACAATAAATTTTAACACATAAATCTTTGATCTTCACACATACTATCCTTACCCACAACGGTAAGTGGGCTTAGGAGGATGACTGATGCGAAACAAAGCAAAAGGATTTCCTAATTTGAAAATGACTCATTCCCCAGAAGATCAAAGTCAGTATTTAGCATTACGACCCAACGGCACGATAAATTCAAAACCTCAAGAACGTGCCGCTCGTTCAAGAAAACGCGACGTAAACCAGGGAGGTAAGTACTAATGGGCAAAAGAAATAGACAAACCCTAAACCTGCACCGAGGAACGAAGCATCTTAACCAACGAGTGAATGGTGAAACTGAGCAAACTCAATCTGAACAAATTACCGAAACTCAGATGAGAAAAAGATCTTAACAGGGGGAGAAAGCGCAGCTCACACGCTGCGCTTTCTCTTTCAATTTTTAACTTGCTTTCCTAACATAGAAATTGGGAGTGCTTCTTCTTTATCTCCTGCTCGCTGTCCCGTCAAATTGATACGATATCCCCAGGCAAATACTCCATTCATATATTCTACATAAAACGTGTGGGCAGGATCGCCTTCAATTTGATATACAGTCCGCGGTTCAAATTCTTTTGGATCCATCATATAGGCTTTGGCCATAATAATCTTTCGTTCATACACAGCGTATTCATTTACCATTCCAAATTGTTCTGCTTTACGAGCTTTTTCCGTTAGTTCCGCAACTTCACTATGCAGCTCACCATAACTGTATTCACTGTAACGTCGTTCCATACTTATCCCCCTCTATACCTCACTTTAAATTATGTTTTCATTTTAGCAGTCTTTTGGCACAATAGAAAAGCTAGCGATTTATAAAAGTAGGAGGTTATTGTATGAATGTATTAATTACCGGAGCAGGGACTGGACTTGGTCGTGCATTAGCTCTAGAATATGCCACTCATAACTATAACGTTATATTAACAGGGAGAACTGAAAAAAAGCTATTACTTGTACAAAATGAAATTAAAGCACACGGTGGAGAGGCTGAAGTGCTTATTTGCGACGTATCCGATCCGGCCTCTGTTGATGATGCTCTAAAACAGATCGATCATCTTGATGTGTTAATTAATAATGCAGGCATTGGAATTTTTGGAAAGTTACCTTTTTATACGTCTGACGATATCGACCAAATGATAAACACAAATATCAAGGGAACAATTTTAATGACTCAAAAGGCTTCAGCCTTACTCAAGCATTCTCACGGACGTGTACTTAATATCATATCTACTGCCGGTTTACGTGGAAAAGGCAAGGAAACCGTTTATTGTGCTTCTAAATTTGCGGTTCGCGGCTTTACTGAAAGCTTGCATAAAGAATGGGAGAGCGAGAACGCTAATGCAACCGCGGTTTATATGGGAGGAATGAATACTCCTTTTTGGGATGACACTAATCACGTCAGTAATCCGGAGTCCCTAAAAGGACCTAAAGGTGTAGCAAAACAAATTTTTGAAGATGATGATGGGCGGAAAGAGATTTTTATTGATAAATGAGGAACTAGGGCCAGCGTTTAAAAACAGAAGAAAACTGTAGTTCAGTATTGAGTAGCGATTAAGTATATGTAAGGAGCATTGAATTGAACAATTTAATGCTCCTTTTTATTATTCATTGATTTACCAGCTGGTCAAAAAAAGTTTTGTGTAAGCAAATGGTACTTTTGACCGAATGACAACATCGCACTTTTATATATATTGATTTATAAAATTTTTGACTTAAATAAAATAAACCAGTTTTCTCAAATGTACCATTCAGATTATAGGGATTTGTTATAAAAACAACAATTTCTAATGTAACTCTCTTGCTACCCACAGTGCAATTACGGGTATAAATTTACATAAAAAAAGTAGTTCAGTTAAGGAGTACAAGTGTTTTGCACTCCAAAATTGAACTACTTAGCCTAAAGTGGCCAACTTCATTTTCTGATGAAAATTATTCACCAAGTCCTTCTTCTTTTGTTTTAGCTACAAGGGCTTCTACTGCTTCTTCAGCATCAGAACCTTCAGCAGTGTACTTGATTTCAGCACCATTAGGAATACCTAAAGACATAACGCCCATGATGGACTTCATGTTCACTGATTTCCCTTTATATTCTAGATTTACATCAGATTCATACTTCCCTGCAACTTGTACAAGTGCTGTTGCAGGACGAGCGTGTACGCCGTCTGCAGATGTGATCGTTAATGTTTGTTCTGCCATAATGTATCTCTCCTTTTATTTAGTAATGGTAATGATATTTTCTGTATTGTGATCAACTTCGCCTGCTGCTGTTACTTCTACTTTTTGGTCTTCTTCTAAATTCGTAAAGACAATTGGTGTAATAATCGAAGTAGCATGTTCACTTACATAGTTAAGGTCAACTTCCATTAGCGTTTGGCCTTGTTCTACGACTGTTCCCTCTTCGATCATTGAAGTAAACCCTTCACCTTTCAGCTTAACTGTATCAATTCCGATATGAATCAGAATTTCCATACCATTGTCAGCCTGTAAGCCGATTGCATGCTTCGTTGGGAATACATTGAGTACTTTACCATTGATTGGCGAAACAATTTTACCATCAATCGGTTCAATTGCAAAGCCATCCCCCATCATTTTACCAGAGAATACCTGATCTGGCACGTCTGTAATTGATAATATTTTACCTTTAAGTGGACTAACGAAATCTAAATCTCCACCAGACACTGGGGCTACAGCACCCGCTTCATCTGTACTTTCGTCAACTTTTTCTTCACGGGGACGAGGGGTTTTGCCATCAATAATATCTTGCATTTGACCACGTAGTGTATCAGAGACAGGTCCATAAATCGCTTGGATGTTATTTCCTACTTCCATTACACCAGAAGCACCTAATTGCTTCAATCGATCTTTATTAACGTTACCTTTATCGTGAACAGACACCCTTAAACGAGTAATACACGCATCAAGGTAGCTAATATTTTCTTCCCCGCCCATCGCTTGCAATATCTCGAACGGACGATCGTCTTTAGAAGTTTCCTGACCTTCTTCTCCTTCCGCCTCATCTTCACGACCAGGAGTTGCAAGGTTAAACTTAAGAATGGCCCAGCGGAAACCAAAGTAATAGATAACGGAGAATATTAAGCCTATGATAATCACCCACCACCAGTCGGTACGGTTAGGCATAATACCAAAGAGAATAAAGTCAATTAGACCACCAGAGAATGTTTGTCCAATCTTTACGTTTAATATTTCCATAATCATAAACGAAAACCCAGCAAAAATTGCATGAATACCAAATAGAATTGGAGCTACGAATAAGAATGAGAATTCAAGCGGCTCTGTAATCCCTGTTAAGAATGAAGTTAGAGCAGCTGAAGCCATAATACCGCCAACAACTTTTTTACGTGCAGGCTTCGCTGTATGATAAATTGCTAATGCCGCTGCCGGAAGACCAAACATCATGAATGGAAACTTACCAACCATAAAGGTTCCAGCAGTAAATTCAACACCATCTTTTAGCTGAGCAAAGAAAATTGTCTGATCACCACGGATAATTTCTCCTGCAGCATTTTCATATGTTCCGAACTCAAACCAGAATGGAGAATAGAAAATGTGGTGTAAACCAAACGGAATTAAAGAACGTTCAATAACACCAAAGAAAAATGCGGAAATGGTTTGGTTCCCTTCGAGCATTAAGTGTGACAAAGCGTTTAGTCCATTTTGTGCAAATGGCCATACAAACAGCATAATCATTCCTAAGAATAAAGCAGAAAATGCCGTTACAATAGGAACAAATCGCTTCCCAGCAAAGAATCCTAGGAACTGGGGCAATTCAATATTAAAATACCTGTTATACATGGAGGCGGCTAATATACCGACAATAATACCGCCAAATACACCTGTTTGCAGGGTCGGTATACCGAGCACTTCCGCATAGGCGGGATCTGAGGTCATATCGGCATCTACATTACCTAAGACACCCATAACCACATTCATAATTAAGTAACCAATAATAGCAGCTAAACCAGCAACACCGTCGCCTTTAGCTAATCCAATCGCAACACCTACCGCAAATAGTAACGGCAAGTTATCAAAAACAACCCCGCCGGCTTCTTCCATAACTTTAAGTAATGTCAGCACCCATGGGGTAGCAAAAAACGGTACCTTATCAGTAAAGTCTTCTTGAGCAAAACTCGTACCAAACGCCAGTAAAATACCAGCTGCTGGCAACAAAGCAACAGGCGTCATCAGAGCTTTACCAACTTTTTGCAAAGTACCAAAAGCATTCTTAAACATAAGATTTCCTCCTTTTTGTATGTGATGAATATTCAGAAAAATAAACCGGTTTCATATTACGAAAAGCGGAGGTGCCTTGGGAGACACGACAAGCATAAGCAAGAAGACGAAGTGAAAATGATCTTCCTTCACGTAGACTTATTGCTTATGTCTCGAGTGTCTAGGCACTGGAGCTAGACAGATGAAAAGCGGAAGTGCCTTGAGAGACACGACAAGCATAAGCAAGAAGACGGAGTGAAACGATCTTCCTTCACGTAGACTTATTGCTTATGTCTCGAGTGTCTAGGCACTGGAGCTAGACATATGAAAAGCGGAGGTGCCTCGAGAGACACGACAAGCAACCATTTTCAAACGACAAAAAAAGGCATGAGTACAAAAGGTTCAAACATTACGACAAGGTACACTACACCCTTTATCGTAACCATTTACTCCTTCGATACTCATGCCTGATCATATCAGTAACACGTAACGTTAAGATTTATTAGTTAGTCGTTGTAAGTGAATCGTTAAATAAATTGCTTCCGACTCATCTACAGGTTTATTTAGCTGTTTTTGCATCACTTTAATTAACTTCCATGAAAGATTATAGCATATAGGATATTCCTCTTTCAACATGTTTGCGAGACGAATTTCATCTCCAATACTTTCATCCTGATAAACTCGATCGATGGCTCTGTGTAAATGTTGAACAAGTCGATGATAATCAACGCTCTGCTTATCAATCGTTACCCTCATTGTATCTTCTACGATTTCAACTAAATTTGTGATCAGCTGATTGTGTCGATTTAACTCCCTTAGCGTCTTATCCGTCACTGCACTATGAATATGCAGCGCAATAAAACCGACTTCACCTTCAGGAAATTGCACTCCTATTTCATCATAAATCATTGTAACAACTTCCATTGCGATCTGATATTCCTTAGGATAGAGCGACTCAATTTCTGGCAAAAATGGATTCGCAAACAGCAAATTTTGTTTTGTTCGTTTTAAAGCGAAGGCCAGGTGATCAGTTAATGCTACGTGAATATGTTCATTTAATTCCTGCCCCATTCGGTTCTCGATATGATAGAGAAGATTATTCATAGTATCAATGAATCCTTCTTCAATATGAGGAAGTAAATTAACATATTGCTCTTTCTCATTCTCATTTTTCAACAAAAATGTTTTGTCTGCTTTATTAAAAGAAATTGGTTCACCTTGTTTCTTTCCAAATCCAATCCCTTTACCAATCAGTACTACCTCTTGATAGGACGGATGTTTTGCGATCAAAACATTGTTATTCAGCACTTTATCAATCGTCAATTGTTCGCTCATAAACGTTTCCCCCACATTAAATATGACACACCTAAAAAAACGGTTTCATCATCTCAGTACCTTCTATCCTATAATTCACAATGTAATTTGACAACCTTCGCCTTTTTAAATTCTTTGTTTATCAGACTTATTAGGTGTAAAATCATTATCGTTATAATGTATGGTATTTAGATAAGAGAGGAGTAACACCCATGATTAAACTATTTATAAGTGACCTTGATGGTACTTTATTAGGTATGGATCACTATTTAAAAAATGAAGATATTGATGCCATAAAAAACTTAATAGATCTTGAAGTTAACTTTGCTGTTGCTTCAGGACGTATGGACCATGATATTGCTGAAGTGTTAAAAAGGGTTGGTGTGACAGGACATCGAATCAGCCAAAATGGAGCTTTCGTTTATGACCTAGATAACACTCACATTCACTCAAAGTCTTTTGAAATAGACATTGCTAAGCAAGTAATGAAGTTTGTAGAGAATGAACCAATGGTAAAGACTGTCTCAACAGAAGATAAAATTTATACATCCGAACATAATGAATGGGTCGATCTTATATCCTCGCAATTATTCCAAGATGTAATTGTCGAGTCCCACCTCGTGGATCAATTTGGAGAAGCACTTCCACCAGCAAAAATAACATTGCACGGTAAAGAAGATGATGTCATCCTTGCATATAGTCGAATTCACAAGGAGTTTGGAGAGGAATTAGACAGCTTTATTTCCCACGAATCATGCGTTGATATTATGCCTAAAATGATTAACAAAGGGAATGGTATTAAAGCATTATTGAATAAAATAGGCTTAGAACCAAACGAAGTTGCATGTATTGGCGATTCGTTCAACGATTTACCTATGTTTTCTGTAACCCCGCATAGCTATGCCATGTCAAACGCTCATCCTGAAGTGAAAGCACAAGCAGAGTACGTCGTTGATCATGTCCATGAAGCAATAGAGGATCTAAAAATTAAAGGATTGATATAATGTTAAACGGCCGCTACCTAAAGAATTAGTTAACGGCCGTTTTTATATTTTAGTGCTTCTTGAACATTTGAGAATTTATGAACATTACCTTTTTCTGAAGCTGCTTATTGTTCAACTTGAACATATTCATCAATAAAACGTTCGATATGTTCAAAAGGAAAACCTTTTTGATACAGTCCATTTTTTACTTTTTGCTTTAACTCATACCCTTCCACTTTACGCTCAAATTTCCGGACTAGCTTTTCCCCTTGAAAAACGACAGCTTCCCATTCTTGGTCCTCTTCTTCTTCAGGAAGCTGACTTATTGCTTCTTTAACTACATCACCATAAAAACCCTTTTGCATTAAGTTTTGCTGAGCATTTTGGATTTGTTGTCGTCGGGATTTTTTCTTGTCACTTTTAATTTTTTTCTCCGCTACCTTCGAGGCTTTCTCTACTTGCTTATCAAATGAGTAATGCTCAAGGGCCTCATCCGTTTTTACAGCGTCCACCCCTTTATCAATCAGCTCTCGTTTGACTAGTAACGGACCTTTACTCGATGTCTGGACCCTTGTACGCACGAGAGCGATAGCAAACTCTAAATCATCTAACAGCTTTTCACGATATAAACGTTTGACAACTTCTTCTATATGCTCGTCATCGACTTCCTTTTTAACTAAATAATCACGAATTTCTTTCTCGGAGCGCATTCGGTAGCTTAAATAGTTAATGGTGAGGGTATATGTCTTATGTAACGTATCTTTTTGGAGTAACGCTTCGATGGTAGACTCTTCTAACTCCATGGACTTCTGGAGCCTAAAACTAACTAAGATATCTTGATCAACGCTGAACCCGTAGGCCTCCCCTTGTCCTCGGTCCAAATAGATATTGTACCGATTCTTGTTTTTCTTTTGTGTCGTAATCCGAGTGATTTTCGCCAAAATTCTTCACCCCTTTTTTCATCTATTGTAGCATGGCTTACAATCATACGGTCACGAATAAGATTTACTATTAAGTCTAGGAGGATTTTAATGAAGATAGCAATAACAGGTGGCACAGGTTTTGTCGGAACAAAATTAACAAACGAACTTGTTCATGCAGGTCACTATGTGTACATACTCACAAGAAACCCCGATCAGCACTATGATACAGATAAAACCACCTACGTGGGTTGGCTTCAGGAAAAGTACACCCCTTGGGATGAACTCCCTACTCTAGATGCCATTGTCAATCTTGCCGGGGAGTCATTACATAGTGGCCGATGGACGAATGCGAAAAAAAAATCTATTATGGATAGTCGTATAGAAGCAACTGAAGGGGTATTAGAACTTATTCGCCATTTAAAGACACCACCAGAAGTACTCATAAATGCTTCAGCAGTCGGGTTTTATGGACAGTCCAAGACGAAAACTTTCACAGAGGAAACCGAAAAACCGGGAAATGATTTTCTTGCAAATGTTGTTGTTGAGTGGGAAAAACGAGCAAATAAAGCAAGAGATCTTAGTGTCCGCCCAGTATTTGTACGATTCGGTATTATACTTGGTGAAAATGGTGCGCTTCCCAAAATGACGATCCCTTACAAACTCATGATCGGCGGAAACCTAGGATCAGGAGATCAATGGATGTCTTGGATTCACGTTGATGATGTTGCTGGGCTAATTCAGTTTGCCATTCAAGAAAAAAAAGTAGAAGGCCCATTAAATGGGACAGCTCCAAATCCGAAAAGAAATAAGGACTTCGGTCAAACCCTTGGAAAGGTAATCGGACGTCCACACTGGATGCCTGCCCCCTCTTTTGCAATCCAATCGGTATTGGGCGAAATGAGTGTTCTACTGTTAGAAGGCCAATCTGTTATACCCAAAAAGGCAACTTTACATGGATATGAATTCCAATACCCTGAACTAGAATCTGCCTTGAAAGCTATTTTAAGATGATATTTAGGGAACGGAGACGGATCTTAAGTAGTTCCGATAACGTGGAGAAAATCTAAAATAACAGGTGAAATAACATACTAAAACACTCTATGTTTAGCACCATAAATATCAGTACAAATAACAATAATCAAAGAATGGCGGTTCCGTTGCTTTTCATCGGAGAATGGGGGATGGGAACCCTTTTATGAAAAGCGAGGGTGCTGTGTGAATATTCCCATTGAAATGATCTACTTGTGCCATTAATAGATCCTGCACTATTGATCTGTACTATAAATTCAGAAGAGGTGGTGATGGCAGGCATACACACCAGGTAAGTCCCTAACTGCTGTTTATGGACTGAAATTATTACCATAGTGACTTTATGTCGAGGCCCTTATAGGCGGTTTTATTTAAATAGACCATCATACCCGTTTTTAACAACTGATCTAAGTGGCTCAATAGATATAATAGATATCTCATACTTTAGCAAAAACGGAGAACAGTATGATTACGATGGAAATATACGGCAAGGGGCGGTGGGGAAGGGGGAGACTCCTGTGGGATACGCGGGTTAGATGAGACCCCGGAAGGCGCCAGCCGGTAGTGTCAAGAAGTCTGTGTAAATCAAGGAAGGTTCTCCTATGTTAAACATTAAGTTTTTTA
>NZ_JBHSZV010000069.1:0-1395 GCF_042663045.1 Halobacillus seohaensis | reverse complement strand
AAAACTTAATGTTTAACATAGGAGAACCTTCCTTGATTTACACAGACTTCTTGACACTACCGCGTAGCCTGAGGAAGTTCACCACATGCCCACGGAAAGCGAGTGATTTCCCGGACCTTCAAGCGCTATACTTTGTAACGGAAACCACCGGAGTATCTCGAAGCTAAATTTTCCAAAATATGGGTCTTTAGTTTCTTTTTTATGAAAAGTAACAATAACTTATGGATTCGTAATCAATTGACAGAGAAGGGAATTCATATTATATTTATCTTGAATCCGAGATAAAAAATCACTTGTTCAATTTATAATAATAGATCTTCTAAGGAGGAATGACATGAATCAAATAAAGGGAATCCACCATGTAACAGCTATTACGAGTAGTGCAGAAAAGAACTATGAGTTTTTCACATACGTTTTAGGTATGCGTTTAGTTAAGAAAACAGTGAACCAGGATGACATTCAGACGTATCATCTATTCTTTGCTGATGATAAAGGAAGTCCAGGGACGGATATGACGTTCTTTGACTTTCCAGGAATCCCGAAAGGTTCTCATGGTACGAATGAAATTTCCAAAACCTCCTTCCGCGTCCCTAGTGATCAGGCATTAGACTATTGGGAGAAGCGTTTTGATCGACTAGAGGTTAAGCATAGAGGTATTAAGGAACGTTTTGGGAAAAAGGTGCTTCCTTTTGTTGATTTCGATGATCAGTCCTACGAATTGGTTTCCGATGAGAACGATGAAGGCGTTCAAGCTGGTACGCCATGGCAAAAAGGGCCGGTGCCTTTAGAGTATGCAATTACTGGATTAGGACCACTCTTTGTACGTGTTGATAATTTTGATTATTTTAAAGAGATGATGGAAAAAGTTCTCTTATTTAAAGAGATCGATCACGAAGGTGCTTTTCATTTGTTCGAAGTTGGTGAAGGTGGAAATGGAGCGCAAGTGGTAGTTGAATATAACACAATTCTTCCTCAAGCTCGTCAAGGATACGGAACGGTTCATCATTCAGCATTCCGTGTGGAAGACCGTGCTGCACTAGAAGAGTGGATTGACCGTATGCCACGTTTTGGTTTCCGTACATCCGGATTTGTTGATCGCCACTATTTCCAATCCTTATACGTTAATGTTGCACCACGGATTTTATTTGAATTTGCTACCGAAGGACCAGGATTTATGGGAGATGAACCTTATGAAACATTGGGAGAAAAGTTAGCTTTACCTCCTCTATTAGAACCAAAACGTGAACAAATTGAAAAATCCGTACGTCCAATCGATACGGTGAGAAGTACGAAAGATTTTAAGAAAGAATAAATCAAACGGTCTGTTCCTTATTAAAATGGACCCTGTAAAACAGACACTGATAAAAAACTACCTATCAGTTTCTCTGTTTTGCA
>NZ_JBHSZV010000068.1:0-2492 GCF_042663045.1 Halobacillus seohaensis | reverse complement strand
ATTCTGACTGTAGTATCTCACAGCCATTAGGAGGATTAGAAGGTGGGCATTATTTTCCGCTTACCTTTAAAGAAATATGGCGTAGAAGAGAAAAATATCTCCTTAGAAAAAATAACCCGAACAAAAAAGGATAGTCCAGCGTTTACAGAAATGATGAAGTATTACGTGAAGGTGATACGGTGGTCGTTTATAAACTCGATCGAATTGGTCGTAGCACAAAACACTTGGTGGATCTAATTAATAACTTTGGAATTTTGTTTCTGTTAATGAGAGTATTGATACCACAACAGCAATGGGGAAACTTCAGGTGTGCTTAAGTGTAAAAGATGCGGCGATAACATAATTAGAAGGAAAAAGAAAAAGAACCTGAATTAATCCAGGTCCTTAATGCTTCGGAACAGGTAGTTAGTCCTGTTGATCTTATGAATTTAATTACGTCTTTAA
This sequence comes from Halobacillus seohaensis, assembly GCF_042663045.1. NCBI lineage: Bacteria > Bacillati > Bacillota > Bacilli > Caryophanales > Bacillaceae > Halobacillus > Halobacillus seohaensis. The sequence goes on along the minus strand of NZ_JBHSZV010000068.1, from coordinate 2,048 downwards.
AAGAGGAATGGACAAACTTCGATATCAGTGAACGCAAGAGGATTATACACACTCTTTTCGGAACATTCTCTATAGAATGTTTGCAATCCCACAAAGGTGGAAAAGGTCAGAAAGCCGTTATTGAAATTGCTGATTATAGCTTAAAATTAAGGTGTGTTTTCAGTGGATTTATCGGTTTATTAGCGGACTTATTCGCGATCCCGAAGGACCCCGCTAATAAACGGGGTAGTTAAAATTAAGTTTTAAATTCAATTATAATATAATTCAATCATATACAGGTTGATTGTTTAAATCAAGAATAATACGTGTAGAGTGAAAAAAGCAGCCTCTTGTAATAAGAAGCTGCTTTTACTGTATAAGTTTCGGTTCAGGAAATTGTTAGTGTTGTTTTTGCAAGTTTTTGACCATCTATATTTATTGAAATGACAATGTTTTAGAATTATTTACACAACGGAATATTTACACACATTCTTCTGTACCTATTTTAAGTTAGCCATTTTTCAGCCAAATCAAAACTAAACTTTCCTCCACTTTCGATAACAAGAATAGAAGTGATTTCGGCCACGTGATTTTACCACCCTTGCCATGTTTTTTACCAGTGTTCGCCACTGAATTTACCACACAATGCCAACACGTTTACCAATCACCATAAACCTACAGATTACTATTTAATAAACTGTAGGTTTATCTTTTACATTATCCTACTACACAGTATATTTGTACTGTGCAGCAATTGGCTCTGTCGTTCTTCTTCTACGTAACCCCTAAGCACTTGGATATCGTGGTGGTAGCACAAGGTTAGTCATATTTTCCGCCGTCAGGTTATCTTAACTAATAGTATCTATAACCTCATATAAGCATTGAATTGTTTTTCTAAAAAAAGAAGGAATCGTTCGTTATAAAAATCATAAGGTACGCTCTTCCAAAATGAAAAATGTACTGCATCGTAATTTCCATCAGAGAGATAGTTTAATTTATACTTATTTCCCCCTTCTTTATCCATATGAATAGCTTCCACATCAACATCTGTAATTGCACCTCTATAATGATCCATAGAAACATGCATTACTTTTGAATTATCATCTATCTTCATCCATCGTTTCGCTCTATTTCCCACCAAAATTTCTTTACGGTTAGGATTGTTCCCCCTTCTTGGATTACAAATTCTTGCAGATGGATAATAGCTTTTAATTATCTCAAAGAAAGTATCTTTTATTTTAATCTCTCCACTCATAAAATAAAATCCCCCTAACAATATTTAGTCTCATAATCGATTATTTTTCTAGGTTCAATTGCATTATTTATTAATTCTTGGATATCCAATTGATCATTACTGAATGACTCCAAATCTAATATGATTCCCCTACCTTGTTGACTTTCTTACTGAGGGGTTCTCAAGTTCATAATATTTTGCCATAAAGGCTTTTCTTTTTGACTTAAATTCCATCTTCCAAATTACTGCGAATTACTTTAAGTTCATTCTTTCACAAAAGACTAAGATGAAATCATTTGCTGCACAGTAATTGTCTACTACGCAATACAAGAGTTACTCCACAATCTGCCCCTTTAATGGAATAACCAAATTATCAATCTTACTTATTTAAATACCCTATTTTTTTATAGAAAAAGCCTCCCAAAAGTTCTGTGAACTTATGAGAGGCTCCTTAGATTTAGACTGTAATTTTGAAAAATCCAGTCAATATCCAGTCAATATTCATTTATAGGGTTTCAAATCCTTGTCTATCAAAGGGTTTGAGGACAGCTTACATCATGCCGCCCATGTTTTCACCTAATCAAATAGTGCGAAATAAACCCCATATTAACCGATATTGGCAGTTCCTCACAAGTTCGAAGCTAATACCTTAAGTAAAAGAATATAAATACTAATGAATAAAAGTATGCCAAGAAGTATGTCATAAAATCACAGCCCAATAGGAGATATATCCCATGATTCTATAGAACAACTTTTAAAGTCTTTATCCACGTAAGCGGAAAATAATGCCCACCTTCTAATCCTCCTAATGGCTGTGAGATACTACAGTCAGAAT
>NZ_JBHSZV010000067.1:0-50921 GCF_042663045.1 Halobacillus seohaensis | reverse complement strand
TTATAAGGCGTAAGAGCTGGGATGAACATGATCGGTGAGATCCCGCAAGGCGTAGCCTGAGGAAACTCACCACATGCCCACGGAAAGCGAGTGATTTCCCGGACCTTCAAACGCCATCCTTGGTAACGGAAACCACCGGAATGCTCGAAGCTGTCTTACACATAAGGGGAGAATTGTTGAAGACTCGGAATAGTACCGTTCTACCGTCCATGTTCAAGTATTAAATATCTGTTATAACGCCAATTGAAACCCTGATCCAGTCACAGGATTTAACACAGTTTTTACGAAAAAAAAGATCAGACACGCTACGCGGCAAGAAAGTATAATCTTCACTTTCCTACTTCGTATAGCTGAGTCTGATCCTATAACTATTTCCTTCTACTTCTGTCTCAATAACCTCATACTGTTGAGTATAACCACTAAGGCAGCTCCCGTATCACTTAACACAGCCATCCATAAAGTCAAAAATCCTGGGAAAATTAATAACAACGCGGCAAATTTAGTAACGAGAGAAAACCATACGTTTTGTTTAATAATTTTTAGTGCTCTCCTGCTTAATCGGATCGTATGGGGTAATTTTTCCAAGTTATCGGCCATTAGAACAATGTCAGCTGTTTCCATCGCTGTATCCGTTCCTGCGCCACCCATTGCAATACCGAGATCCGCAGTGGCGAGAGCTGGAGCATCATTAATGCCGTCACCGACCATTGCTACAATTTTTCCTTCTCCTTGCAATTTCTTCACAACTTCCACCTTCTCCTCAGGTAAAAGTTCTGCAAAATAACGATCAATACCGGTTTCAGATGCTAATTTCTTAGCTGTTCCTTCATGATCTCCAGTCAGCATCACCATTTCCGCTAAACCAACATCCTTCAATTTCTGAATCGATTGGACAGTTACTTCTCGAATCGTATCAGCGACAGCAATAACACCGATCACTTCAGAGCGCGTACCAACGATCACTAAAGAGCTCCCCTCATCCTGCAGAGATTGGATATCACTTTCTAAACCTGAGAGCGGAACATTCATCTCTGCAAATAACTTACGATTACCAGCAAAGTATTCGACTCCTCCAATTGTAGCTTGGGCCCCTTTTCCGGCTATTGCTTTAAAATCGCTCCCATCTTTTGATGAGATGTTTCTTTCTGTTGAATAAGCTGTTATTGCTTGAGCGATCGGGTGATTAGAGTGTTCTTCAATCGTTCTTGTAATGCTTAATACTTCTTCTGCTTCTTTGGCATCACTTACCGTGATGACCTGAGAAACTTTAGGTTTCCCCTCGGTTAGTGTTCCTGTCTTATCAAAAGCAATCGTTTTAATCGCTCCTGCCTTCTCTAAGAAGGTACCACCTTTAATCAAGACTCCATTTTTAGCGGCATTTCCAATCGCTGAAACGATAGCGACAGGCGTTGATATTACTAAAGCACAAGGACAAGCAACAACCAATAGAGCCAACCCTTTATAAATCCATTCACCCCACGTTCCCATTCCTAATAAAGGTGGAAAGACCATGACAAGTAAAGCAAGACCAAAAACAATGGGTGTATAAACTCTTGCAAATCGATCGACAAACGCTTGTGTTGGAGCTTTTTGTTCTTGTGCTTCCTCAACAAGATGAATGATCTTAGCGATAGTCGTATCTTCTACCAATTTTGTGACCAGCACCTCTAAAGAGCCACTTTCGTTGATCGTTCCCGCATAAACCTTATCCCCAGCTTCTTTATCTACGGGCATCGACTCTCCTGTTATCGGAGCTTGATTCAAACTTGACGTGCCAGAAATAATTTTTCCATCAAGCGGCAGCTTTTCACCTGGTTTAACGATCATAACGTCATTGATAAAAACATCATCCACAGGTTTACGTACAAACTCATTGCCTACTTTTACTGTTGCTTCCGAAGGGGCAAGGTTAATTAATTTCCTAATCGAATTTCTCGTACGTTCAATCGATCGATTCTGTAGCGTATTTCCTAACGCAAACAACCAAACGACTGTTGCACCCTCAAACCATTCCCCAATAAGAGCTGCACCGAGGGCTGCTGTTGCCATTAGAACATTCATATCTAACGAGCCACTTTTAATTGCATAAAAAGAGCTTTTAACTGGCTTATATCCTCCAACAGCTATAGACGCAGCATATAATAAAGTCACGAGTAGATCTGGCAAATTAGTAAAAGAACTTATAAACCCAATAGCTAAAAGCGAACCTGAAATAATAGTTGTCATATCCCGTTTCTTAGGTTCAGGAGAAGTTTCTTGGGTTCTTCTTGCAGTTTCAAGAGAAGCCTTAAATCCAGATCTTTCTACTTCTTTCATAATTTCTTCTTGGGAAGTATCATGATCTACCTTCATCTTACCGGTAGAAAAGTTTACACTAATCTCTTTAACATTCGGGTTCTTTGAAAGGTGTTTCTCGATTGTTGCTGCACAAGACCCGCAGTCCATACCGTCAATCTTATAGATTTGATTATTATTAGTAGTAGAAACGGGCTCCGCCTCAAACCCTAATTTACGAACATGACTAGGGATTTGATCCATAATGGATGGATCTGCTACCCCTACCGACATTTTCCCTGAGCCATAATTGACTTGAACAGTTTCGATGCCTTTCGTTTTGCTAAGACTTTTTTCAATGGTTGCCGCACAAGAAGGGCAATCCATTCCTTTTATTGTATATTTTATTGTTTCTTTTTCTTTATGCTCATCATCCGAGCTGTTGCATGAATCTTCATCACTTCCACAACATGAACTAGTATGTTCAGGATCCTCAGATGGAATGACCTGTTCATCTGCACAACAGCTTTTTTTAATATGTTCTTGTGAGCGACTCATGTTCATACCTCCATTCTTTCTCGATAGACTTTCTAATATGTTTTAGGACTCATTCGCATGAATCATAGCGATTGATACGAGCTGGTGGACATGTTGGTCAGCTAACGAATAAAAAACCAATTTGCCTTCTTTCCTATATTTGGCTAAACCCATGTTCCGTAGAAGGCGCAGATGGTGGGAAGCTGTAGCTGTTGTAGCTCCAATAATATTTGAGACATCGCATACACACAGTTCAGATTCTATTGTTAAGGCATAGGCAATTTTCAAACGGGTAGCATCGGATAATGCTTTGAAAATCTGCTCTACTCCTAGAACGTTATCGATTTGAGGTTGGACTCGACGTACGATTTCTTCATCGTAGCAAAACGTATCACACGTATCAGATGGTGTGGTTTTCGCTATATGTTCACTCATTCGATTCACCTTCATTCTAATATTTGTTTGAGTATTTGATTATAGTGTATGTTGAATCAAATTTAATGTCAATGAATTCATTCAAATACTTGCTTGAATATAAAAATAATTCTTTCTTTACACCACATCAAGAGATTTGCTACAATTATACTAATCAGTTGAATAGTTGAATTAAGGAGTTGTTTTCTTTTGGATAAAAGAACATTTAAAAATAGCATTTACAACGAATTCACACGCATTGGGAAAGTATTATCTAGCCCTAAACGACTAGAGTTATTAGACTTACTTTCACAATCACCTAAGTCTGTTGAAACTCTTTCAAATGAAACAAAAATGAGTACTGCTAATACATCGAAGCACTTACAAGCCCTTCTTGATGGCCGATTGGTCGATTATCGTAAAGAAAAAAACTTTGTTATCTATTACTTAGCCAATCAAAAAGTTATCGACTTGTTATTTTCCATTAAAGGAATTGCTGAGGAACAAATCGCTGAAGTTAATTTATTGCGTGAAGAGTTTATCGGCAGAAATAATGAATTAGATACGATTAAGTTGGAAGATTGGATGAATCGGAAAGAGAATGGTAACCATATTCTAATAGATGTTAGACCACAATCGGAATATATGAATGGGCATCTTGATGGCGCTCTTTCAATCCCTATGGATGAAATCAATGACTACCTAAAGAATTTGCCTAAGGATAAAGAGGTAATTGCGTACTGTAGAGGTCCTTACTGTGTTTATGCAACCGAGGCTGTTGAGCTCTTACAGTCTGAAGGGTATCAAGCAGCTCGTTTGGATGCAGGCATTCATGAATGGAACCAATATCAAGATCAATATTCTCATTAAATTAAAGGAGGAATTCATTATGTTATTTCGTCAATATTTACACACAAATCCAATTGCTGCTTCTTACCTGTTTGGCTGTGGTAGCAAAGCTCAAGGGGTTATTGTCGATCCGTTAAAAGAAGAAGTCGATTTTTACATCGAGGAAGCCAAGCGGCTAGGAATGAACATCGAATATGTCATTGATACACACCTACATGCTGATCATATTTCAGGAGCACGCGAACTTTCGCAAAAAACAAGAGCAAATTATGTCCTTCACCACTCTGCGGACACAGATTTTGAGTTTACGGCCGTAGAGGATGGTGATGAAATTATGGCTGGGAATACGAAATTGACAGTTCTTCATACCCCAGGACACACTCCTGAACACATTTCTATTGTAGTTACAGATACAACACGCGGGGATGATCCTTGGTTCGTATTAACGGGACACACACTAATGGTAGGAGATGCAGGACGCACAGAACTAGCGTCATCATTAGAACAAGGGGCTACGAATTTATTTAAAAGTCTTCAAAAATTATCTGGTCTTGGTGAATATATAGAAATTTATCCTGGTGCCTTCTCTGGATCTGTTTGCGGTCGCAAACTAAGCGGGAAGCCTACGTCTACTATTGGATTTGAGAAACGATTCAATCATGCATTACTAATTCAAGAAAAAGATGATTTTATTAAACACATGATGGAAGATGTTCCTCCACAGCCAGAAAATTTCAAGGAAATGCGTAAAGTAAATCAAGGAAAATAATTGACTTAAACGAAAACCTCAGAATAGTTCCCAGGTTAAAGTTTCGGAGGTGAATTCCATATGGGAAAATTACCAAATAAAGTTCAAATCGGGGTCAAAGAAAACATCAGTCAATTTTCATTATTGGTCACCATTAACTTATTTGTTGGTTCTATGGTAGGTCTGGAACGTACGATTCTTCCGATGATCGGGGAAGAGGATTTTGGACTTGCTTCGACTAGTGCCGCCCTATCTTTTATTATCAGCTTTGGTTTCTCAAAAGCTATTGTTAACCTATTTGCGGGTGACTTTGCTGATCGAATGGGCAGAAAACAAGTGTTATTATTAGGATGGGGAATTGGCTTATTCGTACCTCTACTCGTTATATTCGCTCAATCCTGGTGGGTTATTGTATTTGCGAATATTCTTTTAGGAATGAATCAAGCTCTAACATGGTCAATGACCGTTAACATGAAAGTCGATCTTGCTAAACCAACACAAAGAGGTCTAGCTGTTGGTTTCAACGAATTTGCTGGTTACATTGGGGTTGCCTTAATGGCAGCTTTATCAGGATACGTCGCATCAACTTACGCTTTAAGTACTGAGGCATTTTATATCGGAATTGTGATTGTTGTGATCGGATTTATTCTTTCTTTAATCGTTAAAAATACCGATGAACACTTAAAAGTTCAGGCCAACAGTCAAAAGAGAAACACTACTGATGCCACTTCTACTAAGGAAGTATTTAAACAAACTTCCTGGAAAAATAACAACTTATCTAGTAGTAGCTTTGCAGGACTAGTAACCAATTTGAAAGATGGCATGGCTTGGGGACTTTTCCCATTGTTCTTCGCTGCTAGCGGTTTAACTGTGTCTCAGATTGGTACAGTTGTAGCTGTTTATCCCGCAGCGTGGGGATTCTTTCAATTGTTCACAGGAGTCTTAAGCGATCGAGTTGGCCGTAAATGGTTAATCGTCACTGGAATGTGGCTCCAAGGTCTTTCACTTTGGTTGATATTATTTGTTAATACCTATTCTCTATGGTTAGTAGGTTCCATTCTTTTAGGAATTGGTACGGCTATGGTTTATCCGACAATCATGGCAGCCATCAGTGATGTAGCCCATCCCGATTGGCGTGCCACCTCTATGGGGATTTATCGGTTTTGGCGTGATAGCGGATATGCTTTCGGTGCGATACTAGCAGGTGTTATTGCGGATATGCTTAATGTGAATTGGGCGATTGGTCTTGTAGCAATACTTCCCCTGCTATCTGGGTGGATTGTTTTTACGAGAATGAAAGAAACCTTACAAGTCAGTTCAGGAACATCCTAATAAAAGCGGTAATAAAAGAGTAAGTAGTTCCAATACTGTGGAGAAAGCGTAAAAATCAGCTTAATTATTATACTAAAACGCAGTATTCTAAGCACAATAAATAACTGTACAAATACCAAACAAAAACACTTGGATTTTTAATGCCCAAGTGTTTTTTTATATTTTATCGTTAAACTAAAGCCCCAGATTATGAAGGACTCAACTTCAGACATTCCGGTGGTTTCCGTTACCAAGGATGGCGTTAGAAGGTACGGGAAATCACTCGCTTTCCGTGGGCATGTGGTGAGCTTCCTCAGGCTACGCCTTGCGGGATCTCACCGATCATGTTCATCCCACTGGAGTCTCGCAATTTCCCGGACCTTCTTACTTTCGTGAGGAGAACGGAAGCATCGTGTTTGGTGAGGCTTTATTCTATAGCATAGGTAAGACGCATTCTCCTATGCTAAGGGTTCGTTCACTTTCATTTCGAATGGGGTGGCTTTGAAACGACGAGACTCCCGCGGGAGAGGGATTTAGACAAGACCCCACAGGGAGTGACAACGACCGAGGAGGCTTGCCAGTCCCCCGCAGGAAAGCGAGTTGTTTCAAAGCCACCCCTATCCCTTATATGGTAACGAACCCTCATCATCTCGGAATCGAGTCTTCAACAATCCTGTTCTGGTAGTTTAAGTACAGAATTTCATAATCTCTACTTTTTTTAACATAAAATCACATTCACCTTTTGGGTATGATTTAGTATTTTTAAATCCCATAACGGCTGATCTAGCAGTAATAGCACAAGACCAAACCGCTATGCGATTTGGTCTGCTAATTTATATGCTATTTTGCATGATTCTCCACCGAAACGGAACTTCTTTAAAAAGATCGACTCCTAAAAGGGAATCGGCTCCTTTATTATATAAAAATAATTTTATGAATATATTAAACTTGAAATTTTTCACCACCTTTCCATAAGTGTTAAGGGGCGTTTGTTTAAAAGTTCAAAGCAATAGATGCAACATTCGCATCCCCCTATAAGTCATCCAATTTGCTCTACTTCTTACACTGTTCATTATTTGCATATTCAACCGTCTCGATGTATCTTCCCTTCTCTATTTTAATTTATCGATGTGATATAAAATATACCATTCCAAGCAAAAAAGAGGTTGTCTCCACATGAGACAACCTCTCCTTTTTAAAACTAAACTACTTGTTTAGCTTCTTTTGTTTTTTTTCTTTGTTGTTTTTTCGATATAACTTCCTGATTAGCCGTTTTAAAGAATGAGTAACCCATTAACAGAATAACGACAGAGAATGGAAAGGCTGCAATAATTAGAACGTTTTGCAAGCCTTGCGTTCCACCAAAATACACGATGATGGCCGCCATTGCTGATAAACAAAGCCCCCAGATGATCTTCACCATACCTGATGGGTTTAAGGATCCTGAAGTAGTTAAAATTCCTAAGACAAATGTGGCTGAGTCTGCAGAAGTAATAAAGAAAATGGCGATAACAAGGATCGTAATAAATGACATGAGCACACCTAATGGATATTGTTCCAACATAGCAAAGGTTGCCGTTTCTTTTGGATATTCAGAAATTGCTGCGATCCCTTGCTGTTCAATTTCTAAAGCCGACACTCCAAATACAGCGAAAAAGACGAAACATACGATAGCTGGAACAAATAAGACACCGAGCATAAATTCTTTTATCGTACGTCCTTTTGAAATCCTCGCAATGAAAATACCGACGAACGGTGCCCAAGAAATCCACCAAGCCCAATAGAAAATCGTCCATCCATCAATCCATGAGCGGTTTTCTTCGTCCATTGGCGCTATTCGAAAACTCATATTGAAAAAGTTCGTAATATAACCGCCAATGGATTCAGTGAACATGTTCAAAATATACAACGTAGGACCAACGATTAATAGAAGAATCATCAGAAGAAAGCCAAGAACCATATTAATGTTACTTAAATATTTGATTCCTTTGCTGACACCTGACCAGGCTGAAAAGATAAATAAAGCGGTAGAAACAATTAAAATGACTAATTGAACGCCATAATTGCTAGGGGTATTAAAAAGAAAGGCCAGTCCTTCGTTTATTTGGGCAGAACCAAATCCAAGCATAGCCGCAACACCAACAACGGTAGCAACGACGGCTAAAGTGTCGATTAATTTGCCTGCGATTCCTTCCATTCGTTCTTTTCCAAATAGGGGGACAAGGGTGGAACTGATTAACCCTAAATAGCCTTTATGAAACTTAAAATAAGCGAGTACTAATGCAACAAGCGCATAGACAGCCCAGGCGTGGATACCCCAGTGGAAAAAGGAATACTGCAGAGATTCTTTAATAGCCTGCGCACTACCTTCCTCTGAAGTTGGACTGCTTACGAATGCATGTGAGATAGGTTCAGCAGTCGTCCAAAACACTAACCCCATTCCCATTCCAGCACTAAATAACATAGCAAACCATGATAGAAGACTGAACTCTGGTTTATCATCTTCCTTACCTAACTTAATATGATTGAAGCGTGAAAAGATTAAGTAGATGCAAAAAGCTAGCATCAACATGATGATTAATAAGTAATACCATCCAAACCGAGTGGATATAAAAGTAGTTGCATTTGAAGTCATTGTCTTCAAATGTTCCGGAGCTATTGCACCCCATAAGACAACCAGTCCACAAACCACGAGACTATACCAAAAAACTGATGAAACTTTTTTCATCTATGCTCACCTCTTTTGTAAAATTTTGTCGAAAACGCACGTTCAACGGATCGGCTTCAACAACATTTTTATATGTTACATACGATTATAATCAATTGCAAACCGCATTTTTTGAAAAAAGCAAACATTCAAGCCTCAAATTACGAGTTTTTTCAGACATATAAAAACCCTCCTCACCCCTATCATTGAGCGGTTGACTCAACCTCTCATTGATAAATACGCAGGATGATCAAATTGTACAGAAAAAACTTTTTGTCTAACACAAAAAATATTTTCAATAAAAACAAAATCTGTCACTGAGCTTCACTGAGCTTCACTGAGTCTCACTGAGCTCACTGAGTAGTACTCAGTCACTCTCAGTAGGTTTGGGGGGTTTTGTAATTCGCTGATATGATTTGAATTATGCGCAAAACAACCAACAAGGAGAGATTTTCTATGACAAAACAACGAATTCCATTAGTAGATACAGATATTCATGAGCGCGTTCAATATAAGGAGCTTCTTGAGTATCTTGATGAGCCGTTCAAACATTACATTACGAATTGTCATTGGATTCAAGAAAAACACATGCCTTACACTCAGCCTTCCGTAGCAGGAGTTGATCGTGCCGATGCAGCACTTCCGGACGGCAGACCTGCCGGGTCCGATTTAGCATACATGCAAGAACAACTCTTGGACGATATTGGTCATGAATTCGGAATTTTAACCGGAGCATTAGACCCTTCTCCTTCCTCTATGAACGGCTGGTACGAGATGGCAGCAGCTCTGGCATCTGCCTACAATGATTGGCAAATTGATAAGTGGCTAGATCAGGATGAACGATTATATGGGTCTGTTCACGTAGCTGCTCAGGAACGTGACGAAGCTGTAAAAGAGATTGAAAGAGTAGGTTCCCACCCTAAGATGGTGCAGGTTCTCCTTCCAATCGATGACATTATGTGGGGAGATCCCTACTATCACCCGATATTCGAAGCCGCTGAAAAGCACAACTTAATGATCGGTATGCACCACAATGAACCACCCGTCTATTATGGGAAATGGCCAAGATATTTTATCGAGTGGCATACATTAATCCCTACCGCTCATATGAAACAAGTCACCAACATGATATTTAATGGTGTTTTCGATAAGTTTCCAAACCTTGGACTTATGATGATTGAAGGTGGATTCACGTTCATCCCTCATATGATGTGGAAAATGGATCAGCAATTTAGAGACCTACGCCATGAAGTTCCGTGGGTGAAAAGAATGCCAAGTGACATTATGAAAGAGCAGGTTCGTTTCTGCACTCAACCTTCTGAGGAGTTGAGTAAAAAGGATTTCATGTCCCTAATTGACCAAATGGGTACGGACGAAATGATTTGTTTCGCGACGGACTACCCTCACTGGGACTTCGATTCACCTCATAGAGCATTACCGAATTTAGATTCAGAACTTAAACACAAACTTTACTCTGAAAATGCGAAAAACTTTTATCCAAAAATACCAAACACGAAGGAGGGATAATATGAAAGAACAAGTTGTTTGTAAAACGTCCGATATCCAGCCGGGGGATATGATGAAATCAACTTTCGGCAAACAAACTGTTCTGGTTTGCCGTACACCAGATGGTGAGTTCTATGCTTTTATGAACCAATGCATCCACCAAGGTGCTCCCCTCGATAAGGGAATGGTTTGCGGGGCGACCACCGAGAATAGTGAACCAGGTGAGTACGAATATTGCCATAAAGGGGAAATTATCCGTTGCCCATGGCATGGTAGAGAGTTTGATATAAAAAACGAAGGGCGAATGCTTGCGAACCCTAATAAAAAAATTCCTAGCTTTAAAGTACGAGTAGAACACGAAAGTGTCATCGTATATAAATAACGACAAGAAGGTGATTAATATGAACAATTCTGAAGAAATAACCGATGTCATCATTATAGGGGGAGGTCCGACCGGCCTATTTGCTGCTTTCTACGGTGGAATGCGAGAAATGTCTGTCAAAGTCATTGACAGCTTACCCCAGGCAGGCGGCCAGTTAATGGCCTTATACCCTGAGAAATATATTTATGATGTGGCCGGAGCACCAAAAGTTTTAGCAAAAGATTTAGTCCATCAATTAGAAGAACAAGCAAACCAATTCGACCCAGAAATGTGTCTTGAAGAAAATGTTCAGTATGTAGAGAAACTGGAAGAACAGTTATTCAAAATCACGACGACAAAAACCGTTCACTATGCCAAGACAGTATTAATTACGAGTGGCGCAGGAGCGTTTCAACCACGTCGACTGAAACATGAAACTGCCAATAAATATGAAGGGAAGAACCTCTTCTACTCCATCACTGACCTGCAATCGTATAAAGGTCAACGAGTATGTATTTCAGGAGGCGGAGATTCCGCTGTTGACTGGGCGCTTATGCTCTCAGAAATTGCAGAAGAAACGACTCTTGTTCATCGCCGAAATGAATTCAGAGCACATGAGCATAGTATCAATCAATTAAAAGAGACAAATGTTCAAGTTAAAACTCCAAGAGCGATCGATGAGCTCGTCGGAACTGAAGATTATATCCAATCGGTCGTTCTAAAAGAACCTAAAGGTGAGAATTCTGAGAATCTAGAAATTGATTCCTTGATTGTGAACCACGGCTTCCTATCAAGTCTTGGGGCAATTAAAGAATGGGGATTAGAACTCGAAAAGAATTCAATCGTTGTTAACCAGAAGATGGAAACCAATATTTCCGGAATCTACGCAGCTGGAGATATTACTACGTATGATGGAAAAGTTAAGCTCATTGCGACAGGATTCGGCGAAGCTCCTACAGCTATTAGTCAGGCGAAGCATTACATTGACCCGAATACGAAGGTGCAGCCGCCTCACAGTACGAGAGTCTTAGGCGGAGAGTAATCGTTTGTCGTTACAAGTCAAACAAACGAATCCATCAGACAATTATATAAACGATCTAATTGATTTGTTTCTTACCTTTATGAAGATCAGCCCTCTCACCTTTGGAGGTGGGATTGCCATGATTCCTCATATTGAAAGTGAAATAGTGTGCAAAAAAAGATGGTTTACCAGTAGTGAGGTGCCGAATATTATAGCGATTGCACAATCAGCACCAGGTTCTATCGCGATAAATGCTTCCATTTATATAGGGTACCATGTACGCGGCTTAGGTGGTGCTATAGCTGCCATGCTCGGTATGGTACTACCGGCTGCACTTATTATTATCGTATTAACCTACCTTTTTCTAACCTATCAAGACTTATCCCTCGTTCAAGATGCGTTTAAAGGGATTCGGCCAGCGATTATCGGACTTATCTTATTTGCAGCTTTCAAAATTGGCAAAAGTGCGATTCACGATCGTTTTACATTGCTGCTATTTATTATCGCTATTAGTTTACTGGTCGGCTTAGCCATCTCCCCTGTTTTTCTCATCATTGGAGGGGCTTTGATAGGATGGGTTTATCATGCTTGTCGTAATCAAAGGAGCTAACACTCATGCTCTTCTTTTATCTCTTTATCGAGTTTTTTACAATTGGCCTGTTTGGGTTCGGCGGAGGATATGCCATGATCCCTTTAATGGAACAGGCTGTCCGTGAACACCAATGGCTGTCTCAACAACAATTCACTGACATTATTGCCATTGCCGGATCCGCACCAGGACCCATAGCAACAAATTCAGCTTTATTTATAGGATACCAAACCTCAGGAATAGGAGGTGCGATCATTGCAGCAGGCAGTAATTTGCTGCCCTCCTTGATCATTGTGCTCCTTTTGATTAAAGTGATCGCGCGCAATGCCCAAACTCAACTTTTAAGTCGGAGTTTATATGGCATCCATCCAGTAATTACCGCACTTATTTTATATGCTGGCATCCGAATGGGTGTACAGAACGATATATTTTCACAATCAGCTGAATACCCGCAATATTTTATTATGATTCTAGCGATCACACTGCTATACAAAAAAGTGTCTCCTGTTTGGGTGATTGGTATTTCAGGTGTTTTAGGTATGCTGATTTATGGTTTATAAAGGAGGAAATGATTAATGATGAACAAAAAGATGTACATCAATGGACAATGGGTAACGGCTACAAGCGGACAAACTCGTACAATTATTAACCCATTCAATCAAGAACAGATTGCAGAAGTTCCTGAAGGCGATGAGACAGACGCACAATCCGCAGTCGATGCTGCTAGGAATGCTTTTGACCACGGTGAATGGCGCCACACACCAGCAACGGAACGAGGAAAGCTCGTTTCAAAAGTTGCTGAACTTATTGAGCGTGACCAGCAAGAATTAGCTGAGCTTGAAACGTTAGACTCAGGGAAAACGCTGACGGAAAGCTTAGATGATATGAGTGACATCGCAGAAGTTTTCCGTTATTACGGCGGACTTGCCGATAAAGATGGTGGTGAAATGATTGAATCCCCTCTTCCCGACTCAAGAAGTAAAGTCGTTCGGGAGCCTGTAGGTGTTTGTGGGCAAATCACCCCATGGAACTACCCTCTCTTGCAAGCATCTTGGAAACTAGCTCCAGCGTTAGCAGCCGGGAACACACTCGTAATCAAACCGAGCGAAATCACGCCGTTAACTACAATCAAGGTCACAGAGCTCATTGAAGAAGCTGGTGTTCCAAAAGGTGTGGCCAACTTAGTATTAGGCTCAGGTGCCAAAACAGGACAACTGCTCGCGGAAAGCCATTCTGTTGATCTCATTTCATTTACGGGCGGTGTTGAAACAGGACGCAAAGTAATGACAGCCGCTTCAGGAAATTTTAAAAAGATTGCCCTTGAGCTCGGCGGTAAAAACCCGAATATCGTGTTTGCTGACGCAGATTTTGAAACAGCCGTAGACCAAGCCTTAAACGCTGTCTTTTTCCATGCGGGTCAAGTGTGTTCAGCCGGCGCCCGTTTACTCGTTCAAGATTCCATCCATGATGAATTCGTTGAAGCGTTAGTTGAACGAACGAAACAAATCAAGCTCGGCAATGGCTTCGATGACTCCACCCAGTCAGGTCCGCTGATTTCAAAAGAACATCTTGAAAAAGTGGAAAGCTATGTTGACATTGGCGTCAAAGAAGGGGCCAACCTAATCGTCGGCGGTAAACGCCCTGAAGCTGAAGAGCTACAATCAGGCTTCTTCTTTGAACCGACGATCTTTACAAACTGTGAAACTTCCATGCAAATCGTGCAGGAAGAAACTTTCGGTCCTCTATTAACCATTGAACGATTTAGCACCGAGCAACAAGCCGTTCAATTGGCCAATGACTCAAAATACGGACTAGCTGGCGCCGTATGGACGACCGATATTAGAAAAGCCGAACGAGTCTCCAGTGAACTACGAATGGGAACGGTATGGATTAACGACTTCCACCCATACTTTGCCCAAGCC
This sequence comes from Halobacillus seohaensis, assembly GCF_042663045.1. Lineage (NCBI taxonomy): Bacteria > Bacillati > Bacillota > Bacilli > Caryophanales > Bacillaceae > Halobacillus > Halobacillus seohaensis. The sequence continues at coordinate 36,682 of NZ_JBHSZV010000067.1, read as the reverse complement.
CCATGGGGAGGTTACAAATCTTCTGGAATTGGCCGTGAACTTGGCAAACAAGGTCTAGAGGAATATACAGAAGTGAAGCATGTATTCGAAAATACAAACCCAGCCCCTCTTAACTGGTTCTAAAATTTATCAGTGTAAGTAAATTTTAAAATTCAGACATATAAAACGGTATATCAAAAATGAGAATTAACTTTTAAGTAGTTCAGTTTTGGAGTCCAACTTTTGAAACACACACTCCAAAACGAACTACTTTTTTGTTGTGAATTGGTTACTAAAATCAAGTGATCTGGAACAACGATGCCTAGACGGTTGCTGTTCCGTCATCGGTAGAAGTCACAAAAAATACTCCGTAACCCTAACGCTTGTAGCTTCTGCTTCAGGGATTGCGGAGCATTCTCCCAACCTACAGTTATGTAGACATGAACGAATCAATTCAGCCCACAAGATCAGGGGGAATGACTAATCCTCCCCCACTAGAAAACATTGTAGTCGATCTTTTCACAAAACTAAACTGCCATACTCCGGTTGAATTCAGAGCTATGGCAGTTTAGTTTTTTGTTTATTCCTATATGAATGAACTCAGGTTAAGAGATACTAAAGAGCCTACAACCACTCTTAAACAATTGCTCCTTAAGGATATCGACTTTTAGTATAACTTTTTCAGTGCTTCTTTATTAAAAGGCAATAAATCATCTGCTTGACCATCGCGTACCTTGCTCACCCACTTAGGGTCCATTAATAGAGAACGTCCGATCGCTACCAAGTCAAACTCTTCATTATCGAGCTTTTCAATAAGACCATCGAGACTAGTTGTGTTGGCACCGGCAAAACTTGTGAATTCCCCATCAAGTCCCACAGATCCAACAGAAATAACCGGTTTACCTGTCACTTTTTTTGTCCAGCCTGCCAAGTTCAAATCAGAACCTTCGAATTCCGGTTCCCAGAAACGTCGGGTAGAACAGTGGAAAATATCTACCCCCGCTTCAACTAGAGGCTGAAGTAAATTTTCTAATTCTTCCGGCGTTTCAGCAATTTTGGCATTAAAGTTGTTCATTTTCCATTGAGAAAACCGGAAGATAATTGGGAAGTCAGGTCCAACTTCACGCCGACATGCCTCTATTACCTCAACTGCAAAATGTGCTCGCCCGATTATATCTCCACCATATCGATCAGTACGCTGATTTGTATTTTCCCAAAAGAATTGATCAATTAAATAACCATGCGCCCCGTGAAGCTCGATCCCATCAAAACCAATGCGTTTTGCATCAGCAGCTGCTTGAGCATAAGCTTCTACCATATTAGCAATCTCATCATCGGTCATTGGCTCCGTTACTTTTTCACCAGATAAGCTTAGACCAGATGGCCCAACAGGTAGTGCCTCTTCATTGGGAAGATCGCCCTCTTTACGTGTCATCCCCACATGCCAAAGCTGTGGTACAATTTTCCCGCCGACTTTATGAACTTCCTTCACCACTTGAGCCCAGCCATTTAATGACTTTTCACCATAAAAAACAGGAATACTAGCACCTGAAACAGATGTCGGATGATTGACCCCTGTTCCTTCTGTTACTATTAAGCCTACTCCATTTTCAGCTCGGCGCCGGTAATAGGCTGCCACATCCTCCCCCGGTACTCCATCTGGTGAAAACCCACGTGTCATAGGCGCCATCACCGTACGATTAGGCAAGGTTAATTTTTCACTTGTAAATGGTTGAAATAATGGTTTAGTAGATGTATTTGTACGTGTATTACTCAATATTTGTCCTCCTCTTTCCTTGATGCAATGAGTATTATTTCAAATTCCATCAAGAAATCAAAGATATCTGCCTACACATTTCAACGAGCGAATGAAGTTTCTCCCTCAACCATGTTCCCTAACCTTGCTTTTCTGATTCCAAAATCCACTTTTTCATGACTATGTTAAACCTTAATATTGTTAGTTATTTGAGGGGGAATTTTATTCAACCATCGGGCAGGATTGGAAGAATCGGTTTCGATATAATTGTGTAGAGAAAGGGGCGGTAGGGAAGGAGTCGCTTGCCGTATGTTTCTATCGGAATCATGCTGTTCTACTGTTACTGTTAAAGTATCTGTTATATCTATCGAGCCACTTAGATAAGTTGTTAAAATACGTGGTATGGCTAGGAGCTTAACTGGCGTGTATGCCTACCTTCGCCACATCTCCTTGTAAGACCGTTTCCAAATTTACATTACAAGTTAATTTGATGTCCTAAGTGGATCATATCAATGGCAATAATTACACAGTCCCACGATTTTTACGTATGAAGCTTGTGCCTCACGTGAAGATGTTTCCGTTCTCCTTACAAAAGCAAGAAGGTCCGGGAAATTGCGAGACTCCTGTGGGATGAACATGATTGGTGAGATCCCGCAAGGCGTAGCCTGAGGAAGCTCACCTCATGCCCACGGAAAGCGAGTGATTTCCCGGACCTTCTAATGCCATCCTTGGTAACGGAAGCCACCGTAATGTCTGAAGCTCAGTCTTCCATAATCTTGTGTGGTACCAGGTACCACACAATTACAGCCCCTTGCATAGAAAAAGTGATTGAACCAAATGGCTCAATCACTTTTATAAATTACTCTATCCATTCATTAACTAAATCTTCGTTTTCTTCTACCCATTTCTCTGCACCGTCAATAGGTTCCTCTGCATCATCCACATAAGTCATTAGCTCACCAATTGAAGCATCATCCATCTTCCAATTTTTCAACCATGCATCAACTTCTTCATAGTCTTCCGCAAATCCATGCCTTGTCGCATGATGAATTTTCTCAGTTCCTCCAAATGTTTCTTGAGGATCTTCTAAATATTTTAAGTCATATTGAGAAAATATGCGGTGAGGACTCCAAAGTGGAGCAACGATCGGTTCTTCATCTTTTATTGCTTCACCAATTTCAGCTAACATCGCTGGTTCAGAACTACTAAGCAACTCATAATCTAACTCATAATCTTCAATAAGTTGTTCCGTAACTTCCATTGTACCAGCGCCTGGATCAAACCCGGTAATTTCACCATCAAATAATTCTTTGTTTTCATTTAAATCTTCCACGCTATTAATATCTTCCATATATTCTGGAACGACTAATCCCACTTTTGCGTTTTCATACCAAACTTCGTCTGAGAAATTAACTTCATCTTTATACTCTTCTAGATAGTTTGCATCTTGTACAGGAAGCCAAACCTCAAGACTCGCATCCAATTCTCCATCAGATAAAGCTTTCATTGTCGTACCCATGTCTACATTATTTAATTCAACATCGTAACCTTTATCTTCAAGAATAACTTTCCACATATTCGTAACCGCAATATTTTCAGCCCAATTTATTTGCCCCATGCGGATTGGTTCTTGTTCGTTCTCCTCTGAATCACCTTCACCAGATGCACTTTCGCTATTTCCACAAGCAGCTAATATAGTAAATAAAGATAAAGTGATTAATAGTACAATAGACTTTCCCATTTTAAAATTCATTATAATACCCTCGCTTTTTTAAAATTTTTCTAAAAATTTTCACCTTTTGGATTTGAATTACTATAATTACACGATTACTGAGTATCCTCAAATAAAAGAAAACTTCCTTTCATCGTGCGATAATCACCATAAATCCGCCCCTTCAGATAAACATTGTTAAAAACGTTAAATTTTTTTCGAACAATATTTATCTTAACGTACTCAGATTAAATGTCAAATTTTCAGAGATTTCCAGAGTCTCAAACTCTATTCTCCCTAGAGTTTAATAAGCTTAGATTGCGCACACAACAAAAAGAGCGCAATCCTTTTTACAGAATTACGCTCTTTTGAATTAAGCGGGGTGTTAATTGTTCCCTAACTAGCTCGGATTGTTCCTTATCCCGTTAAGATTGTTCCCTAACTAGACAGGATTGTTCCTTATCTCATTAAGATTGTTCCCTAATGGCCAATGATTGTTCCCTATCAGAAATTTCATCTCTTAAAAGTGTGCTCCCTCGTCAAATGATTAAATTGTTTAGAATGTTTGATTGCGAATTGAATAATTTTATTATAAGTGTTTTGTTCCATTTCCTTTTTAGCAGGAGTGTAAATTTCTGCTGTACCTTCATCAATGATTTTGATCCTTTCACCACCTCGAACATACAATGTTACATACAGAAAAGGTTCGATCATTTGTGTGTTCACAAGGAATTCTTTTGGAAAGTCGGCAGTGATCAGAAGACGATCTTCTACTTGGCTTAAGGAAAGTTGGCTATGAAAACCAAGATTCTCAATTTCGTTTAGAAACAATGAACAAGCACCCCTTATATGTTCTAGATTTCTTCCATATTAACTGCAAACTAATCGGCGTTCTAATAGATCCTATTCATTCTCATTCCTTTCTATTCCCGGTTTCAAACGAATCTAACGTAAATTTTATTAGTGCGTGTTCAAAAAGACGCCAAATTAGAAACAAGCAGGTCGAGGCGGCGAAGTTTCTGAGGACCAGAGTGTAGGCTTTTCCTACATGAGGACCGGAAGAACGAGCCAACGAAGAGATGCGCTGCTTATCATTTGGTGACTTTTTGAACATCCTCTATTACGAGAGTTTCTAAAGAAATTACAAACGGTTATATATACTAAACAATAGGAACTTATATCGGTCAAAAGGAATCGAACTTTCATTGTGTTGAATCACGATAGACTGGTATTTACGAACAGAGTAGCCTCGTTGTAGATTCGAAAACTTTTCCAAGTGTTTAAAAGAGGGTCTTACTATTAAATTTGTCAGATAAGCTGATTGAGTCGCTCCAGGTTTTCTCGTGCGATTCAGTGCCTCAATCATTTGTTGAGCTGTCAAGACTCCAATTCCATGTCCAAAATAAAGACCATTCTCAAGAACTACAGCATTTTCTCCCCGCCAATGAGCAATTTGAGGATCAACGTCAGGATTTCTAAAGTAGACAATATCACCAAGTATAAAATTGTCCGTGTAAGTAGGATAAATTCCCAGATCAGGATCCGCATGCCAACTGTAAATATAAAGGTCAGGAAACAATCGATTAAAAGCGTATTCACCAATCGCTTTTAACACTGCATGATAAAGTATGATTAGCATAGCCCCTGCACATTCAAATCCATATTGGGCACTGTTTTTGAAAATATCTTCAATGCCTTCAGATGGTTTCACACCTTGCCGAAGCATAAGTCCTCCGGGCTGTGTCACTATCCAATATTCTGGGTTACTACGGGTTGTATTAAAAGTTGCAAACTGCACTTCACTTTGATGCATCACTCCGGCACTATCGATGATATTTTTTCGTAATTGAACTTCAAAATTAAACTCGCTCACGTATTCATACGAATAAACCTCAGGGGCTTCACTCATGGATTGAATAATCATTTTTTCAGTACTATTGGTTGACTCTATATTACTTTGTTGAAAGGGTCTTCCCGATATTAGAATCATACTACACCCCTTTTCAGATTAAGTAATTGTTCATTTATTAACAGCCTATTCGAACATAAAGAGATACTTGTTAATAATTCTGAAAAGGGATGAGTTATTAATTACTCAAGATTTAGCAAAAGGAGGCAATTCTCTCATAAGAATTGCCTCCTTTTCTAAAATTATTTTTTTGAGAAAAAACACTTCAGCTTACTACATAAATTTTAGCAGCCGCTTCCTCCACCTGTTGGCGCGCAGCCTCTACATTCTCCCCTTTACATAGAACAACAGCCATTCGGCGGCCAACTTTTGTATCTGGTTTCCCGAATAAACGCATTTGTGTATTTGGCACAGCTAACGCTTGGTCTACTCCGGAAATTTGATAAGTACTGCTTTCCTTCGATGCTTTGATCGCATAGCTTGCTCCTGGTGATACGAGTTGGACTTCTTCGACTGGCAATCCTAAAATCGCTCGGACGTGCAGGGCAAATTCAGATAGTTCCTGAGTAACTAAAGTGACCATGCCCGTATCATGCGGACGTGGGGAAACTTCGCTAAAGTACACACCCTTTTCCGTAATAAAAAGTTCTACACCGAAAACACCAAATCCACCGATCTCATCAGTAACTTTCTTAGCAATTTGTTCTGCTTCTATAATCTGTTCCTCGTTCATCGCATGAGGCTGCCATGATTGAATATAATCACCGTCCTGCTGGACATGTCCGATAGGTGGACAGAAAACTGTACCCGTAGCCGAACGAACAGTTAACAATGTGATTTCCGAATCAAAATGAATAAATTCTTCCACAATCACCCGAGTGCTTTTCCCGCGTCCACTGTTGATTGCTTCATTCCATGAATTCTCAATATCCGCTTCTGTACGACAAAGGCTTTGACCTTTCCCTGAAGAGCTCATGATCGGTTTAATTACACAAGGTGTTCCAATTTCACTCACTGCCTCATTTAATTCTGATAATGTGTTCGCAAACTCGTATTTAGCTGTCGGAAGTTCTAGTTTCTCACTTGCCAATCGTCTGATACCTTCACGATCCATAGTTAGTTGAGTAGCATAAGCTGTTGGAATAACGTGATAGCCCTCCTGCTCAAGCTCTAAAAGTGTTGCCGTTGCAATGGCTTCTATTTCAGGAACAATAAAATCAGGTTTCTCCTGCTCTATCACCTTCCGAAGCTGCTCACCGTCAAGCATATCAATTACATGAAAACGATGGGCTACCTGCATGGCAGGCGCACCTTCATAGCGATCTACAGCAATGGTTTCAACACCCAATCGCTGCGCCTCAATCACCACTTCTTTACCCAACTCTCCTGCTCCTAACAGCATTAATTTCTTAGCATACTTTTGATTCGGTGCTCCATACATATTGCAATCCCCCTGAATGTTTTTATTTACAGCTATTTTATCGTCATTTACAGGATAATAGCAAGTATTCACAGGTATTTTCCGAACGAATTTTAAATAAATATGAAAAATGTTCACTTTTAAACATTTACTTAGTAATTTTTTCAAGCAAAAACTAGGGATCACTGTCACGGGTCAACCCCAAGGAAACATAGGGTATCAATGAAGTTTATAATCGAATCAGGAGGAAAATAATGTATCCTAACTACCCATATTTTGGACCCTATACCTACCCGTACGCGATCCATCCTTATCACGGAATTCCGTATATTCCTCAAGACACCAGAAATTCTAATTATCAGCCCTATCCTTTTCACACAGCAGATCGCCAGCAACCTGTACAAGGTCAAGCTTCTTGGACAGAAGGCGGAGCTGTTACTCAATGTGGCATCCCTTGGTCGAATAATCGCTATATGACAGTAGCAGTCGGCAGAAATTCTCCTTATCAATGTGGCCAGACACTTAAAGTCACAAGGCCTTCTACCGGAAAATCTGTATTGGTTATGGTGGTGGATCAAGTTCCAGAATATCAAGCAAATAAAATCAACCTTCACCGACGAGCCTTTGAGACGTTAGGGGCAAGTCCTGATGTAGGTATAATTAATGTTGAAATAACACCATCACCAGAGTTAGAAGAGGAAAAATGGGGGAAATACCTTTTAGAAATTACTCAAACAGCTTACCCAAGTTACAACGTTACAGAGTATAATACTATAGAAAAAACACAAGTGAATTCTAACCGCACAAAAGAAACGTACGAATATAGCCTACAATCGCCACAAGAAAATATTAAGGTTAGAGGTACGGTTATCTATGATACGAACACAGACCGAGTAGTTTCTTTCGACTTAAAAGAAATGTAATCCATTAAAGCAGTAAAAAAAGGCTGGTTATTTGCCAAACGGGGTCCCTTTCAACAAAACCTAGAGTTCCACACTAAATTACAGTTGGATTTGTATAGCTAATTGCACCGTATTTATAGTGGTATTTGTAATTAAATAAAAAAATCTCAGTTTTTTTAACTGAGATTTTTTTATATTACTTGTTGAACTAAAGCATCCTTAAAGAAGTAGAATTTCATTTCCTCATTGCAATAAATATCTTTCCCCACATTCATTTGCCCCCGGACAAAACTAGTCCCTCCTGAAATTATGCTTGTCATATGTGAATAATTTAAAGCCTACACTACTTATTATGATATCTACTATTTATTAGTATCTCAACTTACTCACGTTTCATTTATACCGTTTAAGAAATTCACTTTGGCTTCTCTAGGGTTTTAATAAATTCATTAAGTTTCGTTATCTTGTTTGTTTTAAATGCAATCCCTTTTTCATCAGTAATTATATATGTAGGCGATCCCTCAGATAACTCTAACAACTCCTCTGTGTTTTTAACATCGCTGACAGAATGGGTTGCCTGTATTCTTTGAAAAGGAAAATCTGCTGCAACAGAACTAGGATAGGCATCATATCCTTCCTCTTCATTAGGTTCGGGATGATAGGTATAAAGCCCATACCCTTCTTCTACTGTCAGTTCCTGAACAATATCTTGTTTGGAATAAGGTGTGACAGTTACCGTTTGGGATTCATAGGCAGGCAGTTTACTATGATCTAACAGAGCATCCTTTGTAACTAGTTTTTCTTCATAATTCTCTCCAATTTCTACGGCTACTTTTTGCCCCTGCTTTAAACCATTAAATGAATCCACTTCACCCTTCACTTCCAAAAATTCATTTGTCTTAACTAAAAAAGCTTCGATTGACTTCTGTTTTTTATCGTGGTCCAGCTCTTGTTCTCCCATTAACTCATCTTCAACAAAGACGACAACTGTCTCTTTCTCATGATTTACTTCGAATATATTACCCTCAATAGAAACAGTATTATTATTGGAACACCCAGCTAAAAGTATGGTTATAACCATGATGATCCCCACGTTCTTATAAATAAAAAACTCCCCTTAAATTTGAAGTGATTGGCAATAATATTAGCGTATCATATAAGTTTAAAGGGAACGACCCAACAAAAGAGCCTCACCTTTTTAAAGAATCGCCCTAGTCCTGAGGGCCTGTGAATTTCAGTGGTAAATGTGGATAATAAACTAAGGGAAACGTATCAAATATAAATCCATTCACACCAAGGTATTTTGTTACTGGTAAACTAATAGAAAAGCCAAAACCATTAAATATGTTTTATGAAATATTGAAGCGATCAAGGCAATAGAACTTGGAATATAAAGAAAGATTACATTCTCTATTCTCAATATGCGTCGCCAGTCTGTAATAGTGTCGCCGTGATACTCTGGAAGATATTCTTTCCATAGATAAAACCCCATTAATGAACCTATAATTCCTACTACACTAGCTATTAATTTTCTCATAGTGTAACTCATTATGACTCCCCCCTTCTGGTGCAATATATGCATAAGGCATAGAGTCAAACACTAGTATAATTAAAAATGTTGCCTAGTTCATTGGTAAGAGAATGATAATCGCACCTTTTGGAAAATGATTGAGGTGGAAGATCAAGAAACCGATCGAGGAAGCCGTAAAAGTCTGTATCGATAATGTTTCCTAAACGGAATTATATTTATCATGGTAATTTTCATCCTAGCTACAGTGGGATTTTAGGTGAAACCATACAGTATTCCAACTTGTTCTAATGGAACTTGTCGTAAATCTTTCTTATACTAGTCCCCTGATAAACCTGAGGATCCCGCATATCAAAGAAGCAAACATATCGTTTATTCGATATTCTATTGTGTTAGGAAAGCTTAAAATAATTTTTCTACATCTTTGGAATCTAATCCACCTCCTTTAGGTAGGGGCGGGACAGACTTAGGTCCAAACCCTGGAGGAAGAGGTTCAGCTTTTGTCAATGGTTGAAATATTTGATGAAAATTCTTAATTGTAATTACCTTTGCACCTTTATCCGAATGTAGATAAACTGAAGATGTATCTTTTGATAGATAAACCTGAATGGCTCCAAATTCATTGAACTTCAATACACCTAATTTAGTATGTGTTTCGAAATTAGAGTCAATATCATAAGCAGAATTTATCGTGTTGATTATCTCTACTACTTGTTCTTGGTTATTAATTTCAATTGGATTTTTAGATTGTTGTTCAATAACCTGAATTTCTATATCGTAATCTTCTATCCAAATTTGTGAGTAAGTCTGTTTCTTCTCTTTTTTAAAAGGTTGATTAGTAGTATCTAAAGGGAAGGCGAAAGACGATTGAGTAGCAACAAAAAGAAAAAATGGAAAAAGAAATACTAATGCTCTTTTCATTTTCGAACTCCTTCCTGAATCAATAAGTAGCCCTTATAGAGTGTATTAAAGAACTCCTTTATATTATGAGACGACTCTTTCCATATTGAGTATAAGATTAAAGAGGGTGCAAATCTAAAAGAGGTTAAGAAATTGGTCTTTGACTCTAAATTGCTAATATTAGATGGTGTAGACATTATCAAAGAACTACCATTAAATAAGTAAAATTAATCATTAATCCCCTTTATACTACTATGTATTAAGAGGATTTTTCTAACTATATCAAAACTCGTTTTCCTTCTTCCACTATCCTGCGTCGTTAGCACAATAAGCGATAGAAACTATGCTGCTATTGCACCCGTTAATGCAATAAGTAAGTTTGGAGTGTTTAATATTATTTAGTCTCCCTTATAACTTTAAAGCACAAACTTGATAAAATAAATGAAGCTACTATTAAAATAGGTGCTACTACAAAAATTCCTAATAGATCAGTTTTATAATTCCACGGGACAAAAGCATCCCATAATTCAATCATTACTTTCCATAACACATTTAAAATAAATAAAGTAAAAGCAAAATATATTATTTTCACCAATATTGTTTTCATTATTTTTAATTCTTCCCCCCACAAGTGTACAAATTTTCATTCAACTCTTCTGGGTCTTTAGCACAAGAAGCGAATGCTCTTATTAAACAATCGTACCCTTGTGAACAAAATTATTTTTTCTCTAAAATTTTTTCTCTTCTAATTCTAATCTTTTTCGTTCCAAATCTAATCTTTCTTTTTCTAATTTAATTTCTTGTTCTTTCACTTTAAAGTATTTGTTAGTAGAATAAATACACATAATTAAGCTAACTACAACAACAATTGCTATCAACAAGATAGAAAATTCCAAATTACTCAACTCCCCTATATAATTAATTATGACTAAGAGAAAGGTTAACATAAGTATTACTCCTCAGTACCTCAATGACTCTTCTGTCTTCTTCCACTAAACTGCTGCGTTAGCACAAGAAGAGAGAGACCCCAACGACAACTCCAGTTATTCCATTCAAGTTACCCGTTTGTTTAAGTACCCTTTTCACCATAATTTAATTCGCTTTTAACTTTCCGACAATAAAACCAACAGTACAAACCAATAACATAGAAAGGTAAGAGATGATTGTAATAGTTGTTCCATTCAATACATCTGAAAATAATAAAGATAATTTAGTACCCGACCAAATAAATGAAAGCATATAATATTGACTAATAAGTGCTATAAACATATTTCTACTTTCATCATCCAAAAGTACAAATTGCCATAAATATAGTAAAAACGAAAGTAACCAGATACTATTTCCAAAAATAAAACTTTTAAAATTGTTTCCACCTATACTGGCAAGCTTAATTCCGATCCAGAACCACAAGACAGCAAAAACAATTTGGCTCAAAAGTGGAGGTATTATCAGCATAAAGGTATTTGATATAAATCCATATATAAGTGGTATTAGTATCCATATGAACACTTTTTTATTTTCTGTCATTTTCCCTCTTCCTATCTTTTAATTAAACTCTTCTGCGTCTATAGTTGAACAACAATGCTGGTATGTTATTGTGTTAAAGCCCCCTTTAACTTCAATAGAACTTTACTTTATTCATCAGCATTTACTGAATCATTTCTAATTTTTTATACCAGTCCAATGCTTTTACTTCAATTTCTTGAACAAGGCGCACTTTACCATTTATATACGATTCAATATCATTGGGAAATTGTTGTGACAATTCTTCTTTCAGCTCACCATAACTTTTCTTTACATGTTGATGATTTCTTAGGTAATCTCGAAAAGCTAAGTGGCGTTTTATTTCATAACTTCCAACCTGATAAATATGAACGTGATGGGAGCGATTATCTCCACCTTTTTGAAAGTACCTTCGTTTAGGTATCCCATTCTCACCTTTAGGTTCATATACAATGGCCTGCATATCTTGATTGTATTTATCTATAAGGTCAATGTCTTTAACGACAGGCATAATGTCTATTATTGGTTTAGCTTTTAACCCTGGAACTGATGTACTACCAATATGATAAATATCTATGATTTCATTTCCAAAAATGAGTTTAAGTTTTTCAACTTCTTCGGCAAACATTAAAGGCCATTTTTCATTATATGAACACACTTCGACCTTTCTCAAAATACCTTCCCCTTTCTTCAACTAAACTGCTTCGTTAGTTTAAGTATATTTCTTCACAATCTCATTCGATTTTAGCATAAATATCCAATTAAAAAGAGATAATTTCATCCAAAGTCTGACTCGATTGTTGAAGATTCCCCTTTAAATCATGAAACCCATTTCATATCAATAATGTTCGTATTCAATAATTATATGTAAATAGGCATTCTGACAATGTATAGGTTGTTCTTGACCAAACAGTTCTAACTCAAAGTTGTTAGACAAAAATTCGCTTTATCAAATTCACGCCCTTTTATAGTTGGTCTTTTCAAAAAAGATCGTTTAGCTTTTTTCAAGAAGATTTAAGCCTTTTACCTCCATAACAATGTCTAGAATTATCTAGGTCAATACCAATGGAAATAGTTCCACAAAGAACAGAGTTATAGATACTCAATTCTTCAAAGATACATAGTTCTTTAATTACGTTATAAGCATCCCTTTGCTTCTACTACTTTTTCTTGGAATCTTATTTATTTAAAATCATTCTCTAGACGAATATCAATACTTCTTCCTATGATAAAATGAAATGGAAGAGGGAGGTCGACGAATGGAACAATCAAATAAAACATATGCAGTAGAAGCAGATCAATTAGTAAAAGCTTTTGGAAAAGAACGAGCTGTAGATGGCATTAGCTTAAAGGTGCCAAAAGGAATTGTCTATGGATTCCTCGGGCCTAATGGAGCTGGAAAAACGACGATGATCCGTATGCTAGCAACTCTTCTGAAACCAACAGAAGGTCAAGCGAAAGTCATGGGGTATGATCTAGCAAAAGAAGCAGACAAAGTAAGGCAATCGATCAGTTTGACGGGACAGTTTGCTTCTGTTGATGAAGAATTATCTGGCCGAGAAAATTTAATTTTCATCGGCAGGTTAGTGGGTTTTTCTCGCAAAGCAGCAAAGGATCGTGCCGATGAATTATTAGCCGCTTTTAATTTAGAAGATGTAGCGAAACGCCAAGTGAAGAAATACTCCGGCGGAATGAGAAGAAGAATTGATATTGCCGCAAGTATTGTTACTTCACCAGAACTACTCTTTTTGGATGAACCAACAACCGGTCTTGATCCAAGAAGTCGGAATGAAGTGTGGGATATCGTTCGAGCATTAGTCAAAAATGGAACGACAGTATTTCTTACGACACAATACTTAGAAGAAGCAGATCAACTTGCTGACCTTATTGGTGTCATTGACCGAGGAGTTTTAATTGCGGAAGGAACGAGTGCAGAATTGAAATCATCGATTGGTGTTCGAAGCTTGATTATCGAATTCGAAGACGAACAGGATTTGAACCAAGCAGAGGCAATCTTTGAGGGTATGTTCACACAAGCACCTGAAGTGGACCGCGATCATTTATCGATTTCCGTTACGATGAAAGACCAATCAAAGGCTGCAAAAGCGATTGGAGAACTAGCAAACCAACAGATAGCAGTGAAAGACTTCTCTATGCAGCAACCAAGTTTAGATGATGTATTCTTAACGATTACCGGCAAGCCTACTAAAGGGGAGGTTGGGGAAGCAAATGGAGAATAATTCATTACAAAAATCAATCACTTTAGAGAAACGCCCATCAAAACCTTCGCCAATGAGCGCTGCCCTGACTTTTGCATGGCGAGCATTATTACGCATACGCTATGTTCCAGAACAACTTTTTGATGTGACGGTATTCCCGATTATCTTCTTGTTGATGTTTACGTACTTATTCGGTGGAGCGATTTCGGGCTCAACAGGAGAGTACTTAAACTTTGTCTTGCCAGGAATTTTAGTGATGACAGTTGCGATGATTACCATGTATACAGGACTAGATTTAAATAAAGATATCGAAAAAGGCGTATTTGATCGTTTTCGTTCACTACCGATCTGGCAGCCTGCTGTATTAGTTGGGGCGTTGTTAGTGGATGTAGTGAGATATTCACTTGCCTCAACAATCATGGTGACACTTGGGTATATTCTAGGATTTCGTGCAGAAGCGGGGTTCACAGGAGTACTCCTTGCAGTCTTGGTTATTTTATTCTTCGCTTTTAGTTTATCATGGGTCTGGACGATGCTTGGAATAGTTGTTCGCTCAGAAAAAGCACTAATGGCAATAAGTATGATGCTATTATTCCCACTGACCTTTTTAAGTAGCGTATTTGTTGATCCTTCAACCATGCCAAAGTGGTTACAACACTTTGTAGATATTAACCCAATAACCTTCGTGGTCGATGCTGCTAGGGGATTGATTCATGGCTATGATGTAACCAGCGAATTATTGATCATCACATACATCTCAATAGGTTTGATTACCGTGTTCGGTACTCTGACAATGTACTTTTTTAGAAATAAGAATTAAGTTTGCAGGTGCTGGTCGATTTTGATCTGCTACCTACCAACCAAGTGGAGAATTGAATTAATAATAATACTAAACAGCCTTGGTTCTGTAGTCTATGGGACTAAGGCTGTTATCCTTAAAATTGTAGTAAAAAATTTTTATAACAATCTACTTATTATTAAGCTGAATTGTTTCTTCGTTGTTCCCCCACTTGACAATAACTTCAATGGTTTCATCTTCGCCAATAAGAGATGATCCAGAGGAAGAAAAATTCTTTTTGTTTAGGATGTTCTTCTCCAAACGAGCATCCCACCATAAAGATGAAAGAAAATAAAACCACCGTTCTAGAAACTAATTTCTTTTTCCTATAATCTTCAAAAGCGAGCCTGAGTGGATAATCAGCACCCCTATAACGGATAACTTGAATTGGAGCTATATACTACTAGGTCTTTCACTCTAGCCCACTAATCTTTAATTCTTGTATGCGAGACACCTATAATAAAACCATAAAATGTAGTCCTGCATTTTTTTATTTACCTAACTACTCGACCTCGACCTCAATGATTTGGATAAGCCTTCGTCATCCATAAGTCTAAACTTCGTTATTTCTCCTTCCTCATTGATGTTAATTCTGCCAGTAACTTTAGAGTTTCTTTCTTCTGTACCTTCCTTGTTATACAGTACATTCACTGTGAAATCGTAGGCTCCTTCAGTTGCCTCAACGTTTTCAATACCCATCTTTTCAATTTCAAATTTATAGCCATTATTATATGCGGATGCATGATATCCAGTGGCATATGTTCCAATAAATTCATCATACATACTTTCACTAAAATAAGGTTGATATTTTTCTTCTAAATATAAATCGAGCTGAGTAGGTTCTTCTGGAGTAGTGGTTTCTCCATTCCCAATGATTGTTGAATTTTCAGGGTCATCTAACAAATCTATTAACTTTTGGTCAGGGCCTGTAAACTGTTGATTTAAAACAGTTTCTATAGTCGTAACATTTTGGTCTTTAGAAGCACTGTCAGAGGTGTTGACTGAAGAACAACCGGTAGAAACAAAACAGATTCCTAAAAGTAAAATGGATAATACTATTCGATAATTATTTTTTCTATAAATAAAATCCCCTCCATTTATTAGATTACTTGTATACATACGGATTACAGGAGGGAGACGTTTCAAACTCATTCCACATACTCGCATAAACACTCACTTATCTCGGAATCGAGTCTTTCACTAGTCTCAAAGCCACCCCTATCCCTTATACGGTAACGACAACACTACTTGCTTCAGTGGATCCATAATCTATTTCGTTACATGATTACGTACATACGGTTCATCCAACACTTTTTGAATGAGATGATAGGCGTGGGGATTATGCTGTTTAAGCCAACGTAATGACTTCTTTGAACCTAAATACCAACGATCATTAAGGTGAAAATAGATTCCCAAGCTATCTGTTAACATCCAGTGAAAGTCATAGTTGCCCTAAAGATCTTTTTTTTGGATCCATTTTCCATCCTCTGAAGCCATATCCTTAGAAAATCTTCCTCATCATCTGAACAGAATATCTCTGGCCCTTCTTCCTAAAAAACGTTAATCCTTGTCTGTTCTATCATAACGAACAAGTACTTTCATAGGATTTATGCGATTCGCAGATAATTCCTTAAAGCAATTAATCAATTGGGCATAGGAGACTTCATGTTCAAAAATGTTTGTTAAATAACTTGATTTTTCATAATCATTGAAGAACCACTCCGCATGTTTTCTATAATTCCACCCATCACTTGAACCGACTATTTTTAACTCTTTCCAGTAAAAATCTTGAGTAAGATAAAATAAGTCTTTGTTTCCATCAGATAGAATACAAACTTCCCCTTCTGATTTCATGGAACGAAGTAACGTCTTAAAAGCATCACTATTAGAAGAACATTCTAAAGCGTAATCATAATAATTGCTGCTTACTTGATCGTTGCTGATATAGACATTTGTTGCACCTAATCTGGTTGGGAGAGCATGCCTTTTATCATTGGGTTCTAACACATCTACATGATCAACATTCATGTATTTCTTCAAAAAATAAACGGCTAACGTCCCCATGGTCCCGGCACCCGCTACTAAAACACGACTAGAGTTTTCGGGGCAAAGTTTGAGAACTCCTTTTGCCGCGTCACAGGAAAGAGTGTTAAGTAAAGCATATTTATAATCTAGATGTTCAGGAACAACTACTGCTTTATCTGATTTCACTACGCCGTAATCTTTGTGTCCATAAAATGCGAGGACACGATCTCCGACTTTGACTTGTGATACGTGATCCCCAACTCCCAGAACCTTTCCGTAGCTTTCATATCCCGTTCCCTTCGGATAGACAGGATCCGGATCTGTCACATCCGATTCATTATATTGTGGCAGTTCAGCTCCAATACTTATGGCACCCGCAATAGTTTGAATGTACACTTCATCCTGTTTTAAAGCCGGTAATGTCCATTCTTCCCACTTTAAAGTTCTTCGTCCGGTTAGTATTAATGATGTTTGTTTCATCGTTTCCTTCTCCCTTTATTAAATATATAACGTAAGACTACTGTAATCAGCCCCCTATAACAGAATAAGTTCATACTCTTTTTCAAATGAACTTCCAAAACGATTGGACGTCTCGAGACACTTCTTAATAATGTTATACGTGTCCTCTTTCTAACCACAAGAAAAGATACACTTCCATGTTAATGCCACACCAGTTCCAATCATTCCATAAAACTGTATAACCCTTCGTAAACTTTATCATCATCCCGATTACAATTTAATAACAGGTGGAGTCCTTTATTTTTAAGGTTTATTTAGTATTTAGCACCAATAAAAATAGGAACATTCAGACTATAAGAAGTAAAAAGAACCTTCAATCTAAAGATAGATCAAAGGTTCTGTGTTTTATTAGAGATATTCAATACCTTGATTCTACATACAAAGAATCAACTAAAAACAAGCTCTTTTTTACTTAGACCAAGCGTCTCAGCTGTTGAATTATGAATTTCTTGCAGAAGCTCTGGGTTTTCCATTAGTGACATACCATAAGAAGGAATCATTTCTTTGATTTTCGGTTCCCACTCTTTCATATGTTGCGGGAAGCATTTTTGGATTACCTCAAGCATAACGTGAGCAGCAGAAGAAGCACCCGGAGAAGCGCCTAGAAGTGCTGCGATTGAGCCATCAGCGGCAGTAACCACTTCCGTACCAAATTGAAGCGTTCCTTTGCCGCCTGCTTCCGTATCTTTAATAACTTGCACACGTTGACCTGCTACTACTAAATCCCAATCCTCGCTTTTGGCATTCGGGATAAACTCTCGTAACTCTTCCATGCGCTGTTCTTTCGATGACATAACTTGCTGAATCAAGTATTTTGTCAATGGCAACTCTTTTGCGCCTGCCGCTAACATAGTTAGAACATTATTGGGTTTTACGGAAGTTACTAAATCAAACATTGAACCAGTTTTTAAGAATTTTGGTGAAAAACCGGCAAATGGTCCAAATAGCAATGATTTTTTATTGCCAATATATCTTGTGTCAAGATGCGGAACAGACATAGGAGGAGCACCAACCTTAGCTTTACCATAGACTTTTGCATGATGCTGCTCTACAACATCCGGATTATTACACACCATAAATATTCCGCTTACCGGGAATCCTCCAATATTTTTGCCTTCAGGAATACCGGATTTCTGAAGTAAATGCAAGCTTCCTCCTCCGCCTCCGATAAAGACAAATTTTGCAGTATGGCGTTCTACAGTACCACTGTCGAGATTCCTCACTTTCAACTCCCACGAGCCATCGCTAGTTCGTTTAATGTCAGTAACACTATGCTTGTAGTTTATATCGACATTTTCACTCTCTAAGTGGTCAAACAACTTGCTTGTTAAAGCACCAAAATTAACATCAGTGCCAGAGTCGATTTTTGTTGCCGCGATAGGTTCCTTCGATGCGCGGTCTTGCATAATAAGCGGAATCCATTCCATCAGTTTTTCCCGATCATCGGAAAATTCCATCCCTTGGAATAGAGGATTTCTTGACATCGCTTCCAAACGATTTCTTAAAAACGTTACATTTTGAGCCCCTTTTACTAAACTCATATGAGGCAATGGCATGACAAAATCCTGTGGATTATGTATAAGATTGTAGTTTACAAGATAAGACCAAAACTGCATGGAAACCTGAAACTGTTCATTAATTTTTATTGCTTTTCTAATATCTATAGATCCATCTGGTTTTTCGGCCGTGTAGTTAAGTTCGCACAGTGCGGCATGCCCTGTCCCCGCATTGTTCCATACGTTAGAGCTTTCCTCACCTGCGTCCCCGAGCTTCTCAAAAACTTTAATGTCCGATTCCGGTGTTAATTTTTTTAAGAGTGTACCTAAAGTTGCGCTCATGATGCCTGCGCCAATTAAAATGACGTCTGTTTTAGTTTCACTGTTGCTCATTTTTGCCACCCTTTCTCCCTGAAATTTGCAGAAAAGGTATATGACTAGGTCACACCAGATCTATGGCGCGACCTAGTCACACACCTTTTCATTCTTAATTATAACCATATCATAGTTTATTCAATTATTTATAGATTAATATATCTACTATTATATGATAATTATAAGTTATTTGAAAGCTGGTTAAAAGTAAGATCTCCGTCCCCAATACCAAGAACGACAAAGCCTCACTCCAACTTCTTATAAGGTTTTGCAGATAAGCAGGAAAAGTTTTGCACTTAAATGGTAATGTTGATTGGACGGGCATTTGCTCGTTATTAAAAAAGACGTAGTTTTCTAGTATTATATTTGTTCCTCACTTTTCGAAGATCTTCCATACTAATGAAGTTATTAAAGATTGGGATAAATTCCCGCTTCTACAATCATTAGTTATAACTTTTCACTCTTACCTCCTAAGCCCCTTGTTCTATTTCTAAGGATGGAGCCATAATTCTGTTACCACCTAATATTTACTTTAGATAACCCTTCCTAGATTATAAATTGATATTGATTAATCAAGATCCATTTACTAATCTTCACTCATATAACATCGGTAAATGATGCGCTGTTGAGACTTACACATTTCCGACAATTCTTCTAGGACGTCGTGAAAACTGAGCAGTTCATAAATTAAAATCGTCTGAGGAGGCAGGTGTTGTCTGAAGTGATTATCCTGTTCTACATGATCCTGTTTCCATTTCCAAAACAATCGATCCAACTTTTCCACTTTTTGAAAATGTTCTTCACTAATGTGATGAGCTGGATCTTTTAAAATCCCAATATATGAATAAGTAACCTCTTCAATAAGGATACGTTCCTGACTATGAAATTCAGAAAGCTTCGCTTGAACATATTGTAGATTACCTAAATGGTAAGCAATTTGTTGCAATGCCCCTAACTTCTTTTGAGCAAATTGAAAAGAACGCATCTCATCCTTAGTGTGACGGTGGTACTTCCATTCCTCCCTTTGATATTGAGAGAGCTGATACGTTTTTTCCAAATGCATGGTCAATTGACGATAAGAGCGTCCAATGCTGCTCGGCTTTTCTACGAATTCTCCATTCTTCCCTATAATGATACGTTCAAGCAACCGAGCAGCGTGGCCGTATACCTCATTAATACCTTGAAAAATTCGTGGGGAATAATTAGGGGGCAGTAAGAAAAAGTTAACTACAGTTGAAACGATGATCCCAATTGATGTCGTACCGAGCCTTGTTATAAAGGAAACAAAATGTTGATCCTGAAAGTCCGGAATCATAGCTGTTGCCGTAATCGTTGCAACTAAAATACCATCATCCAATTTTAATTTGTGACAAATAGCAATAGTAAGCGTAGCTGCTAAAGCAAATGTAATAGCACTTTTACCGAATATCGCGTAAAAGGTCACCGCAAGAAGAGCACCAATAGCTGATGCTGGAAACCGTATGGCCGCTTTTTTAATCGAATCCGCAGCTGTATGTTCAATCGTGACCACAGCTGTAATAACTGCAAAAATAACTGGCAAATTAAAAAAACCACAGATAAGTGCGGTTATAAATACAGAAATTCCAGTTTTAAGTGTCCGACCACCTAAAAAATTATTTTTCTTCAATATGTCGAAAATCTTAGACACTCTCATCACTTCCAAAATCGTTAATTGACATAATTTATTCTCATTTAAGTTTGTATCATATACACATATTTTATTACTTCATTATACTGTTAAAATTTCTACGTACTGTTTTTGTTTTTTTACTTACTTGGAGTTATTGTATGATATAAGTTAGTGACAAAGCAAATGGGTATACAATACATCCCCCTCTATCATCACCCAATCTTTGGTTTCTTTTTAAAAGCTTTTTTAGGTTTATATTTTTGCCCAACCTTATAAATTATAGGAGTACCAATTACAGTAGGTAAGAACCAATAATAAATAGTTGGGAGTTCATTTAGTATAGGAATTTTGTGTACATTCACTACTAACGTCGCCGTTATAATCCCTATATAGGAACCAAGCATTCCTCCTATATGAAATGTTAACCACTTTTTAGTCTTCTTTCTTTTAACTGACAAATAACCAATCAACGCAAGCCCGTATGAAAACAAAGCGATATAAAAAAGATACTGACTCTCTTGCCAATGAATTATCGCCATTAAAATAGCGGTTATAAATACAACTACGTAAGCCCAGTGATAGATTTGTCCAAATTTAGTATGTTTACCTTTTCTTTTCTTGGCAAACATTGCAATCAAACCGCTAACCAAACACACAACTCCTGCACTAATATGAACAGTTAATAAAATACCTACCAATTCATCACCTCAATAAATTATTAGTTTCACCTCTTAATTTTGCACTAGGATACAACTCAAGTGTTGAATTCTTTATAGTCCAAGGTATTATTTGCCCATTACCAGCAATGGGATTGTTGATTGGATGAGAATCTGATCACTCCCCTCGCCCTTTATCTATTCTAACGACGGAACCAGATGCTGTTCCTAACATAATAGAAAATTCCTATTACCAATTATTTCAAAGCTAGACAAATAACTCAATACTTTATCCTATTAAAAACACTCCCCTTTCATCCATCCTCATTATCGATTCAGATCAACATTTACAACAAGATTCTTTTCCCACCTTAATTTTACGGATGAACAGCTCAGTGATAAGATGAAATTATTCATGCTAATAAACTGCTTATAGACAATTAGTAAACTCAAACGCTAATGGAGATGTAAAAAATGTTTCAAGATATTAACCTAGAAGAAGTATTAGATTTACATCAGCAACAGCAAATGAAACTTATTGATGTTCGCTCCCCTTCCGAGTTCGAAAACGGGTCGATACCTGGGAGCATCAATATTCCAATATTTACAGATAAAGAAAGAGCAGAGGTTGGAACGCTTTACACACAAGTTAGTGTTCAGGCCGCAAAAGACCGCGGACTGGAAATCTTTTCTGATAAGCTTCCTACTTTTATAGAAAAATTCAAACAAATTGAAGGACCGAAAGCAGTCTATTGTTGGCGTGGAGGTATGCGTAGTAAAACGGCGGCAACAGTTATTGACTTAATGGGAATTTCCGTATCCCGTTTGATAGGTGGAGTAAGATCTTATCGTAAGTGGGTCGTAGATTCTTTAGATTCTTTTGAAATGAAGCCAAATGTCTATGCACTGAACGGGTATACAGGGGCAGGAAAGACCATCATTTTAAATGAACTCATAAAAAAAGGATTACCTGCCATAGATTTAGAAGGCAGGGCACAACATCGCGGATCTATTTTTGGTCAAATTGGTCTAAATCCTAACAATCAAAAAACGTTTGACTCCCTTCTATTGGATGACCTAATCCAGTTACAGGATTCCCCGTTCACGATTACTGAAGCAGAAAGTAAAAGAGTTGGGAAAGTAACTGTTCCAGATTTTTTATTAAGAAAAATGGAACAGGGTACAGAAATTTTTATTGATATGCCAATAGAGGAGCGAGTTCGCAACATTTTAACTGAATACCAACCATGGAATTATCCTGAGGAATTCCTTCGCGCATTTAAACTCATTAAGAAGCGAATCCATACGCCAATAGCGACGCAAATTGAAAAAGACTTGCTTGCAGAGAACTACTCATCTGCCGTTCAATTATTGCTAGAGTATTACTATGACCCACGGTATGAACATTCAAGAGAACAATATCCTAGTGATAGAAGCTACACAATCCAAGTGAAAGATGTCGATGATGCAATAACTTCTATCTCCGAATTTCTGACAGCACAGCACGCCGTCAATACGGGAAGTTAGTCTCGTTTTTTAACTAGAATTCTTTCAAAAGAAACCCTGATCTCAGATGCACTGGGATCAGGGTTTCTTTCATTTTATATATTATTCTACTTGCAGGAACCCTTCCAATAGTTGACGAGTTTCGTTTTCTGCAATAGTCCTAAAGTCAATACACACTTGATCATCTTGAAGTCGTGTGACGATAACCGGGGAACACGCACGCAACTTAGAAGCTAGTTCGTGGGTAGAAAAAACATTATGCGTTACCGTTGCAATATAGGTGGGGAGTTGAACACCTGGCATCGTTCCTCCCCCTATTTGCGATGTACTCTCTTGAATCTCCACATGATAAGAGCTTGTGAGCGATAGAAGTTCATCAGCAAACTTTTCTGCTTGTTCTCTGATTTCTTCTGGTAATCGAGTAATATCCCTTAGGGTTGGAAGTTCTTCCCTAGCCTCTTCGCCTGACAAATAAGTTTTCAATGTTTGTTCTAAGGCGGCCAAGGTCATTTTATCGACCCGCAACACTCTGGCTAATTGGTGTTTTTTTAATTTTTGAATGATCTCTTTTTTACCAGCAATGATTCCCGCTTGTGGTCCACCTAGTAGTTTATCACCACTAAATGAAATGACATCGACACCTGTGTCTATCACTTGTTTGACGACAGGCTCATCACCAATCCCTTGTTCTTTAAAATTATAAAGAGACCCGCTCCCTAAATCCTCATAAAATACAAGTTGATCCTGTTGTTCTTTTAAAGCAACCAGATCTTCAGTATCTACGGATTCCGTAAAACCAACCGTCATAAAATTGCTCGTATGGACTTTCATAATCATCGATGTATCTTCATTGATCGCGTGTTCGTAATCCGTTAAGTGGGTTTTATTTGTGGTACCGACTTCTACTAGTTTTGCACCGCTCTCTTCCATAATAGATGAAATGCGAAACGAACCACCAATTTCAACTAGCTGACCGCGGGATACGATCACCTCTTGATTTTTAGCCAATCCACTTAACACAAGAAATACTGCGGCTGCATTATTATTCACCACCATAGCCGCTTCAGCACCTGTTACCTCTTTAAGTAAATCTTCAATAATATCATGACGTGATCCGCGCTTACCTTCAACCTCCTGATACTCTAAATTTGAATAATTGCGAGCAACGTCAGCTACATGATCCACAGCCTTTTCACTAAGCCGCGCCCGTCCTAAATTCGTATGCAACACAGTTCCTGTCCCGTTAATTACACGGGTTAAACGATCTTTTGTCCATTGACTAACATTGCTTTTTACATTTGTAAAAATAACCTCTTCTATGCCCTTGCTGAAAAAATCTTCAGTTAGATTATCATTTAAAATACGTTCTCGGATATCGCTAATTTCGAGTTGAACGAATCTTGTTAATCGGTCTTTTGTCATATGATAAGTCGTTCGAATGGTTTCAAACTGTTCCGCTTTCTGCAATTCATGAACGGGCGGCAATTGCCGTAAATATTGTTTCATATCTTCAATCCTCCAACTTCATTCACGTCCGGATTCTATAAAGAAAGTGCCCCAGTCATCAATTCATGAGGCACTTTTTGTAAAAGTTATCACTGTTTTTTTATCTTATCGACCATGTGATTTACAGTAGGATATTCTCCTGTTTCAAGCTTTGAAAAGATCTTTTCACCATTCACGCTAACTTCAAATGCTCCTCCCGAACTTGGGATAAGCTCTAAGCTAGTAATATTTGTGCGAAAATGACTAAATAATTGTTCCGCAAAACTTGCGGCTTTAGGTGCATAATTTCACTGCATACAAAATTCAATAACCACTCTATTCATCGCCACTTGATCCTCCTTTATATAATTTAAGATGTGCTGTCGTTTAATTCTTTGCTTTTCCATTTTCGTTTATCATCTAAACGTACTGTATAGGTTAGCTGATCTAGCAATTCTAAAAATGGAATTAAATATTTTCTTGATATATTCAGAGCGTCCTTCGCTTCTTTCAAACTAAATGTATCACCTGTCTCTTCCATTAATATAGAAGCCGACTCATCAACAGCGGTTCTATGAATAAGTAACTCATCTGTTAATCGATACGCTTGATTGGTTTGAATAAGGAAAAAAGGCATTTCACTACATTCATTCTTCGGGATCGCTGTATTCATTAAATACTCGTCCCACTTTTTTACGGCAAGTCCATCTTTTTTCAAGGAATTAATCACTTCTACCATTCTTTGCTTCCATTTTTCAGGTAGGTGAGGCTGAAAGGAAGCGCCGGAAATGAACTGCCCCTCTTTTCGCAATTCCTCTTGTTCCACAAGTGCATTTATGCTGTATTCAATTAAAGATTTAGGATAGACCTCACCAAAAGATTGAACCAGCTCAGCTTTACTTATTCCTAATCTCATTGGAAAATCATGATGGTAGCTTTGTAGCTGTGAAGTTATTTCATCTTTCAATTTAATAAAAATCTTCATCAAACTATATTTTCGCCTGGAAACTTCTAATACATACCCTTGTTCCATTCCTTTGGTAACAGCAGATTCTAGTATGTGCTCATCTAAAGAAGTGTATTGAATCAGTTGTTGAACATCAAGGATCATATGTCTACTCAATACATCTTCAAGCAAATCTTCAGGCGTACTTTCTTTCTTTTGCTGCAACATTTCAATCGTCTCTTGACCAAAGCGGTACTTTCCACCCTTTGGTTGGATCACCCATCCTCCACCAAGGGTTTCGACTGGTGTTGGTCGTCTTATAATGAAGCGATCGCCACGACGAACTACCACATTTTCTTCTAACTTAACCTGGCATAGCACTTCTTCTTTTTCTTGCTTTACTTCATTCCTATCAAAAAATACAATCTTCCCCATCACCTCGGATGTGCCTACATGGATCCTGACTGGTTGCCGCTGTTTTATAGGAATAGAGAGGCTCTCGACAAATTGAAGCGATACATCGATAAGGTCGGTAACTAGGAAGTGATCAGAAGCGACAAGTACATCCCCGCGACTAACTTCTTCTGTGTCAACACCTCCGAGGTTAATCGCTGTCCTTTGCCCTGCTAATGCTCGGTCCTGTTCTTTATGATGAACTTGTATTTGTCTAGCTTTCACCTTATTCCCATTAGGAAGGAGCCGTAGTTGACTTCCTTTTTCCACAATTCCTTCATAAATTGTACCTCTCACAATCGTCCCTTGTCCTTGAACAGTAAAAACTTGATCAACAGGTAACCGAAATGAACCGTAAGCATCGCGGCTTTCCACTGTTTTCAATTGGCTTACAATGGTTTGCCTCATATGATCAAGTCCTCTACCTGACAAACTATCCACGTAAACAAACGGATCATCGTGAAAGATTGTTCCTTTTAATCCATCTTTAATATCTTCTGTTACGAGTTCTAACAATTCCTCATCCACACGATCAATCTTTGAAATCGCCACAATACAATGCTCAATCCCAAGGAACTCTAGTATTTCTAAATGTTCTTTCGTTTGTGGCATAACTCCTTCATCCGCCGCAATAACAAGAACGACTAAGTCAATCCCAGCAACACCAGCAATCATTTGCCGGATAAACCGCTCATGTCCTGGAACATCAACAATGGAAATATTAATACCTTCTTCTATTTGTAAAGGTGCATAACCAAGTTCAATTGAAATATTTCTTTCTTTCTCTTCTTTTAAACGGTCTGTATCGACATGACTCAACGCTTTAGTGAGTGATGTTTTTCCATGATCAATATGTCCTGCCATTCCGATTGTAAAGTACGTGTCATTCATTAGCGCGTCACCTGCTTTTAGTTTACATAGTACTTATATCTTAATAAGGAACGATCTGGTGTTCAAGTTAATCGATCTACAATTGACTACTTATTTTCAGGCTGTCTTTAATCTTGTTGTTGATTTTATCACAAAAAATATTGATGTCTTTATTAGGTAAGTTGCTTCTCTTATTTCATTAACGGTCCCGATTGTTGAATAACAAGAAAGTCCGTTTGCCGTATGGAGTTTGGGAGGGCAGGGAAAACAGATCGCTTTCCCCACCGCCCCTTTCTCCACACAATCAGCCCAGAATAGAGTTTTCAAAAATCCTGTTTGATGATGGAATAAACTTCTTCCTCAAACCGGGCAAAGATATCAACATTAACGTTTAACATAGTCTACTTTTAAAATATAGAGTCATTTGCTTGATCTCAAAATCTAAATTTGTGTATAATGTAAATTGTCCTATTATGGGGTTGGATGGGTGACTGGTGTCCTCCTGGGTCTTCAAAACCCTGAGGGAGGCGCGTGCCGTCTCCGGTAGGTTCGATTCCTACACAGTCCCGCCATACATAAGAAGAACGCATGTAACCCAGATAGCAAAGTCAAGAGATCGTCTTACTTAGACGATCTTTTTATTTATCTATTGGCCATCAGGAGAAACTAGTTATTTCCCCTATCCATTTGATTTCGCAGACTAACTAGAGGATGATAAACAATGAAGGTATTACTAGCATCACCCAATTTTCATCAACCGCGAGGAAATACTGTGACCGTCCAACGAATTGCCAATGGGTTAAAAAATTTAGCCGTTGAAACAGAAATTATTTCAACAACTGAAGAGGCATCCTGGACCTCATTTCCTCAAGCTGATCTTATTCATGGATTTCACGCCTATCACTTTTATAAATTCATGGAAAAGTTGGATAAGAAGCCAGACCCTTATATGGTAACGATAACGGGCACTGACTTAAATCATGATTTGTTTGATCCACAAAAAAGGAAAGATGTTTTTGCCTCTCTACATGGCGCTCAAGCTATCCATGTTTTTGATGACAAGGCAAAAACCGTTATAACCAATGAATTGCCCGAAATAAAAGACAAAATATTTACCATTGCCCAAGGGAACAGTGATTTTCCCGATCAGAATCCTCACATTCAAAAGGAGGAAAATACGATCCTTTTTGTTCTGCCTGCAGGGATAAGAAGGATTAAGGATGTACCCGCAGCCATTCATAGTTTGCAAAGACTTCATATTAAATACCCAAATATCCGACTCTGGTTGGTCGGTCCCATCATTGAATATGATGAAGGCGATGATGTAAAAGAACTTATTTCTGAACATCAAGAATGGGTTAGTTATATAGGACAAGTACCACACGCAAAGATGGGCTCTATTTATCAACAAGCTGATGTTGTCCTCAATACGTCTTATTCAGAAGGACAGTCTTCAGCTATCATCGAAGCCATGAGTTATGGGATCCCTGTCTTAGTATCCAATAACGCAGGAAACCGCAGCCTTGTCTCCCATAAAAAAACAGGGTTTGTATATGACACCCAAAACGAATTTCTTGATTATAGTGAGCAAATCATAAATAATAACAAGATAAAACAAGGAATCGGGCAACAGGCTAAACAATACATTGCCACCAATCATTCAAGCACCTATGAATCTGAAGCATTCTTAGCGATTTACAATCAGATTCTTAAAAAATAACGGTAATGATTGCGACTCCATTCCCCATGTTTTTAGAGCTTATTCTCAGAGCAATCTTTTATAAGAAAAAGGAGGGTGTGAACATGTCTAGTCAAGAAAACGTAAAGTTAACTTCCCTATCTAGTAAAGGTGGTTGAGGATGCAAAATTGGTCCTGAAGACCTGACGCAAGTTTTGCGTCATTTACCAAAGTCCGTAAATGATCCGAATTTACTCGTTGGTTTAGATACATCCGATGATGCCGGTGTTTATAAAATTAATGACGAAACCGCACTTGTTCAAACATTAGATTATTTCACTCCAATTGTTGATGACCCTTATATGTTTGGCCAGATTGG
This sequence comes from Halobacillus seohaensis, assembly GCF_042663045.1. Classification (NCBI taxonomy): domain Bacteria; kingdom Bacillati; phylum Bacillota; class Bacilli; order Caryophanales; family Bacillaceae; genus Halobacillus; species Halobacillus seohaensis. The sequence goes on along the minus strand of NZ_JBHSZV010000067.1, from coordinate 7,978 downwards.
GGCTGCAAACGCTCTAAGTGATGTCTATGCCATGGGGGGTAAACCAATCACTGTCATGAATATCGTTGGATTTCCAATCGGAACACTAGATAAAAGTATTCTAGCTGATATCCTAGCAGGCGCTTCTGACAAAGTAAGTGAATCTGGTGCAACATTAGTCGGCGGCCATTCAATTGACGATCAAGAGCCAAAGTTCGGCTTGTCCGTAACAGGTACGATTCATCCTGAACATATTCGAACGAATACTGGTGCAAAGCCTGGCGACCGACTAATCCTGACTAAACCGATTGGAGTTGGCATTTTAACAACAGCCATTAAAAAAGATCTTCTCAACCAAGAGGATCTAGACGAAGTGATGGATGTTATGGCTACATTGAACAAAAAAGCTGCTGAAATCATGTCAGATTACACGGTTCATGCCTGCACAGACGTAACCGGTTTTGGACTCCTTGGCCATACGTTAGAGATAGCCAAAGGAAGTCAAGTTGGAGTTACGGTAACAAGCAAGAATGTCCCCGTCTTATCGAAAGCAAGAGAACTTGCTGAACAAAATGTAATTCCAGGCGGTACACGACAAAATCACCAATGGCTGTCAGCAAATATTGATTATGACACGAGCATTAATGAAATTGACCAGCTCATTCTATGTGATGCCGTAACATCTGGTGGACTTCTTATTTCCGTCCCAGAGGTTGAGGCTGAATCATTACAAAAAGCACTGCAAGACCAACAAGTAAACTCTTCGATCATTGGAGAAGTTACCGGTGAGAACCCGGATCGAATTAAAGTAATATAAAATAAGGACTCTACTAGAGTCCTTATTTTATGATATCCAGAAGTAAATATAGTCTACTCTCGCACAATTTTATAGTAAAAATGGGGTATAAATATGAAAAAACAGGTATTCTTAATACTTACACTAAGTATGGCTTTTCTATTATCAGCGTGCGGAACTGATGAAGAACATGCAGAAGATAATGATACGTTTACGATCGGTGTCATTCCAGCGCAAACCGAAGGATCCATGGACACTGCTATGGATCAGTTACAGTCAATCCTTAATGAGCAGCTGAATCGAGAAGTTACCATTGAAGTTTATCCCGATTATAATGGAGTCGTGGAGGCGATGAATTACGATAAAATTAACATGGCTTTTCTAGGACCGTTAACTTATGTTGTGGCCCATGAAAAAAGTGGGGCCAAAGCAATTCTTACTCAGTTAATTGATGGTGAGCCTTATTATCGCTCTTATATGATTACCCACCGTGATCAATCATGGAGTTCTTTAGACGATTTATTAACGGAACCAGCAGATGTGAATTTTGCTTTTGGAGATCAAAATTCAACCTCAGGCTCCCTGATCCCATCCATTGAACTACAAGAACGCGGTGTATTTCAAACAGAACAGGACAACCAATTTAATTCTGTCCGGTACACAGGATCACACGATGCCTCCGCATTAGCTGTTCAAAATCAGCAAGTAGATGCTGCAGCAATCGATAGTGCGATTTATCATCAATTAGTTGACTCTGGAAAAATTGATGGTCAACAATTGAAGGTCATTTGGGAATCGGACAAACTATTTCAATACCCATGGGCCGTTCACAAAGATACAGATGAAGAAACAATTCAAAAATTGCAAGAATCCTTCCTAGCTATTGAAGATCAAGAAATTCTTGATGCTTTTGGTGCATCAGGGTTCACTAAAGCAAGCAACGAAGACTATGAGAACATTAAACAAGCAGCCCTTAAACAAGGAATTATTAAAGATTAGAGTTGATCAAGGTGTGGTTTAGAAAACGCAACATTTTAACATTTATACTACTCATCCTATTTATATATATTAGTATGAAACTAACTGAATTTGACTTAACAAAATTTAGCAACTTTCGTAATATGATTGATTTCATGTCGCAATGGTTTCCCGTCAACTATTCCAATCTTCCCGATGTATTAAGGGATACACTCGAAACGTTAGCCATGGCATTTCTAGGTAGCCTTTTCGGTTTAGTACTTGCCTTGCCTTTAAGTTTCGCGGCTGCTCGTAATACAGCACCTTCACGCTTTATCTATCAATTTTCTCGAGTGTTTTTAAGCATTGTGCGCTCTATTCCAGAAATCGTGTTTGGACTAATTTTATTAACTTCACTCGGACTTGGTCCCTTCCCAGCTGTTTTAGCCATCATGTTTCATAATATTGGAGTGTTCGGAAAATTAATTTCGGAGCTCATTGAAGCAGCTGATCCAGGTCCTCAAGAAGCGATGAAAGCTGTAGGGGCAACATCCTGGCTCGCTTCCCTGTTTAGTATATTGCCACAAATTTGGCCTAATGTCCTTTCCCATTATTTTTACCGATTTGAAGTGGCCATTCGTACTTCACTCATTTTAGGCTTTATAGGCGGCGGTGGTATTGGTCAGCGATTATTTAACGATTTCAAAACCTTTCAATACCCATCCGTTTCACTCGACGTAATCGTCATAATGATTATGGTCATCGTCGTTGACTTCTTCGGCAGCTATGTCCGAAACAGGGTGATCTAAATGTAACGTCCATACTTCACGTTTATAGGATAAGGGAGGCAAACCATATGATTGACATAAAAAAAGTGTCCGTTCGTTATCGAGGAACAACAGAGGACGCACTCTCTGACATCAATTTATCATTCAAAAAAGGTGACTTTATTTGCATACTCGGGAAAAGTGGTGCCGGGAAATCAACATTCATCAGGACTATTAATGGCTTACAAACACCAACAATCGGTGAAATTCACCTAGATGGCTTGCAAATATCTAACAAAAATGAAAAACAATTACGTATCGTCAGACGGGAAATGGGAATGGTATTCCAACATTTCAACCTTATTCCCCGTTTAACTGTTATACAGAACGTTCTGACAGGTAAATTTGGATACCGCAATAATTTTAAAAGCTTAATCGGTTGGTTTACTCCAGGTGAACTAGAACATGCAGAACGTGTTATTTCCGATATGGGACTTTCCAAACTACGAGATCGGAGAGTTGAACATTTAAGTGGTGGACAAAAACAGAGGGTTGGTATTGCGCGTGCCCTTATACAACAACCGAAAATATTACTTGGGGATGAACCAGTGGCTAGTCTTGACCCCGGAACGTCAAATGAAATTTTTGCTTTACTCAAGGAATTACACAATCGGTTAGAATTACTTACGATCATTAATGTACATGATATTGACCTTGCTAAACGATATGCAACACGAATCCTGTCACTAAAAGATGGAGAAATTATTTTTGACGGTAGTCCGGACGAATTCACTGAAGATGACTATCAGAAGACCTACCATTCCACCAAGCCGTCTCACGTTTAACTACAAGGTTTTCTACAAGGAGGAATTATCATGAAGAACAGTCCATGAGTAGTAAATTTCTCAAGGGTCGTGTACGACTCTAACGATGCAAGTATTATAACTTCTATTCAAGATGAAACCCAAAAATCTGTAGTCTTAACTTTTGACGATGGCCCAAGCAAGGTTTTACCAGAGATCTTAGACGTCTTAAATTTAGATAACGTCCCTGCCGTCTTCTTCTGGCAATCCCGTCTTTTATATTCAAAAAGACCATGGAAAAGAGTACTAGCCGAAGGACACATAATTGCATCACACACAACGAAACACCCTAACTTAACAAAGCTTTCATATCATGAACAATACAAAGAAATAGAAAAAAGTCTCAATAAAATTGAAAGCATCATAGATAGTAAAGTGAACTATTTCCGTCCCCCATTTGGTCAATATAATGCGGACACAATCAAAGCTGTAAAACAACTAAATTTAACCCCCATTATGTGGCGAATCGCTAGCCTGGATTGGGAGTTAAAAGATGACCGTCAGCAAATCATTACAAATATTACCGACCATTTAGAAGACGGAGCTATTATTCTACTACATGAACTTAAACAAACATTGGATGTATTACCCGATTTAATAGCAGCCATTAGAGAAAAAGGTTATAACTTTACGACTTTATAGAAAAAGAAGGCGTCCCTCTATTAAAAAGGAGACGCCTTCTTTTTTGATTATTCTTTAGGATTGAGCAAATTCTGCTACTTTTTCTTCTGGAGCAAAGCCAACAGAACGTTCCACTTCTTCCCCATCTTTAATAAGAATTAAAGATGGAATGCTTTGAATTCCGAATTGTTGAGCTAAATCTTGTGATTTGTCTACATCAACGTAGTAAAAATCAACATGATCAAGCTGTTCATCCACGCTTGAGACCACCGGCCCCAATTGACGACAGCCTGGTCACCAGTCTGCGCCAAATTCAAGTACCATTGGTTGACTCATATTCTTTGTAGCCTCTACATATTCTTCTGAAGTAATCGGTTTCGTCATTTCAATACCTCCTTATTGTTTCTCTACTATCATTTCATTTTAGGTTAAGATTATCCAAAGAATCATTATGTTCCGGGAATGTAACAACCTTCCGGACCACAAACCATACCATCCTCTAACTGAGCTTCTTCTTGTTTCTCTTTTTCAAGTTGCTTTTTCTGCCACTCTATATCAATGGTTGGAGAAAATTTCTCAGGATAACGAATATACCAACGCTGCTTTCGAATTAGAAAGTTTTCTTGGTCAAGAACTAAAGCTTCATCAAGTTCTTGTATTGCCTTGTCCTTTTTCCCATTATTAGCATATTCCACGCCTAGTTTAAACTTAGTCTCTGCAAGCTGCTTTTCTAAGTCACTTGCACCGCTCTGAGGTTGATAATAAACATCATCAAATTCGACCTTTTCTAATTGATGTCGAATCAGTTTCTCTAAAGCTTGAACATGTTCTTGTTCATTAACTTTAAACCCTTGTTTAATTAAGCGTACGGTTCCATCTTCATCAATAAAGATTCCATTTGGAACAACTTTAAACCCAAAATAGTTACCTAGTTTATTTTCCTCATCTACCACTGTTTTAAACGTAGTATTTTCAATATAAGGCTTCACAACATCAGGGCCTTGTACATCGACAGCTACGGAGAGAATCTCAAAATTCTCATCCTTATGTTCATTATAAAAAGATTGCCATCCAGGCAATTGTTCACGGCATCTTCACCAAGAAGCCCACATAAAGATCAAGGTTTGTTTCCCTTTATAATCCTCGATTGATACTTCATTTCCATCCGTATCCTTTAAATTAAAGTTAGGCATTTTTTCCATCAACAAAGTTATCATCCTCCTTTTTTTATTATTATAAATAAACAAGAACGTTTTCAAAAGTATTTTGTTTTAAGGTTCGATCAGTATGATAATTTTCTGAGATTTTAGAAATTAAATTAAAGACACATCTAACTTGTTTATCTATACCTTTTTTGAGATAATAAGTAGTATTGAAATAGACCGAACATACATAAGGAGGAGCCGTTACATGTCAAATGCAGGCCCTAATTCTAAACTAAAAATCTTCTCATTAAGATCTAACGAACCGCTTGCTGAAGAAATTGCCACTAATATGGAATTGGACTTAGGTAAGTGTTCAGTTTCCCAATTCAGCGATGGAGAATTACAAATCAATATAGAGGAAAGCGTTAGAGGTAGTGATGTTTTCGTAATTCAATCTACGAGTGAACCTGTTAACCAAAACATCATGGAATTGTTAATTATGATTGATGCATTAAAACGGGCATCAGCAGCATCGATTAATGTTGTTATTCCCTACTATGGCTACGCTCGACAAGACCGTAAAGCAGATGCCAGACAACCAATTACGGCTAAACTTGTAGCCGATTTGATTGAAGAGGCAGGTGCCACTAGAGTCATTTCTATCGATATTCATGCACCACAAGTGCAAGGTTTCTTCAATATTCCGGTTGATTTATTGCTAAGTATGCCTATACTATCCAAATACTTTATTGAAAAAAATCTAGAAGATATTGTCGTTGTTTCACCGGATCACGGAAGTGTTAAAAGGGCTAGACAACTGGCCGATCGCTTAAAAACAGACATTGCCATTATTGATAAACGAAGCCCACGCGGCGACTTCCCTGGTGAAACTAATATTGTTGGCGACATTGAAGGTAAGACAGCTATTTTAATTGATGATATAGTCGACACAGGCACAAGAATTACAAGTGGAACAAAGGCATTGTTAGAAAAAGGCGCCAAGGACGTTTACGCCTGCAGTACGCACCCTGTTCTTTCCGGACCAGCCATTGACCGCATAGAAGAGTCCGAAGTGAAAGAATTGATTGTAACTAATAGTATTTCACTACCTGAAGAAAAAAGAATTGAGAAAATAACTCAACTGACCATTGCACCACTAGTAAGCGAAGCTATTAAACGAGTGCATAATGAAGAACCTGTTAGTCCGTTGTTTGACTAATTAAGAATCACTTAAAAAAGTCCCTTCCGTTTTCAAAGCGGAAGGGACTTTTTAGTTCTTAATTTCCAATTTTCAATGAAATTATCTCTCCTTATTCTGGAGTATTGTTTGCTCCTCTAGTTTAAATGAATTTGGGATAGTTCACGAAGACAATGCGAAGGAAATTGCAAGACTCCTAGTGGAAACGAGCGATCCGAGGCCTAGTCAGCCCGTTTTCCACAGGGAGTCTCGTGAATTCCCTTCCTATCAATGCCATCGGAGAAGTAACATAAAGGCTTATCCGGGAGGCAAATACAACAACTATAGATTCAATTTTTTGTAATGCTAATCAATGATTCTAACATGACTACGTCGCATGCGCTAATATCATTTAAAATCAAGCATTTAAAATAACTAATATTCGGAAAGAAGATAATTTCACATTATTGAAATCACCTTCTTTACAGTTAATTAACGATTTAAATCCTCTTAAATAAAAGCGTCTGTTTCTTACTATATCTATTAGTTGTTATTTTCTTCAGCAGCCATTGCATCTTGTTTCGTTTCATGAATAGTACCAAATGGATGCTCAGGCGGCGCATAGGTCGTATAAAGTTTAAGCGGTTTTGCCCCCGTATTCGTTAAATTGTGCCATTTACCAGCCGGCACCATGATTGCATAATCATCATAAACTTTTTCTTCAAAGTCTAATCGATCCTTCCTATCACCCATTTGAACCAATCCTTGCCCCTTTTCAACACGTAAAAATTGATCAACTGTAGGATGAACTTCTAAACCAATATCTTCCCCAGCATCAATATTCATCAAGGTCACTTGCAAATTATTACCTGTCCATAAAGCGGTACGAAACGTACTGTTTTGCTTAGTAGCTTTCTCGATATTCACAACAAATGGTTTTGTTCCATAGTCTTTTAATTCAATTCTGTCTTTCTCATTTGATGATAAAAAATCAAATCGTTCAGCATGCTCCGCCTCGTCATTACAAACCCTCAAAAATAGATCCTGAAATGGTGAATATTGACTAAGTAAATAACCTTTACGATACTCTTCATAACCAGCTATTTCCGCTTCATAAGCCTTTTGTAATCCCTCTGTATAAGAGTTAAATGTCATTTGGTCAATTTCATACACAGGACGTTTTCCAGTAAGCGAAATGTATAGATCAGTAAATTGGCTCAAATGAGATTTTTCATCATCTAAAGTATGAAAAATAGCATCTTTATGCGTTTGAGTTGGTGCAAAGTTTGCTAATCGACTATAAAAATCAACAGCTTTAGCTTTTCCTTGTATTCCACCAAATATGGCTTCAGATATTTGTTGACTGTTTCTTTCCATAAAGTCTGAGTTATACATTGGTGCGTTTACATAATAAGGATATGGATACATATTAGGAACATAGTTCACCTTAATCATTCCCCTTCACAGGTTTATAAAGTCATCCTATGCACTATGCTTAGAAGAGTGTAATTCGGGTTATGGTGTCTTCCTACTATAGGCTTTTAATAGATTAAATAGAATTGGAATTTAACTTACAATTCTTCACACAAAAAAGCAAGCCTTAGAATATTCCTAAGGCTTGCTTTCGTTCATGTGGCAGCGTCCTACTCTCACGGGGATCGACCCGACTACCA
>NZ_JBHSZV010000066.1:0-20609 GCF_042663045.1 Halobacillus seohaensis | reverse complement strand
ATTACTCCTCTTTTTCTATTTTATTTTTAGTCTTTTAAAAACTATGTGGTTTTTCAGCAGCCTCGAGAAGGAGTTAGGCAAGACCCCACAGGGAGTGACAACGACCGAGGAGGCTTGCCAGGTCCCCCGCAGGAAAGCGAGTTGTTTCAAAGCCACCCCTATCTCTTATACGGTAACGAACCCCCATCATCTCGGAATAAAGTCTTTAACAGGTTTATCAATTTAACACAGCAAATAGCACGTTGACAATGGCTGTTGTCATTATTGTTATTTGATATATCAGTCCGCGTACGAAAGTCATTAATGAATTGATGAAATTTGAATATTATTGAAATAAAGAGGGGATTGTTGGTATAGTTGTTTTTTGAATGGATATTTACTTTCTTGCATTAATGAGTTGTTATGATAAATTAAAATTCAATAGGGGGCTGACCATGAAAATTTTTCAAGCATGCCTGTTACTCACGCTTACCGCAACTTTACTTATAGCGTGTACTAATGATAATAACAATGAAAAACAAATGAGATCAATAAATGATGTCAATATAACAGGGTTTAAAGAATATGTCGGAACATATGTTGGTGGAAATCGTGTGACGAAGATTATAGGGAAATTACCAGGGGGAGAATCCTATAAAGAAGTGGATTTATCAAATGAAATGATAAAAGTGACCTATGGTTACAACGGCGGTATGTTCTCGGAAACAAACATTTCAGAGTATTGGTTCGATGGAAATGGTACAGTGGAAAAGAATTTTTTGTTCAATGCTATGCTATTAACTATACTTGTCCCTAATTCAGAAAGATATCATTTTACCATCGATGAAAGCTCCTTTTCTGTTTCAAGAGAAAACATGGTTCAACTACTCTCTGAAAACCTCGACCATTTTCTTATCGAAGAAGAAATTTTAAAGAACGAAGCAATGGCTATGTTCCTGGACGAAAACAAGGAAGCAACAGAGAAATTACTCGAGCAAAATAAACAATCCATTGGTGAATTAGTGAAATCGACCGAGTTTCGAAAGCAATTTTTTGAAAAGTTCCCGATTAAAGATTCTTAAGGAACGTTTTTCGATCATTTAACTACATACCTATCCAAATTCCTTGTTTATACCTTGTGATTTGAAAGAGACACATTTGTGTTGCATAACTATTTCAAATGTGGACCAAACTATTTATGATCACCTTTTTAGGGGATGACAAGGAGGATGGAAATGAAAATTCGTTACTATTGTCGTCAATGTGAACAGCAAGTAGGGGAATTAGACACAAAAGAAGTAGATGCATCACAGATAGGATCAGATGTGTTAAACGACTCAGATGATTCACAGACGATTCATATGCAAAATGATGGAGCATTAGACATACGTACATTATGTGATTCGTGTAAAGAAGCTACGGCACAACATACTTATCAACAAGGACCTGATACTTTAAGTTAAAATTCTCTCCTAACTTTAGAACGGTTTTCCTATAACATACTAAAAGTCGTCATTCCTGAATAAGGAAGGCGGCTTTTTATATGAATAGAACATGAAACCTTATCCAAGATTTCATCGTATATATACTAGTTACATAAGATGAAAAGTCGCTAATCAAAGCAATAAATTAATGAAGGAGATGATTCAAATGGATCACATAATACAATCCTATTTTGAAAAACTAGAAGCCAAAGATAAACAAGATCAATATGAAGCGTACCAGATGATTCTTGCTGCGACAGAAGAAAAGGTTGATTGGGTCTACGAAATATGGGAAGGATTAAAAAGTTTATATGATGAATTAGGTGACGAAGATATAAAACAAAAAGCTTTACTGTTGATTGAGTTAGAAGATGAAAGTAAATATCGTAAAAAGTACGCGGGTGTATGGAAGAAGAATTGAATAATTGGTAGTGAGTGTATAGGTGACAGCAAGAATAACGAGGCTATTTATTGGGTACTGAAGAGGAAGTGCTAGGCGGTGATCATAAATGTATTTTCAAAAACTACGTAAGCTTTTGTTACATAGTGAATGACGAATGGTTGAAAATGCTATAGTCTTAAAGTAACAAATCCTTATAGTTGAAAAAAGCAGACAGATCCAAATACTCATGAATCTGTCTACTGTGCAAAAACTAAATAGCCACTTCTTTTTCAGTTTGTTCTTCTGATTCTCCTGTTTTATTACTTACAGCATGGGATTGATTTGGTTCTTTCAGGAAGAAGCAGGCAAGAAAACACAAGGACGAAGCAATAGCGATACAAATGAAAAACAGTGAAGGATTTAAGAGACTGAGTACCGCCAAAAATAAGACGGCTCCGACATTTCCATAAGCTCCGACCATGCCAGCAACTTGTCCGGTCAATCTTTTTTTCACGAGAGGTACCATTGAGAATACCGCTCCTTCTCCTGCTTGTACAAAAAATGAGCATGTCATCGTTAATAACAGTGCCATAATAATCGGCCAACCAGAAGCAATTTGAGACATTCCTAAATACGCAACAGATAGGCAACTCAAAAGAATGATCAGAGTTTTTTTACGACCAAACTTATCACTTAGCCATCCTCCACCAGGACGAGCAATAAGGTTCATAAATGCAAACGAGCTGGCAATCATTCCTGCTTCTGCGATACTCAAACTGAAGGTTGACTCAAAAAACATCGGTAGCATAGAAATAACGGCCAATTCTGAACCAAATGTAATGAAGTATGCAAAGTCTAAAATGGCTACCTGCCTAAATGAATATTGATCGTCTTTGGGTACACCTGCCTTTAGATGATCGCGGTTGACAGACCAGATTTTATATAAGTTATACAAGTAAGAAATAGTAAGAATTAAGTAAATGACAGTAGCGACAGTATTTGAAACGATTGAGGTACTACTTAACTGCCAAGTGATTAAGGCAAGGGCAGCATACAAAGGAATCGACATAAGCATTAACCCAACCATGCTCTTGTAACTGGTTACTTCCATTGCTCCATTTTGTTTCGGACGTTGATACACTTTTCCTCTAGGGGTATTTTCAACTGATCGATAGAAAAAGAATGAATAGATAATACATAGTACTCCCGTTAAAGCAATCGCATAGCGCCAACCGTTTTCGCCACCGAAAAGCAGTGCAATTAACGGCAAAGAAAACGCGGCTGCTGCTGAACCGAAATTTCCCCAGCCTCCGTAAACACCTTCTGCCAGTCCAAGCTGCTTAGACGGAAACCACTCAGACACCATACGAATACCGACAACAAACCCGGCACCGACGACCGAAAGAAAGGCACGGGCGATAAACAGCTGCCAAAATGAATCCGCAATGGCAAACCAAAAGCATGGGATACTTATCACTAATAGTAATATGGTATAAACATTCTTAGGACCGAAGCGGTCAACCAGCATGCCAATAACAATTCTAGCGGGAATGGTTAAAGCCACGTTAATTGATAGAATGACACCAATTTCTTCTTTTGAAAGCTGTAGCGCCTCTTGTATCGTTGAAGCAAAAGGTGCCATGTTGAACCAAACAAAAAAGCTTAAAAAGAAAGCGAAAGTCGTCATAAATAAGATTTTTTTATTACCTTTGTAAGGATTCTCTTCTTGAACCATAATCAGGCCTCCATATCTTGTTAATAGACTGATTATTTCAAATAAAAAATAATTTGTCACATACTATGTCAGATTTTATGACACAGTAATTATGACCGTAGCTCAGTAAGGATAACAATAAAATGAGGCTTATCAAATATGTAAAGGGTTACATAGAAAATTTTAATTATGGAATAAAATTTAGAGAAACAGATGAATTATTTATTGTATTAGTTGAGGATGTCAAAGTTTGGTATTAGGATCATTTTTTAAATGATTTATATTCCAGACCTCAAATTAAGAAATGATTTAGAATCGAAGAAGATCGGAGAGAGGGTAACTATGCAGAAGGCTATCATTTTTGGTGGTACAGGTATGCTTGCAGATGTTTCAAGATGGCTTATAAAAAATTATTCACATACTTCAGTTGTGGCTAGAGATGTGGAAAGGCTCAAACTTCTAAACAATGAACAACCAGAGAACAATTTAAAGTTAGTTTCTTTAGACTATAAAAATGTGGAAGCTGTACAGGAACTAATTAAAAATACAATAAAAATACACGGGCCAATGGATACGGTTATTGCGTGGGTTCACAGCGATGCCCCTCATTCTGTTATAGCGATATTTAATGAAATAACTGATAATCAAACGGAATCCTTTCATTTTTTTCATATTATAGGCAGTGGAGATCACTTAAAATCTATTCAATCCGCGCTTTCAGTATCTAATCAGTGTTTATATCACCAGATACAGCTCGGTTTCGTAGTTGAAGATCAAAAATCAAGATGGTTAACTCATAAGGAAATTTCTGAAGGTGTAATTTCTGCTATTAAACGCAAAGAAGAGAAGACAGTGATTGGCCAAGTTGAACCACGGGAAATGAGGCCGTGATCATGGACGAGAATCTAAGTAGTCTTGGAAAAAGTGGATCGTTAGAGAGAAATGTTTAATGAAAAGGAAAGGAATGGTTTTTATTTTTAAATTACCAGTATGTACGATCAGAGTAGTCCTAGAAGAGGTGGGCATAGATGAGCAGAGTTGAGCAAAACACTAAATTAGATTTAGAAAAGATTATTTTTATTGGTAGAACATATGAAGAATACATGGATATGTTCTACCTATCAGAAGAATTTCTGAAAGGAAAGAAAATACTAGATTGTCCAGCTGGAGCTTGTTCTTTTACAGCAATTGGGCAAAAAATTGGATTGGATGTTACAGCGTGCGACATTGCTTATGATCATTCAGTTAAAGCTCTCAAAAATAAAGGTTTGGAAGATATTGACCATGCGATGGAACATATGGAAAAAGCAAAGAATAATTATATTTGGGATTACTTCAAGGGTATAGATGAGCTTAGAAGACATCGCCAAAGTGCATTAAATGATTGTGCCAATGATATGATAGAACATACGCAAAATTACATTCCTGTTACCTTACCTTCGTTACCATTTAAGGATGAAGAATTTGATATCCTATTATCAGCACACTTCTTATTTATGTATGCTGATCGTTTGAATTATAGCTTTCATATTGAAACTTTGAAAGAGTTATTAAGAGTCACCAAAGAAGAAATACGAATTTTCCCCTTAGTAGACTTGAATGGTAATAAATATAATCATTTGGCAAAATTCAAGGATTATTTAACTGAAAATGGCTGCACAATTGAGAAAGTTAGTGTTAGATATGAATTTCAGTCAGATGCAAATTCTATGTTGAAGATTAGAAAGAATTATTAATTCGTACTCGTTTGAATTATACCGCACTCTTTAAATTGGAACCTTGGCTAAAAATCGCGGGAAAACACCCCATAAGACATATAAGGGATGCTTTTTTTGTTGAGGAAAATTTAATTGATGTTAGTAATATACGATTTTTCAGGTGGTCCAAGTACCTAAAAAGGGTGTTTGCGTGATACATACGAATAGTGATGCACATAGACGAAGTTGTGCTTGTTGCGCTAACTGGCAGGATTGTTTAAGAATCGATTGGGAGATGATTGTGTGGAGAAAGGGGCGGCGGGGAAGGAGTCGCTTGCCGTATGTTTCTATCGGAATCATGCCGTTCTCCGTCCCTGTTAAAGTATGAGCTATCTGATATAACGCCAATGGAAGCCTGATACAGATCAGGATCAGGGAATATGGCCATCACAGATTGAGCCATTAGATAAGTTGAAAATCGGGTGTGATAGCGTGTTTATATGAAGGGTAGGAGATTACCTGGTGTGTATGCCTACCCATCACCACTTCTCCTTGTGAAGACCGTTTCTGAATTTATAGTACAGATCAATAGTACAGGATCTATTAATGGCGGATGTGGATCAATTTCGTGGCATAAGTAGATCATTTCAATGTCAATATTCACACAGCACCCCAGATCTTCATAAAAAGGGTTCCGTTCCACTCTTCATAGTCATGGGGGATGGGAAACCATGAGACTCCTGCGGGAAAGGATAGACTGGCGAGACCCCGCAGAGCTTTAGCTCGAGGAGGCTTGCCGTCTTCCCCGCGGAAAGCGAGTGGTTTCCCATCCCTCATGCTCCGATAAAAAGCAACGGAACCGCCACGCTTTTATTAAACAATCTGGGGCGTTAGTTCAATAACTTCAATATCTAAGAAGAACCAAAACATACATTATTTCATTCATTAAAATGTATGTTTTGGTTCTAATATATTGTTTTAGCTAATGGTCATTATAAATAGTATTAAGAAAGAGAGGGACGCATAATGAAAGTTGAACCATGGGCTTACGTAATGGCTGTTTTTTTCTTTATATTTTTTGGTGGGATGTTTTATATTGAAGTATCTACCTATTATGTCCTACCAGCAAGCGAAGGAGGACCAAGTTTTTGGGAAAGTTTCCAAAATGTTTGGGTAACTTCCCTTTGGTTTTATGGAAGTGTCCTATCTTGTATGTATTACTTAACTCTTTTTTATTTGAAGTGGCGGTATAGAAAAAAAGTGGAGAATTTATGTTAATTAGCCTTCCCACATGACGTTGATTGAAAGGGAATCCCCTTTCAAAAACGTTTTCTGTTCTGTTGGTCAAATCTAAATTATAGTGTAGTAAAATTTTTATTCTGCTTAAAAGTTTGTACTTCAAAACTGAACTATTCAGCGTGCTAGGACGGTTTCTTTGATTCCTTTTGTTCAGTATCCGCTTTATCTATTGAAACATTTCTCATTGAAAATACCTTCTTGGCTACAGTTAAAGCATTCAAAACACTGGGGAATCCGGTATATGGAATTAAGTGAGTAATGCTTTCTACAATTTCTTTTGGCGATAAACCTGCGGTAAGTCCTGTGTTAATATGCAATTCTAATTGAGGTTCTGTTCCTTGAGTAACTAGGGAAGAGATCGTTACAAGTGCTCTTTGCTGGTTCGTTAACCCTTCACGTGAATAGATATCCCCGTATGCGAATTCGATAATGTACTTCCCAATATCTGGCGCAATGTCTTCTAGTTCATCGGAAATTTTTAAATGTGTAGAAATATTATCATCACTCGTTAAAGTATATTCCATTAATTTATCTAAACCTTGCTGGTAGCGATCGTTGCTCATTAATGTAGCCTCCTAAATGTAAGTGTTTCACGAACTTATTTACTATAACGTATATTTTTCCATTCGAACAATTCATATATTTCATGTTTTTTATTCATTTATCGAATAGATGCTGATCGAACTAAGGTGATTGATACATAGAGGTCATATTTTTAATAAATTCGCGGGTTGCATGAGAAACATATCTTCCCTTTTTTAAAACGAGTCCTAATTTCCATGGAATAACAGGATTAACGATGGGAACGGCTCGAACTAATTCAGAATCAAGTTTCGCAGCGATCGACTGAGGGAAAATAGAAATACCTAAGTTTTCTCCGATCATCCCGCTAAT
Source organism: Halobacillus seohaensis (assembly GCF_042663045.1). Taxonomy (NCBI): domain Bacteria; kingdom Bacillati; phylum Bacillota; class Bacilli; order Caryophanales; family Bacillaceae; genus Halobacillus; species Halobacillus seohaensis. The sequence continues at coordinate 13,160 of NZ_JBHSZV010000066.1, read as the reverse complement.
AAAATCCCATTGGGAACTTTCATAAGCCACATTTGGTCGAAAGCCTGCACGCCTGCATTCCTGAATGATACGATCGTGTAAAGCAAAGTCTTCACTAAATAATATAAATGATTCGTCTTCTAAATCTTTCACCTCTACCGTTTCTCTATGTGCAAAAGGATGGGAGGAATGAGTGAAAAGCATGAGTTCTTCATAGATGAAAGGAACAATGTCAAAAACTTTTTTATCTGCTGGGAGCACTACAACTCCAAGGTCGAGTAGACCATCATTTACTTCTTTTTTTACCTTATTCGCCCCATGTTCCATTAGTTTGATTTCTACATCAGGGTATATCGAGTTAAATTCTTTAATAATCTTAGGAAAGAACAAGAAGCCAATTAGAGGTGGGATCCCCATTTTTATTTTGCCTTTTTTAACATTCATCAAGTCATGCAAGTGTGTTGAAAAACTTTCCAAGGATTCCACTATGATTTGGGCTTGTTCATAGGCAACTTCTCCGGCTTCCGTTAATGTAATTTGCCGGGCTGAGCGATCAATCAGAGCAATATTTAATTCATCTTCTAAGCTTTTTACTTTTTTGCTAAGCGTGGGCTGTGAAATATGAAGTTCATTCGAAGCTTTTGTGAAACTTTTATATTTGGCCACTTCCAAAAAGTAACTTAATTGTCGTATATCCATTTGTTAAATCTCCTAACTATAACTAATTTGCATAGATTAAGTATTTATTATTTGTTTTAGAGAATTAACATTTCTAGGAGTGGTAAAATGGGGAATCATAAAGTGGTTGTGATCACGGGAGCTGCAAGAGTTATGGGATACGAACTCTGAAAAGTTTACGCTCTAGATGGGCAATAAGGTTCTATTAACGGATGTGAATCAAAAAGGAATGGTTAAAAATATGCTGACAGCTCCTTTTTCATAGCAATTAAATACGCTCTTGAGGCAGGGGTTTGGAAGGATTATCAATATGGACTCGGGTAAGGGTTAATTGGTGTTGCCGGGAAAGCAACTGCATTAGAACCGCCTCCGTATACGTATGGGATCACAGTCTAAGAGGGCGGTTAAAGGATATTGCGAAAACGAGTAATTTCCATTAATAATAGAACTCTTGTGAGTGTAATTTATCCATTGGTTCCATAAAAACGCTTGTTAGATGGCAAGTGAATCACTATTTATATCATGTTTTTAAGTCTTGAAAATTTTTAGAGATGTGCAGGGTTGGCGATTTGTGATCGATGGAGGATACACAGCTTAATAAGCCACAAAGTCATTTCATTTTTTTGATTTTCTTCATTAGAAGAATGATGAATAACATTAGAATAAGCTCCGATATAAATGTGTAGATCAGTGTCCATTTTTCATATTCAACTAAATCAGTGTATCTTTCAATAAAATACTCGACAATTGTTATAACAGAAGAATAAACAGCTCCCTGTAAAAGAATACCTTTATATGTTGAATGATAGGATGTTCGGTAATAGTATAAGCAGATAACTGGAAATAATAGGTATTCAAATAGGACACTGGAATCGAAATGTTGATTGAAACTTTTCACTGGATAACTGAGCAAATTTTCTTCTACAATAATGACGCCAAGGGTGATAGAAAAATAAGCGGTCAACAAATAAACCAAAAGCCATTCCCAGAAGGGTAGCTTTGTGAGGATTATTAACAACAGTACAAATCCGACGACCCATAAAGACCATAATACAATTATTTCCATGGTCATACTCCTTCAGGTGAAATGTTTAATTACCTTTAATTTGTACTAAATGTGAAATGTAATTCTCGCAACAAGCAATATAGTTATAATAAGGGTGAAATTGTAATGGAGTGTGGTTAATCTAATCTAAGATGAAGCCTTACGAAGGCTCTTTAGCAGGAGGATCGGATGGGTGAAGCTACAGTGGTTGATCTCATTAGGAACAATTTTTCGTATTCGAATTATTTGAGGGGAGAGCCTTTCACAATCTACGTGTTGAATTTTTTACATACGATTTTCAATATAGAATTGTCTCTTAAAAGGGATGTTACAGATGAATTTCTTCGATTGTTGAAGAAATTCGCCTCTCAATTCAGGAAATGATCAACGGCAACATTTATCACAGCCTTCTATTAAATATAATATAAAGTTTTTATATATGGAAAATTGGTTGTTTAAGGAGCCGATATACGGTTATTATTGGTTATTCATGTTAAGATAAAATGGATTATAAAGGGTAAACTTACATTGGATTTTTTATTGAATGATGATAATTAAATAGACTTGCAAGTAACAGGAAAAGGGGAGATCGAAAGAAGTGACAACAATCGCTGGACAATTAAGTGTAGAACAAAATCTAACCCCATCAGAAAAAAAGAAAATAATCTTCCTGATGTGTTCTGTCTTATTATTTTCTGTTATGAATGGAACAATGTTCATGATAGCCGTACCTGATATTGCAAATTCTTTTTCCTTGTTGCCATCACAGGTAAGCTGGGTTGTAACAGGATATATTATTATTTATGCAATTGGTGCATTGATGTACGGTAAATTAGCAGATATATATCCTTTGAAGACGTTGTTGACGATTGGACTTAGCTTGTTTGTCGCTGGTTCAATTTTGGGTTTTTTATCACCAACGTTTTTAATGGTCGTCTTTTCACGCATGATTCAAGCAGCGGGAGCATCTTCTATTGTTGCGTTGGCTTTTATTGTACCATCCAAGTATTTTCCGGAAGAAAGAGGTAGGGTACTAGGGATTGTCTCAAGTACAATGGCTTTTGCCTCTGGTGTTGGGCCAGTGATCGGTGGCTTAGTTTCTGGAGCATTGAACTGGCAATTTTTATTCTTAATATCTACATTTGTTCTAATTACTATTCCTTTTTTTCGGATGTGGATGCCTGAGGAAGATAAGAAAGAAGGAAAAGTGGATATTCTCGGCGCTGTGTTTATCGCAATAGCCGTAGCTTCTCTAATTCTTTTTATTACAATGTTTACATGGTGGTATATCGTCATCAGTTTCGTGTTTTTTGGTTTGTTCTCATGGAGAATATTCAATAGTGAAAATCCGTTTATCAATCCAGAGTTGTTTCAAAATGCTCCTTATCGAACAACCATTATAGCCGGATTTTTTGCGATTATGACCATGTTTGGCATGATGTTTATGATGCCTCTTATGTTGAGTGAGGTTAGTGGTTTATCGACATTATTTATTGGTCTTACGTTGTTTCCAGGTGCAATGGCTGCTGCTTTCATGGGTAAATGGGCAGGGGTATTAACCGATAAGCAAGGGAGTGGAAAAGTCGTTTATATTGCTTTTACACTTATGATTACGGGGTTTTTCCTCTTATCTAGTTTTGTTGGAAGCAGTCCGTTAGTTATTAGTATTGTGATAATTATAAGCTATATCGCTTTTCCCTTTATCCAAACAGCAACTGCGAACTTAATCTCAACTGTTCTTCCTAAGAATGAAATAGGAGTCGGGATGGGGATTTATAATTTATTTAATTTTATGTCAGGTGCGTTCGGCGGAGCGATTATTGGTAAAATGTTAGATTACGAAAGTGGGGTCAAGTTAAATCCAATTTCTTTTGCCCAAGGTCATGAAGTCGTTTATAGCAATGTTTTTATCGGTCTAGTAGCGTTGACGATTTTGAATGGTTGTTTCTTTTACTTGGCGTTTAAAAGACACGAATCTGATCAGTTGGCTCTAGGTAATGTATTTTCTCACAGATAGACTCTGAAGAATGATGGCCAACGGAAAGCTACAGGGCTGTTTATTTACTGTTTATCTATTGCATCTCGTTCAATGGCACCAGGCATTTTCTCTAGCCAATGATTTCTTATCATTAATTCAGCACAATCATCAGAGAAGGTGCCAATCTCTGCGGTAAGTCGAATGTAATTGGCAGCTAAGTCTCTTCGTGGACTTGCAGCAATGGCTAGTCCATAATTTCCTAATCCTGTTTGACAAAGACTAAGGGTATGAAAAAGCATTAACTTATCTGAAAAAGGTGCTGTTGTTGAACTAGTTACTCCGACATCCCAAATTTCAGCAGCCGGTAAATTGTCGTCTCGTAACAATGAACTGAATACCTCAATATGTTTTGTTGCTATATCTCGACCTCGAAGCACGTGTTTCTTAACTTCGTTTGATTTAGCTACTTGTGAAAAACCAATCATAAGTGATTTACCTAATGTATTTGTTGTTGTGTTCAAATATAGATGAGTGATTTCAGCAGCATTAAGGGGTCTGCGATCTCCAAAAAACCCCTTCATCCAACCTTCTTTATGAACGTATTCAACTTTTCCAGGATATTCAATATATGGCGCTCTTATGAATATTCCCTTAGATTCCAATAGAGTTGTGGCCTTATCTAGAAGTTCGGCCGCTGTTTTCAGGTTATGATTAAAAAACTCCCTGATATCTATACGGGCACAACTTCCTAAAGCCAATGAATAAGTTGATACCCCGGAAATTCCCATTTTTCTTAAGTAAAGTAATATAAATATGTCCGAAAACAGCTTAGGTGCCTTAATATCTACATCTTCATCCGAAAAACCGTCCGGAATAGGGAAATTTTCGTTTTCAAATAGTTTGTTTTTGAATTGAATATGCTCATCAGTCAAACCAAGACCATATTCAACAATAGATCTTATTTCTTGATCCTCGACTGTGTTTAAAAAGTATTGAAGGACACAATTTGCCATGCTGTCAGCGATGTATCCTCCCCATATAGGGGCAACCTCAGATGATACGAGTTGAATATTGTGTTTCTGCACCAATTTTCTCTTCCTCTCCTTAACTCATAGTCGTTTTTATAAATCTAACAATACTCAAAAAACATAAATAGAAATTCCTTTTTACAAAGAGCACAACCTCTTTTTATAAACAAAGGACTATCTAACTTGTCCATTTCCTGTGATGCATAATTTTGTAGTAGTTAAAGCAGGTAATCCCATTGGGCCACGAGCATGTAGTTTTTGAGTGGAAATTCCAATCTCAGCTCCATAACCTAAGGCACTTCCATCCGTGAAGCGGGTCGAGGCGTTATGATAGACGGCAGCAGCATCGATATCTTGCATAAATTGGTCTGCTGTTTTTAGGTTTTCTGTAACAATAGCCTCGGAATGTTTTGTTCCATATTTATCGATATGATCGATGGCTTCTTGAACATCGTTAACGATTTTAACAGCTAGATCTAGGCTTAAATATTCTTCCGCCCAATCTTTTTCTTCTGCTTCTAAAGAGTCGGGAATCATCGTAACCACTTCTTGATCGCCATGAACTATAATGTGATTTTCACTAAGTTTTGAAATGAGTGCGTCTTTGTGGCTCTCAAACCAATCTTTATGAATAAGTATGGTTTCCAAGGCGTTACAAACAGCGGGTCGGTCGGTTTTAGCATTTATGATGATATTTAATGCTTTATCTACATCCGCTTCTTTGTCTACATAAACATGTACATTCCCAACACCAGTTTCAAGAACAGGGACGGTTGCTTTGTTTACGACGGTTTCAATTAATGACCCACCACCTCGTGGAATGAGAACATCGATATGCTTTTTTAATGTAAACATTTGTTCGGTAGCACTTCTGTCTGTGCTGGCGATAAATTGTACGGCTTCTTTTGATATTTTGGTTTTCTCTAGTGCACGATGAATGACGGATACGATCGCTTTGTTTGAGAATAAAGCAGAGGAACCACCTTTTAAGACAACGGCGTTACCGGATTTTAATGCAAGACCGGTGGCATCAACGGTTACATTTGGTCTAGCTTCATATATCATCCCAATGACACCAAGTGGAACGCGTAAGTTTTTTACATGCAGTCCGTTATCCAACGTCCATTCAGAAAGGACTTCTCCAATAGGGTCGTTCAATTCGACGACCTCTCTAAGTCCATCCGCGAAATTATTAACTCGTTCTTTTGTTAGAAGTAGACGATCCATAAAGGCCTCATCAAAATTTTCTTCTTTTCCTTTGTCTAAATCCTTTTGATTTTCATCTAATAGAAAGGAGTAATTTTTTTCTAATTCATCCGCAATGACAAGTAATGCTTCATTTTTATCTTTTGTGGAAAGGTTACTCAATGGCTTTCCTGCTTGTTGTGCTTTTTTTGCTTGCTCTTCAACATTGATTTTTTCTGTGTTCAACCAGATCTCTCCTTTATTAACGGGATGTTTTAATGTCCGTATGGCATACGAATTCTGTTTGACTAATGGCTTCACTTTTTGTCACTTTTATATGATCGGGAATTTCTTTTAATTTGAGCCTCTTTATTTCTAGTAGCTGATCTGCGGAGTAATTAATGACCCCACGTCCCACTTCATCTCCGTTCAAATGCTTAATGACAACTACATCTCCACAATCGAAAGTTCCATTTACTTCTCGAACGCCTTGAGGCAGTAAATGACTTTGTTCATCGGTAATAGCGACCCGTGCTCCATCATCAATGATGACTTCTCCTTGTGTACCTGAATTAAAAGCAATCCAGTGTTTTCTTACATCTAAGTTATCTTGCTCGGCATTTGGTTTAAAGTAAGTGCCTTTAGCCTTATGATTAACGGCATCAAACAGAATATTAGGCTTATTGGCATCTCCTATAAACGTTTCGATTCCTGCAGCTAATGAAATTTTTACTGCTTCAATCTTTGAGCCCATTCCTCCCGTTCCAACATCACTGCTGGACTCACCGGCCGCTGCTTCAATTTCTGGTGTAATTTCATGAACAACCTCTAACAGCTTGGCGTTTGGATTTCTCCGTGGATTATCATCATAGAGACCTTCAATATCTGATAAAATAATCAATTGGTTTGCTTCCACTAAACCTGCTACCTTAGCTGATAATGTATCGTTATCTCCAAATTTCAAATGTTCGTGGGTAATCGAATCGTTTTCATTAACAATCGGAACGGCTCCTCGTTCGAGAAGTACTTGGATCATATTTCGAGAGTTCATATACCGTTTTTGATCAGAAAAGTCGCTTCGCGTAATTAAGATTTGGGAAGCCACATAACCGTGGGATACAAACCTTTCTGAATAATCCTCCATTAAAAGGCATTGCCCAATGGAAGCAGCAGCTTGTTTTTCTGGCAAGCTTTGGGGACGTTCGATAAAGCCGAGTTTCCGGTATCCTGCTGCAACAGCTCCTGAAGATACTAATAGAAGCTCATGACCCTCATCTTTAATAAGAGCAATATCATCCACTAAACGAACTAACTTTCGATAACTGATTTCACCGTTTCGACTCGTTAAGGAACTACTTCCAATTTTTACAACGATTCGTTTCTTCTCTGGACTATCTACCATTTTATTCACCTCGATTATTTATAAGTAAAGTTAAGTTATTGTGCTTTTTGGAATTGTAGACATTTCCTTAGTAATTTCTTTTGAACGTTCCGCTGCTTTTATTATGCAGTCTTTTATGATTTCCTGAAATTGTTGGTTTTCTAACACATTTAAACCAGCTTCTGTCGTTCCACCTGGACTTTTCACATTTAGGTATACTTCTTTAGGCGTTTGATTCGTGGATTTTAAAAGGTCCACAGATCCTTGAATCATTTCCAAAATTAGTTCCTCTCCCAGCTTGCGATCTAGTTGAAGTTCATCTAACGAATTAAACATACCTTCAACTAAGTAGTACATGTAGGCAGGACCACTTCCTGCAATGGCTGTGACACTATCTAGATCCTTTTCTTTTACTTGTTTTACGATACCAACTGCCTTTAATAATGATTCCGTAACTTTGAGATGATTATCGTTTACATGTTCTCCCGGAGAGATTACCGTCACGGAGGATCCAACAGCTGCTGATGTATTTGGCATCACCCGAACAACTGGTGCTTTATGACCCAACAAATAAGAAATATACTCCGTAGTGATCCCGGCAAGTACGGAAAGAATAAGTTGATTTTCTGATGTGTACGATCGAATTGATTGGATTGCTTGTTTAATTCCCGTTGGTTTCATGGCGAGGATCACAATATCAGCTTTTGCTAAGATTTGTTCATTACTTGAGCTTACTTGTACACCATATTTTTTTTGCAACACATGAAGGCGTTCTTCGTCTTGACGGTTTGTGACATATATATTTTCTGGGGAAACCTTTTTTTGATTAATTAATCCAGAGAAAATTGCTTCGGCCATTGAGCCTGCGCCTATAAAAGCTAATTTATAGTTTTGTATCATTACTTATCATCTCCAATTTTGAACACTACTTATTGTGTTAACTTTTGCTTTTAAGAGATAAATTATTCTGATGTGTTACTTATATATAGGTGGTAATCTATGTTATAAGTGTTTCTTGGAATTATGAGAAAATCAGTTGGTTTATCTAAGACTTTAGTAGGGTAAGGTGTTTTTGGGCAGTAGTTATGTATGAAATGGCAGTATGATTTTTGCCTAACCAAAAAAAACTCAGATATACAAAAAAGTCTTGTATATCCGAGATTTCTTGGTTGGATAGGGGGGGGGATATTCAACCGTTTAAAGGTTATTAAGTAATAGAAGAAGTTAAATCGCGGAAAGGTGAAATTCTTTATATGATACTTCAAAAGACCCAATCATTCCAGATTCTTTATGACCAGGGAGCGTACATATAAATTGATAAGTGCCACTCTCAAGTGGAATAAAAGAGACGCTTTGTTCTTCGCCAGACGAAGCGTGAATATGAACGTTGGAGTTAGACTTGTTATGATGATGTGTTTGATTACCATGCACTTCTTCTGTAGAAAGGCTTATAATCTCTAAGTCGTGATCTATTGTACCGTTATTAATTAATGATAAATTAACTTGATCTCCAACTTGAATACTCGTCTCATTAGGAGAGAATGTAAATTCATAAGCCTTAATCGTTAGTTGTTTTTCGCTGGGAGATTTTCCAGTTTGTTCTTGAGAATTAGGGAAATAAGGTCCAAATTGATTGATGAAAATAAAGATAAATCCGAACAAAATCACTGTGACAAATGGGTTGATAAAAAAAGAGGAGGTCCCATTCACTTCATTTTTAATTAACAGAAGTAACATTAGAAAAGTTGAAAAGCAAATAAAGAACAATATTTTCAGGAGAACTTCACGGTCGTCAGGGTTAATCATATCACCGAGCATCGCTCCCATCATTCCCCCCATAAGACCTGCAAATAACCCTTCAATTACAGCTATAATACTTATTGACAATCCTGATAAAAAACCAATAATTGCCCCCGATAACATCGCCAATACAGTTGAAAGGAATAGATCGCCATTAAATATCCCACCAAATATATAACCTACCAGTAATCCAAAACTCATACCAAGTGACATTGCGATAACCATACCTACCATATTTGATATCTTATTGCGATATCTATAATTCTTCCATATAACTAATAAAGCACCAAGCAACGTTATAATAAGCAGAATGTATAGTGAGGATCCCATTTAATTTGTGTTCCTCCTTCTTAACTTGTCCGGTATGGTTATATGTATGCGATTTTAGTTGAATGAATTCATAACAGCTGTTCTAGAGGGACTTATGAAATTTATTGTTTGATGATATTAACTATGGGTATATTTTAAACTGCTGTATACCCTTGTATGTAATTTTGGTGGTCAGAATTCACTTAAGAGGAATATGATCGTATAAAAAAAGTTGGAACAATAATTTTCTAAGAAATAAGGCTGCCCTGGACTCTATCTACTTGAACCCAGGGCAGCTTTTTTAAGGAATTATAAAACTAACTTTTCACACTCATCGGCACATCTTTGGCATGCCTCCGCACATTTCTGGCAATGATCGTGGTTATGTTTAGCGCATTCATCGCCACAATCACGGCATGCTTTCACACATAATTGCGCAAGCTCTTTGACATATGGAGTATCGCGAGTCAAAGATTGCTCTAAGAATGCGCAAATATCCGCACACTCACGATCCAAGCGGATACACTCTGCCATTTCTTTTACATTTTCTTCTTGCAAGCAAGACGTGTAACAGTGGTTGCAAGCTTCCATGCATTCATGCAGTGCTTCAATGACACTTGAATATTTTTCGTGACTCATCGTAAATACCTCCTTTATTTACATAAGATACTTAACCATTTGGAAAAAGGGTTAAACTGGGATAATTTAAATTAGGAAAATAGCCTAAAGGTCTTGATAGTATTAAAGTCGAAGAAGAAATAGTGCCAACTCCTTCATATGTATTTATGACTCAGCACTTTCTAAAAACGAAAGATAACGTAATTATTTAACATTCTTTTATAAAAATAGAGCGTAGACTACTTCACGATAGTCTACGCTCTATTTATGTTAAAAACTTAACTTGCCATTTTACGGCATTCCTCTGCACATTGACGGCAAATTTTAGCGCATTCTTGGCAGTGTTCATCTTTGAATTTCTCGCATTCTGTTGCACATGCCTCACAACTAGCAGCACAAAGTGCACAAAAAGCTTGTGAGTTTTGACTGTTTCTAGACATAAATGCTGCAGCTTGAAAGCAAATTTCAGCACAATCATTTAAATGCTGGATACATGCGATCCGTGCTTGAACATCAGGTTCCTGTAAACAAGCAGTGTGGCATTCTTCACAGGCACGAGCACATTTCAAACATTCCTCGATACATCGATCCATGTTGGTTGGAGACATTGACAATATTCCCATTTAAATTCCTCCATTCCTCATTGAGACACCATGATATTCTTCACAATTTCCTTTAATTTATACTGAATATCGATTCTGTTTTTTTCCATTAAGATCGTTAAGGGAATGGCTTAGCTAAAGTCTTATTTTGAACATGAAATTAAGGTAACCATTGTGGTAACAATCTTTATTAGGTAATAAAAATTAATGGAAGAAAGTGAACATAGCGAGACCTCCCAGTGAAGCAAGGATCCTCACCGTACACCCACGGAAAAAGAGCCATTTACCCGGCCCATTCCTTTTGTGCCAGATATATATTCTTTAAGATTCAATACTTGGATCTTTAATGACGTCTATATCATCAAATGAAATATTTATTGATCCCAAAAATTTCGAGTATTTACTGTTATACTACCTTAGAGACTTAGTTCAGGTGAACATTAAAAAGAGTTACATACAGAGGTAAGAAGAATTCAACAGTAAGCTCTTGGAACTGTTTAAAGAACAACAAGAAATATACAGGGGAACGCATAAAAGAACGTGATAAGAACCTAATAAGGACTTTAGATGAATTACAGGAACAGAAAAAGAAAGGGTTTTGGAGTCGTTTATTTAGTAACAGCCCAATTCCCGGCATTAAAATTGAGAAATTGGGCTGTTTTCTTCCTTGGTGTTAATGTATGGGACTATGCGTGGATGCTATAATTAAGGGAATGAGCATATGATTAGCGGGAGGGTTGTCATTGAAAAAAACAAAGATCGCATTGATGATGTTTTTCACGGTTGTTCTTAGTGGTTGCTCAATTCTTGAAGGGTTCACGAACACCTTAGGTTACGCTGATAAGGCCACAGAGTATGCCAATAAAGTAAGTACATTTGTAAATGAAGTTCCTTCACTCGCTGAACAAGCGACAACAGATGAGCAGGCCGCAATAGAATTAGAAGAAAAGCTGGAAAACATGAAGCAAGATATAACGGAATTTAATGAACTGGAAGAACCATCCGTCGGAGCAGACCTTCATCAGCAGGTGGTGGAGCAAAACAAACAGGCCCTTAAAGGAATAGATGCATATTTGAACAATATGGAAGATGGAAAACTGGATTCCTCGGTTATTGAAAACACCGAAATATTCCAAGCCTTAAGCGACATTACCAATACGATTGATCAAATTAAACAGTTGGGCGGGTAGCTATTCACTAGACACTCTTTTTCAAGGGTGTCTTTTCTTTACATTAAAAAATTATTAAATTGTTTTGGTCATTACCCATAAAAAAAGAATGCGCTGCTGTTTGCAGAAACCCCATTTTCTCATACGCCTAGCCAATTTTTCTTTTTATTCTGTTTCAATTCCATCGCTTTTTTTAGCAGATATTATTATAAACTCAACTTCTGCACCTAAAAATAGCGCATGAAGCCTTAATATGAAACGGTTCTTGCACAATTATTTATCCTTAAAAAAACACAAAAAAGACACCCTCTTTGGTAGAATAAAGTCACGACAACAATCCCCCAAAGAAAGGATGTCTCTTGTGACGGTGGGAAATCGTGCGTAAAAATATGTTTGAAGGAGCGATTGAGGTCAAGAAAACGAAGATACGTGGATGCATCGAACACAATAAGCACTCCAAGGAGTTTGAAACTTATGTGTGGGAACAGATCAAGAAGCACACCTGGCACACTACACCATGTATCCTTTATTTGCTAGATGCGTTTCTGTTCAATGGGCACCGAATAAAAATGGATTCGTCTTTTGAAGAACTGGAGGAACAAATTTTGTTTCCTTTGGTTGAGCATTTACGCAAAAAAAAAGGTCAATAATTAACGCAACAAATGACTTAATAATTATTAAACAAGTAAAGATATAGGAGAAAAATAACGTGATGAACCCTCGATATCTCTGCTGGTATAAAAACTTTTATAGAAACGGCAAACGTTCGTAATTAAATTTAAGTGTTTTACGAACGTATGATTTCATAGATTTAAGATATTTTCAGGATGTTCGTAAAAGTGTACTTTTATAAAAAACGATAACAAAAACCCTATTCAAGAAAAGGGCCATATTGTTGTGCGAAACGTTTCTAACTTAAATTGAGGGATTGGACGGTTAGAGGGGTTTTAAAAGAACCACAATAATAGTGGCTCTTTAATCTCTCATTGATCCAGCCTCACGAGACGTCATGGCCCCTACACCCTTGCTTAAATCCCTTTGAATTTCTTGTTTTACTTTTTTGGGATCTGTCCCTGAATAGCCTGGCTCCATAATGGATTTCGGATTCTCTTTTCTTACTTGTTGAATCCTAATCCCTGCCACTGTCTTGTTCTTTGCCATTATAAACACCTCCATATTAGTAGTTTTAGCAAGAACCAATATAATAATCAGGTTACTATAAAGAACCCAAATGTTTTTTCTTTATAAAAAAGAACAATTTACAAAGTAGTCTTTCAAAAGTGAAAAATGTATAATATTCGACTTCATACATTTCATTTCCGTTAATGGATGAATAACTACACAAATAATAGTAGATGATCACTGTGTATTTCTTTCGAATTATCTTG
>NZ_JBHSZV010000065.1:0-5533 GCF_042663045.1 Halobacillus seohaensis | reverse complement strand
AAAACTTAATGTTTAACATAGGAGAACCTTCCTTGATTTACACAGACTTCTTGACACTACCGCGAAGCTCGAGGAGGCTTGGCGTCTGCCCGCGGAAAGCGAGCTGTTTTCCCTGCACTCCCAATCCCCATACGGCAAACGGACCTTTTTGTTATTTATGATGCTAAACATAGTGTGTTATTTTAGACTTTCTCCACGGTATCGGAACTACTTAAACTCGAACCACTGTTTTTTACTTTTTAGAAATTCGCCGAACGCTTGAGCGTCACAAGGAACGCCAAAAAGATAGCCCTGGGCTGAGTTGCATTGTTCCGCTTTTAAAAAGCGGAGTTGCCCCTCTGTTTCCACCCCTTCGGCAATAACATTCATTTGTAAGCTTTGACCAAGTGAAATGATAGCCCGAACAATAGCTTCATTCGTATCATCATTTTCATCAATACATTTTAAGAATGATTGATCTATTTTTAGTATATCAACAGGGGAATTTTTCAAGTAACTAAGCGAGGAAAATCCCGTACCAAAGTCATCAATAGATATAGTAATCCCCATTTTCTTTAATTGTTGAAGTTTCTCAGCAGTATCCTCTAAATCACGCATGATAATGCTTTCTGTTAATTCAAGTTCTAACCACTTCGGTTCAAGGCCAGAATCGTTTAACGTCTGTCTTACCTGTTCGACAATGTCCTCCTGCAGAAATTGACGTGCAGATATGTTAACACTAATACGTAAAGGAGCGAAGCCTTTATCTTGCCAGGCTTTATTCTGTTTACAAGCGGTGTCCAGCACCCATTTTCCAATTGAAACAATCAGACCCGTTTCTTCTGCTAAAGGTATAAAAGATGACGGTGGGATTAACCCGTTTTCATAAGATGGCATACGAATAAGAGCTTCCACCCCATAGGTGGCACCTGTCTCGAGATTAATTTTCGGTTGATAATGTAAAATAAATTCATCGTTTGCTAAACATTTTCTAATAGATGTTTCAATGTTAACTTTTTCAATGACCATATCATCCATGGACGAGGTGAACCATTGATACCTATTACGTCCCTGTTCTTTAGAACTATACATTGCGATATCTGCATTTTTTATTAGAGTGTTACTATTTGCTCCACCTTCAGGGAATGTGCTTATCCCTATGCTCAGACTCAGATCAAAGATTCGTTCTTCCACATGAAAAGGATGAAACATGGCATCTTGTAAATGACGACAAATCGTATTCACATCTCCTGTGGAAGTGATGCTTGGTATTAGCAAGATAAATTCATCTCCACCCAAACGAGCTAAAGTATCACTTTTTCGGATATGGTGATTCAAACGCGAGGCAAGGTCTTGCAAGATGATGTCGCCAGCGTAATGACCTAGAGAATCATTTACAATTTTAAAACGATCTAGATCAATCATTATGACAGCTAACCCTTGCCCGTCTCGTATTCTTTCATTAAGGGCTTGATTCAACCGATCGAGAAACAAGCGTCGATTGGGCAATTCTGTAAGCGAGTCGTAATAAGCCATAGTTTCAATTTCTTCTTCTGCTCGTTTTCTGTCTGATATATCTTTTTGAAGACCAATATAATGCATCAGGTCACCACTGGAATTATAAATAGGTGTTAATTGCAATTCATTCCAAAATGGGGATCCATCTTTTCGATAATTTAAGATCTCAGTGGATATAGGCTCGGAATTTGTAATAGCTTCTCTTATATCTCTCACAGATAAAGGATCAGTCCCTTCACCTTGAAGCATTCTGCAATTTTGACCTATGAGTTCTTCAGAAGAATAGCCAGTCAATTCATAGAAGTGAGAATTGGCATATACAATAGGATTATCTTTTTGGTTAGGATCGGTAATCACCATTCCGATAGTTAACTTTTCAACAGCACTTGATAGTAATTCAATTTCTTGTAAGCTTTGTTGTAGGGATTCCTCAGTTAATCTACGTTCTGTCACATCTCGAATAATAGCCAATGTTGCTGATTGTCCATTAAAGCTAATAGGCGTAGCTTTCACTTCTATATCACGTACTTGTTCATCCTGACGATGAAAGGACTCTTGAATAAAAGAAGACTCTGTCTCCATATTATCATTTTCCATTTTTTCTAATAATCCCTTAAAATCCTCCTTATATCTTAGATCGATAAAATCTAACATACTTCTCCCTGTTAATTTTTCAGTTGTTTCACCGAAAAGAACCGCTCCCTGATGGTTAGAATAAAGAATATTCGTATCATGAAAAACGAGAATGGCATCTGGCGAAAGTTCGATTAATTCCCGATATTGCTTTTCACCTTCTTTTACCTCTTCAAGTGATGCCGTTAATTTACTCCTAGTTTCCAATTGGTCGACAACTTTATTTACTGTTCTAGGTAAAAGTTCAAGTAAGTTGGAATCTTTGATTATATAATCAAAGGCACCCAACTTCATCATCTCTAATACTACCTGGAGATCTGTATTGGCTGTCATCATAATAAACGGGATATCTATTTGTTTAGACATAAGAGTCTCTATTAATTCATTTCCTTTCATATCGGCAAGGGAATAGTCCAAGACGAGAATACAGTCTTGATATTGCTCAGTATATTCTATCGTTTCCAACCCACTCGTTGTACCTTTGACCGTATAACCTGTATCTCTTAGGTTCTTCTGAATAAGTTTATTTAATCCAAGGTCATCCTCTGCGACGATTACATGATTCGTATGTGCCATATGGGAGGAAGAACTTATCAATCTTCCACCTCCTGTTCTTCATCCATGGGAGGAACTTTTACAATTTTTATATAAATACCAAGTTGTTGGATGACATGTATAAAATCATTATAATTAATAGGTTTGACAACATAACTATTGCAACCTATTTCGTGACATTTATTTATTTCAGTAGGATCATCGGTGGTAGTGAGCATAATGACAGGCATTTTGCGTAGCACTTCATCATTTTTGACTTGACGGAGGACTTCCATGCCATCAACCTTGGGTATTCGCATGTCTAACAGCAGTAAGTATGAAAAACCAGACTGCATTTGATCTCCTTTACCTTTTTTAAATAGAAAATCCAATACTTCTTCACCATTTTTAAAACGCATGGTTTCATTGGAAATCCCGCCACGTTTCAAATTCTTTTTAATAAGTGCAGCATGTCCATCATCATCTTCAGCAATAATCACGACAACGTTGTTAATATTTTCATCCATCATTGTTCATCCTTTCCTGTCTTACCCTGTGCTACTTTTGGTAATGAAAAATAAAACTTACTGTACATATCAAGTTCAGATTCTACCCAAATTTCTCCTGCGTGGCGTTCCAAGATTTTGCGCATGATTGTTAATCCTAACCCTTCACCATCTACGTAAGGATCTATCTTTTCAAATAAATTAAAAATTTGTTGCTGATATTGTTCTGATATCCCAATCCCGTTATCTTCCACACAATAAATGGCTTGCTCATTCTCCACATAACCATACACTTTGACGATTCCAGCGCGATCAGGATGTAGAAATTTAAGGGCATTGCCGATCAAATTGGATATCACCTGATCAATAAGACCCGCATCTCCCATTGCTTGGGGAAGGTCGCCGACTTCTAAACGAATATTGCTTTCATTTGCTTGAAATTCATAGTTTTTTACGACTTCTGATATCATTTGATTCATATCTAACGGTTGAATATCCGGTCTTTGTCTTCCGATCCTTGAAAGTCTTAATAAAGCATTAAGCAGTGCGTCCATTTTATCGGTACTAGCGACGATATAATAGAAGGCCTCTGGAATGTCTTCTTCTATTAAAGGAGCTACTTGTTTTCTGATGTCATCAATATCCTGATCACTTTGCAGCGCAGAGTCAATTTCCTTAAAGCTAGCTTGAAGCTCTTTATTAAAACCTTGAATATTAATTAACGGAGACCGCAGATCATGAGAAGCAATGTATACAAGTTGTTCTAAATCAGTATTTTTTTCTGATAGTTCTTTATTCAATTGCTGTTCGGCTACTTCGGATCTTCTAATTTTACTAATCATTCTTCTAAATGCCTCTGATAAAGCGCCTAACTCATCATGACGATTCAAAGCTTTAACCGAAACATTACGTTCGCCAGCACTTAGTTGATTGGCTGCCTGTGACAACTCTCTTAACGGAGAGCCAATACGTCGTGATATAATTCGTACGATAATAAATACCGTAAATAATATAACGATAATATAAGTGAAAACAGCGATGTCAATTAGATGCCTATTACGATCAAAAGCGTCAATTGTCTGACTCATTTGATCATCCAAATTCGATTCATACTTATCAGATTCGTTATTAATCTGGTTAATTTCATCGTTAAAATTAGTATTATTAAATAGAGAGGAAATTTTTTCGGTTTGATTATCTTGTACATATGAAGTTGTTAAAGGTAGTATATCCTTGAAGTAATAACGTTGGAAGGATTCAGTGGCTTCTATATATGTTTCATCAGCTTCACTAGTACTCATTTCTTTCAAATCTTGAAGGTCTTCGTAAATGGTTTGCTCATATTGTTGTTGGAAATCCAAATAAGACATATTTTCTGAATTAACAAAACGACTATAATCAAAAACAGCTTCATGAACTGTGTCATCAATACTTTCAACATAGGTGTACTTTTCTTCAATACCTTCTTGTTTCTCAGAATAATTCGAAAAAATATTATTTTGAATCACAAAAAGGATGATACTACAGCTTAGAATAAAAACTGATAATAATACCACCCAGATTAATAATTGTTTAGATAAGCTATTATGTAACATATTACCCCCGCGTGAGTTGTAAACATATGAGTTTATATTTGAATAGGTGCTCTTCTGTATGATACAGATGAGACTTTAGTTTTAATAAAAAACAAATCCAATGACCTATTCACACATTGATTGGAGTTACACTTCTATTATAAATTGCTTAATATGAAAAGTAAACGAAGTTCCGAAGATTCTGTCGGATTGTGTAGATAAGTTTGTAAGGGTCGGGTGATGTCATTCTTGTTTTGAAACTGGCTACCTAAAACCGATTTCCTTTACCTTGTGTAGAGCTGGGAGCGTCAGCTGGATGTGGTGTTCTGGATGAGAAGTGGGGTCAGGGCCTTCTGCGATACTAGTGATCGATGGTTGTTGAGGATGAGAGACCTGACCCCAGATGACGTTCTTGCGATAGTGGTGTGACCGCCTTGAAAGAGTTGACACAGTTTTTGCTTATTAAATGCAACACTTTTTCCCAGTTATGGACTTCCCTTTTATTTGTAAGAGTGTGTATGATCGTCTTAACAATCATACACACTCTTATCGATATGATGCTCACGAAAAATGTATATATACTAATAGTTATGCACATTGACGAAGTTGTGCTTGTTGCGCTAACTTAGCAGTATTGTTGAAGACTCGATTCTGAGATGATTGTGTGGAGAAAGGGGCTGTGGGGAAGGAGTCGCTTTCCGTGGGCGTGCGCTGAGCCTCCTCAGGCTGGCGCCTTCCGGGGTCTCATCTAACCCGCGTATCCCAGTCGAGTAAGCGGGAGCCCTTCAC
>NZ_JBHSZV010000064.1:0-11879 GCF_042663045.1 Halobacillus seohaensis | reverse complement strand
CGCACATCCCATAGGAGTCTCACCGTTTCCCTCCGCCCCTTTACCATATAAGTGTCTCGATACCCCTTCAAGAAAAGGCAGCCATTCCTAAGTTTGCATGTAGATAGTCCTTCTGGGAAAGGGATTCGTTTCTCACACATCGAATGGGGGGGTTGGGAATCTCCCCGTTTCCTAGCCACCCATCCTTTGCTTTTAATGAACGGCCCTATTGCCATGAGTCGTCTTCTGTGTTCGCTACACCATATGGAACAAGTGTGAAGTTGCAAACTCCCATCTATGAATAGCCTACAATTTGAAGAACCAATTACTGAGGTTTCCGTCTGCCTCACAATTGCAAGGAGGGCCGGGAAATCGCGAGACTCCACTTTTAAAAGCGGAGGCGCCTTGGTCAGCGGCGTATGGACTGGACTGAGCTGTCGGAGATAAAGGAAACACGAAGAACACCGTGATTCGATGTTGACTTATCGTACAGAAGCGAGGGAAGTCTCACTAGCCGCTAGGCGCTGGATAACGCCTGATAGGATTGATGAACTAGATGTAGCCTTCGTCCTTATAAGGCGTAAGAGCTGGGATGAACATGATCGGTGAGATCCCGCAAGGCGTAGCCTGAGGAAACTCACCACGTGCCCATGGAAAGCGAGTGAGTTCCCGGACCTTCTAACGCCATCCTCGGTAACGGAAACCACCGGAATGTCGCGAAACTGTCTTCCACATAAGGGCAGGATTGTTGAAGACTCGATTCCGAGATAATGGTGTGAGGATAGGGGCAGTGAGGAAGGAGTCGCTTGCCGTATATTTTCATCGGAATCGGAGCCGTTCTACCATTACTCTTAAAGTATGAGGGATCTGTTATAACAGCAATTGTATACTGATATAGACTAGAATATGCCATCTCACAGATCTATTGAGACATTAGGTAAGTTGTTAAAAATCAGGTCTAGATAGCCTGTTTATATGAAGTGTACCTATTAAGCGTTGAAAAAACCTCGTTGGCAATAATTACGCAGCCCCCACGATTTTCATAAGAGGGTTCCGTTCCACTCTTCATAGTCATGGGGGATGGGAAACTGCGAGACTCCTGCGGGAAAGGATAGACTGGCGAGACCCCGCAGAGCTTTAGCTCGAGGAGGCTTGCTGTCTTCCCCGCGGAAAGCGAGTGGTTTCCCATCCCCCATTCTCCGATGAAAAGCAACGGAACCGCCATTCTTTTATTCCACAATCTGGGGCTTTAGTTTAACAAAGGATAGTAGAAATAAAAATGGCTTGGATATTTCTCCAAGCCATTTTTATTTGAATTTAATAGTGAAAATAATGTGATTGAGATGTAACCTACGATTCATTGTTTAACCGTTGGGAACGAATCTCCAAGTGTCATTTTCCTTTTATAGCACTTTACTTAAAAACTCACGAGTTCTTGGATTATCAGGATCACCAAATAGTTTTTCAGGAATATTCTCTTCCATTATAACGCCTTCATCCATAAATATTACACGGTCTCCCATTTCACGGGCAAACCCCATCTCGTGAGTGACCACAACCATTGTCATGCCTTCTTTTGCTAAATTTTTCATAACATCCAGCACATCACCAACTAATTCTGGATCCAGAGCGGAAGTAGGTTCATCAAATAACATGATCTTTGGGTTCATAGCGAGAGAGCGAGCGATTGCAACACGTTGTTTTTGTCCCCCTGATAAACTCTCAGGATACATATTGGCTTTATCAGACAACCCTACTTTCTTCAATAGGGGACCAGCTGCTTCTTCCGCTTCGGCTTTAGTCGCTCCTTGGATCTTTTTCGGTCCTAGAGTAATGTTTTCCAGTACTGTCATGTGAGGGAATAAATTAAAATGTTGAAAAACCATTCCGACTCGTGAACGCACTTCATTGATATTTACCTTCTTATCCGTTAAGTTTTCTCCTTCAATATAAACTTCCCCACCAGTTACTTCCTCTAAGAGGTTTAGACAACGAAGCAGCGTACTTTTCCCTGAACCTGAGGGCCCGATCACACATACTACTTCTTGATGTTCGACTTCTAGACTAATGCCTTTAAGTACCTCATTATCCCCGAAAGATTTATGCAAATCTTTTACTTTTATCATTACACATCCAGTCTCCTTTCTACTCTTCGTAAATAAACAGAAGTTGGAATTGTAATTAATAAATACATAAGACATACCATGGTTAGTGCTTCAAAAGCAGCAAATGTTATACCGTAGTATTGTTGTCCCATATACAGCAATTCACCAACCGCTATTACCGAGAAAAGAGAAGTATCTTTTAAGCTGATAACAAACTGATTTCCTAGTGGAGGAATCATCCGTTTAAAGGCTTGAGGCCATATTATGTAACGCATCGTTTGACCTCTAGTTAAACCTATAGAACGACCAGCTTCACTTTGTCCTTTATCGATAGAGTATACTGCCCCACGGACAATTTCCGCTATATACGCGCCTGCATTTATTGCAATGGCTATAATCGAAGCTGTAATTTTATCAATATTAAACCCCAGTACATCTGGGAGACCAAAATATATAAATAATATCTGAGCTAAGATTGGAGTACCACGTAACACTTCTACATAAATAGAAGCTATCCCATAAATAATTTTGTTTTTGGATAATCGTGCCAGTCCGAAAATTGCCCCTAAAATAAAACCAAAGAATAAACCCACACCTGTAATAAGTAATGTATAAACTACACCTTCTAATAAGAAGGGCATAACTCGAATGTAGTGGCTTTCCATGAAGGCATCCATATGTATTTTACTCCCCTTATGTCCTGGCTATTTAGTTAGTATTTTGTAAGTTGTATTTACTAATGGAAAAGCGTAACAAGCCATAACTTGCTACGCTCTGAATATTTTAATTATTCTGTACCGTATTTGCGCTCTCCAAACCATTCCTCATAGACATCATCATATCCACCGTTTTCAATCAATGTTGCAAGAGCTTCGTTAACATCGTCTACAATTTCAGAATCCTGTGGAAAAGCAATTCCATACTGTTCACCTTGAAGGATGCCTCCGACAGTTTTCAGCTCTTCTTCCGAATCGTTCGCAACATAATACTGTACATTTGGCACATCATACATAACAGCATCTACACGGCCTGCCTGAAGATCCATATAAGCTTCTACAATTCCAGGGAAGGTTTCAACTTCTGCATCAGGGTGATTATCCTGTAAATAGGTTTCACTTGTAGTACCAGAACGAGTCGCTACTGTTTTTCCAGCTAAATCGTCCTCAGATTCAATATCTGTATTATCACTGTGTACAGCTAACATTAAACCTGCATCATAGTAAGGGTCCGAAAAGTCTATGGTTTCTGCCCGCTCTTCTGTAATCGTCATTCCAGCGATACCAATATCATATTTTCCTTGTTGCATACCGGTTACAACACCATCAAACTTCATTGCTTCTATTTTGACATTAAAACCTGCCTCATCAGCAATTGCGCGAATAAGATCCATATCGAATCCTTCCATCTCACCTGTTTCTTCGTCTAAGAATTCAAAAGGAACAAAGTTGTTATCGGTAGCTACGGTATATGTTTCTCCACCAGAATCTCCATCTCCTGACGATTCAGAAGTTCCACAACCTACTAATAAAATCGAAAGTAGTGCACTTGCTAGAATCCAACCAAACTTTTTACCCTTCATCTAGTCTCCCCCTTTTTATATTCAATTTTAATTATCTCAAATATTAACAATAATGTAAATATTCTGAATAACACCATTTTCCGCCTTACTTCTTCTTAATTTGCTATTTTCGGCATATAACATTGTGTTTTCTAATAAATACACTCTATTAATATATTATTCTCCTATTTACGAAAAAACAGAAGAATTATGAAGGTCTTGATATGTAGATTTGAAATAATTGTTATTACGTTAATACCGTATAGGGAATAGAGAGTTGTGAAAAAAGATGCTTCCGTTAGTAAAAGTAGAGTAATAGGGTCGGAGGAAACGGTGAGACTCCTGCTGGCCAGACCCGCAACAATCGCAAATACCTTTAAAGAAAAGTATTGGATTTTTTCAATGAAGCATAAGTTAAATAGTTGCAAGCATATAGTTCAGGGTGTAAACTATTTTTAGTTGATACCCTAAACTAAGGAGGATGCTTTTCATTGAACAAACGTTTAGATTTAGCTGTTGATTTATTTAAAGAAGTCATGATCTACGGTACAGAAAGAGTGATCAAATCAATTGATCACGAAATCTTCCATACCTACTCACCAGAACAACTACAAATGTTGCAAATTATATCTAAAGAGGATGTTTCACCTGGAAGACTTGCAGCTATGCAAGGGGTGCATAAGAGCGCCGTCTCCAACCGAGTGAAAAAACTAAGCAGTAAAGGACTTGTTGAAATTGCAGGATCGGAAAGCGACCAGCGCGGGAAAACCATAAAGTTAACAAACAAAGGAAAAGAATTAATCCAACAATCAAACGAAGTCGTCTATCAATATATTGAGAACATTTTACAAGACGGGCTCGAAGATTCGGAAATTGAAGAATTTATTCGAATCTTTCATAAGCTAAGAAATATTTTAAAAGTTGAGGAAGGATATGAATGAAACAAATACTAAGATTTAAATGGTATGTAGCAGCTCTTGTTCTAGTTATTACTGTAGCACTATTCTTAGCTGCTCCCAATTTAACCGAACAGGCCGAAGACGCCGGTAACTTTCAATTGCCAGAGGATGCAGATTCCGAAATTGCAGCAAAGATTTTAGAAGAGGCAGGGGCTAATGATGAAACAATATCAATCGTTTATGACCTAGAAAACCCTCTTCAGGAAGACAACCGACAATCGATTACCGAAACCTTGGAGAAAATCGAAGCAATGGGTGAACCCGTTGATGAAGTTTTAAACCCTTTTGAAAGCGAAGAAACCGAAGATCAACTTGTATCGGAAGACGAACAAACCATCCTTCTCCCTATTACCGTAAGTGGATCTTCCGAAGAAATTAATGAGTTAGCTGATACCATTCAGTCTGATATTTTAGCTAATGAAGAAATGACCTCCTATGTAACGGGCGAAACTATAATCGACCAAGATGTGAATGAAAGCAGTCAGGAAGGCTTAGAACGTACCGAAGTTATTACCGTCGTTCTGATTTTCGTATTATTATTAGCTGTTTTCCGTTCCATTGTGACACCAATTATTCCACTAGTTGCCGTTGGAGTCACCTATTTGCTAAGTCAGTCTATCGTTTCCTTTTTCATAGATTGGTTCGGATTTCCCGTATCTAACTATACGCAAATATTTTTAGTAGCCGTACTGTTTGGAATCGGAACGGACTATTGCATTCTATTACTTAGTCGATACAAAGAAGAACTCACAAACGGCCACACAACAGAGACGGCAATCATTAACACGTATAAAACGGCGGGCCGCACCCTATTCATTAGTGGAGCTGCAGTATTTATCGGCTTTAGTGCAATAGGATTTGCCGAGTTCCCGATATTTAAATCCTCAGTCGGTGTAGCCGTAGGTATTGCAGTATTACTAATTGTACTGTACACACTCGTCCCATTCTTTATGGCCATTCTAAAAGACAAACTATTTTGGCCAGCAAAAAATTCCGCTTCTCACAAAGACAGCAAAATGTGGACTTGGATGAGCAAATTCTCCGTATTACGACCAATTCGCTCATTACTAGTCGTAGCGGTAATCACCGTTCCATTTTTATTAACTTACGATGGCGACCTATCCTTTAATACCGTCGATGAGATTGGAAATGGTTATGATTCTGTTAAAGGACTTAATGCCATAGAAGAAGGATTTGGCCAAGGAGAATCACTCCCGCTAAACATTATAATAAAAGACGAGAAAGATATTGTTACAGAAGACACAACACCATACCTTGAATCATTAAGTAAAGAAATTTTGAAAAATGAACATGTAGATGCCGTTCGAACAGTGACACGACCAACTGGTGAGGTTATTGAAGATTTGTATGCTGATACGCAGCTTCAACAGATTGCCAACGGACTCGCCGATATGCGGGACGGCATTGATGAAACCCAATCAGGGCTAGGAGAAATACAGAGTCAACTCGAAAGTATTTCGAATGAGCTCCCATCCTCTTCAACAGAAGAAGTTGGTGGACTTTCTGAAGCCTCTGCGGGATTAGGGCAAATCAATCAACAGTTAGGCGCGATTAGCCAAGGGATGCAACAATCTCAGGATGTAAATCAAGCCGCTGAACAGTTAGCACAGGTTCAAGGACAATTGAGCCAAATCGAACAGTCTCTTTCCGGGGCTTCCTCTCAAATTGAAGGGCAAGCAAGCCAAATAAGCGAACTCAAAAACGGACTTAGTGAATTAGCTAATGGCGTAGGATCTTCAATTGATGGCTTGGAAGAAATTAAAAGTGGCCTTGATGAATCTACTAATCTATTAAGTGGGATGGGAGATTCTGATTCAATTCGAGACACTGGCGTCTATATTCCTGAAGGAACATTAGAGAACGAAGACTTTCAGCCAGCGTTGGATCGTTATGCATTTGGTGAACAGTCAGGTATTTTATTAGAGGTTATATTAAAAGATAATCCTTACTCTCCTGAAGCCATTGAAACAACTACTGCTATTAAAGAAGCAGTCGAAAATGAGGTGATAGGAACACCTCTAGAGGACATGACAATTGCTTATAATGGTGTTTCTAGTATTAATGAAGAGCTATCTGATATAGCCCAAAGTGACTTTACTCGCTCGGTTGTAATTATGCTAATTGGATTGTTTATCGTACTAACGATCTTGTTCCGATCTATGATTATGCCACTTTATATGATTGGCTCTCTTTTACTCACGTATTACACGTCACTTTCCATTGCAGAGCTCATTTTTGTCAATGGACTTGGTTACGATGGAATTACATGGGCTGTACCTTTCTTCGGATTTGTTATGCTCGTCGCCTTAGGAGTTGATTATTCTATCTTCCTACTTGATCGTTTCAATGAAGAAGCGAAAGTAAGCTTAGAGGGGGCAATGATGAAGTCGATGTCTAAGATGGGAACCGTCGTGATCACGGCAGCTATCATTCTAGCTGGAACATTTGGAGCGATGATGCCATCTGGTGTACTGAGCTTAGTACAAATTGCAACCATTGTTATAACAGGATTGTTGTTATATGGATTAATTATTTTACCACTACTTATTCCAGCGATTACTGTCTCGTTCGGAAAAGGCGTGTGGTGGCCGTTTAAACAGAAATAATAGTAACAGAACGAAGGTACCTGGTACCACACAATTCAAAAAGAAGTCAGGGCCGAAAATTCAGCCCTGACTTCTTTTTGAATTTTATTTTTGTAAATTAAGATCCCATGTAATACCGAATTTATCTTTAACCTTAGCAAAAGTTGCTCCCCAGAAGGTATCTTGTAATTCCATAAAGATTGTTCCTTCTTCACAAAATGAATGATATATCCGTTTAATTTCTTCTTCATCTTTCAGTTCCATAACGAGTGAAATTTGACTTCCTACCTGTGCATCCTCGCCAGAAAAATTATCAGAAAACATAAGAAGTATGGGTCCTTTTTGCAAACGTGCATGCAAAATACGATGATCTAATTCCGGCGGAGTTTCAAATTTGGTTTCACCAAATGTTTGAAGATCAGTAACTTCCGCATCCAATACCGTTTTGTAAAACTCGATAGCCTCTTTCGCGTGGCCATTAAATGTTAAGTATGGTGTGATCTGTTGTTGCATCGCATAAACTCCTTTTTGAAATTGTGTTACCCATAATTTTGTTCTGATAGTTGATCATTGTTCGTTATAATGTCTTGTAGGTATCTTTGAAATTCTGATGAGGTCATGGGTTTGCCATAGTAATAACCTTGCACATAAACAGAACCAAACTTTTTCAAAAAATTATGCTGGGTTTCTGTCTCAATACCTTCTGCAATCAAAGTCATACCTAACCCTTCCGACATGTTGACTAACATTTCTAATAAAATATTATCTTTTTTTATGGTTGGCACCCCATCCATAAAACTTTTATCAAGCTTCAAGGTATCTACTGGCAGCTTTTTTAAATACATTAAGGAGGAAAGTCCTGTACCAAAATCATCTAATGCAATGGTAAATCCCTGTCCTTTTAATTCTTTAACCATTTCTACTCCACGATCGATATTTTTCATAACAGCTGATTCGGTTATTTCAAATTCAATCGAACCATCGTTTGGGTCTATGTGATACTTTTGAAAAAGGTGATTGATTTTTTCATTCGATTCTTCAAGCTGAAAGTGAACCGCTGATAAATTAATCGATAACGCATTGATCCCCATATGGTTACTCTTCCACTCTTTCAATTGCAAAATTGCTGTTTCAATTACCCACATTGTAATCGGTTGGATAAGCCCATTTTTCTCTGCAATTGGTATGAATTCACCCGGTGATACTTGTCCTAAAGACTTATCATTCCAGCGAAGTAAAACTTCTGCACTCCTAACTGAGCGATACTTCAAGTGAATCTTGGGTTGGTATGTTAAATAAAAACCATCCATATGCTCTACTGCTTGTTTTAGGGCTTCAACCATTTCAATTTCTCGCTTTTCTGAGTGAAGTTCTTCATCAAATATCGTATAGGTTGTTCTCACTTGGTCCTTACCAAATTTCAGTGCTTGTTCCACACTTCGTATCATCTTTTTAGTACTATCTTTTTTATTGGGTAATGCTACACCTAAGGTTGACGTCACTTTGATGGATTCATCATTTATCGTAAAAGAATCACTTAATATATCGATCATTTTTTTTGCTTCAGCTTCTTCGCTGTAGTCTAAATCCATATCTTTGATCATTAAGAATTGATTGCCATCATAACGAATAACAAGATCTTTTTCCTCCGCACACTCTCTGAGACGATGAGCAAATAATTGAAGAAGCTCATCACCAGTTTCATATCCAAACGTTTCATTGATCCATTTATAATTATCAACATCACTAAGTATTAAGATTGGTTGTTTATTTTTATCAAAAGATGAATTCATCCGACTTTCAAAATATTTATTTACCCAGTGTCGGTTGTATAATCCAGTTAAAAGATCTTGATAAGCGAGGCGCTTTAATGCTCGCCTGCCTAGATGAAGATAAGCTAATATAAATACGAGAATGATGAATATAATGCCAGTAAATATAAACCCATACATATGATATGACGAAACAGGACCATCTTCAATCTCAGAAGACATTCCTACAGGTAGACAGAATTCGGTGGCTTCCATCCCCAGGTAATGCATACTTGATACACTTAATCCTAGCAGCGTAGCAACGGAAAGTAATAGACCGCGATTTTTTATATATCGAAAACTATGAAATATCCAAAAAGCCAAAAATGATATAAGTGTCGCTACAAATATTGAAAGAAAAAAAGTCGTCCAATTATATTGTATAAACCCTTCAAAATTGATTGCTTTCATTCCAATGTAATGCATACTTGATATACCTATCCCTAGTAACAATCCAGATAAAAGAATTTTCCACCATTTGTATGTTGTTAGATATAAAGTGTAGAAAACAATTAACGTAGTAGCCAAAATAGGAACCATCGATAAAAGCATTAACCTCCAGTTATAGGAGAGATGAATAGGTAAGCTAAAAGCTGACATGCCGATAAAATGCATACTCCACACTGATACTCCTAAAATAAAAGAGGCTAACAAAAGTGTTTTCTTATTCAAATAACCAAGGGAGGATATTTTTTGATTAAGCTCCAAAGCAAGATAGGACCCTAAAATAGCGATCAGCACAGAAGCTATGACTAACTTTACGTTGTAAAATTCTTGAATAACAATCCATTGCTCCAATTCAACCACATCTCCAGACAAAATACGACGTTGTACGTGTTTATTAGTCTACCTGACATTTTTTTGAATTTCTTTCTTACTTATATTATCGACCTGATAGATAAATATTGTAATAAATACTATGATGTGGTTGATCCAATTACTATTTTTTAAACATTTATACCGTTTTGTCCTTCTCGATAAATAAAATCTGAAGGTCTTTCCTTTCTTTTGTCCATATACATTGCTTTATCCGCTTCTTCTATTAAATCTTCCAAACTTTTATCACAATTATCCGCCACACTAACGCCCACACTCGGTTTAACAAAAATGTGTTGACCTTTTACTAGAAAGGGTTGTTCAAACAATTGCAAGAATTCATTTGCCCATCCATCAATTCCGGAAGTGTTTTTATTCTCAGAAACATAAATAAATTCATCACCACCGACTCTGGCTAACATTTCATGTGATTGCACATATTTTAACAAACGATTAGCTATATCCATAAGTAATTCGTCACCATATAGATGACCATAAGTATCATTAACTTCTTTAAACTCGTCGAGATCAATAAAAGCTAAAACTAACGTAGAGTTTGAATCGGAGGATCTTCTTTTTTCTATAAAATCCTGTAAATAGTTACGGTTCGGAAGTCCAGTCAAACTGTCATGTTTCGCTTGTTTTGTGAAAATTTGCAAATCGTCTAACATAAGGTCTATTTCATTAGCTACATTGCCAAATGGACCTTGACTATCCAGATGAATTCTTTTATCTAATTGCCCTTTTCTAACACAAACAAGAACTTTTAATATTTTCTTAGAAAGAGTATTAGCTATGTAAATATAAGAAGCATAATTCACCAAACCTAATGCCAGGCCTGTGAAGATACATAACAGATAAAAAATCCAAGGGTCATCCACTTGTATAAATGGAGAAACTATTGTCGGAAAACATACTCCTACTCCTAAACCTACTACCGCAAAACCAACTAACATTAGACGCGAGTAGATCAAACGATTAAACATTCATTCACCTCTTATGTAAATTATCTTTCTGGATAGATTAAATAACATTTAATATCCGCCATATATTATACATGGATCTATTAAAACAAAAAAGAAAAAGTAGGTAAAAAGTCTTTTGACAGTTAACAACGGAAAACGTACCTGGTACCACACAATTCAATCGGTGTACCTGGTACCGGTTATGCACTAAATATACACACAAAAAAGGAGTCAACAGAGGGGCATTCCCTCTATTTGACTCCTTTTTCAACCCGATTTCAATCCGTTTTCCTTCTATATTGTATAGATGTGACCGCTTGAAAGAGTTGACACAGTTTTTGCTTATTAAATGCAACACTTTTTTCCAGTTAAGGACTTCCCTTTTATTTGTAACAGTGGTTGTATGATAGTCTTAACAATCATACAACCACTGTTACTCTTATCGATATGATGCTCGCGAAAAATGTATACATACTAATAGTTATGCACATTGACGAAGTTGTGCTTGTTGCGCTAACTTGGCAGTATTGTTGAAGACTCGATTGGGAGATGATTGTGTGGAGAAAGGGGCGGTGGGGAAGGAGTCGCTTTCCGTGGGCGTGCGCTGAGCCTCCTCAGGCTGGCGCCTTCCGGGGTCTCATCTAACCCGCGTATCCCACTGGAGTCTTCCCCTTCCCCACCGCCCCTTGCCGTATGTTTCTATCGGAATCATGCCGTTCTACCGTTACTGTTAAAGTATGAGGTGTCTGTTATATCTATTGAGCTACTAGTTAAAAAAAGCGGTATGGCTAGGAGCTTAATTGGCGTGTATGCCTACCCTTGTAAAACCATTTCCAAATGTACATTACAGGTTAATTTGATGTCCTAAGTGGAACATTTCAATGGCAATAATTACACAACCCCACGATTCTCACATATGAAGCTTCTGCTCACGTGAAGATGCTTCCGTTCTCCTCACAAAGCAAGAAGGTCCGGGAAATCGCAATGAACGAATCCCCCCCGGCATAGGAGAATGTGTCTTACCTATGCTATAGAATAGAGCATCACCACCCCACACGATCCTCACGTATGAAGCTTCTG
>NZ_JBHSZV010000063.1:0-1494 GCF_042663045.1 Halobacillus seohaensis | reverse complement strand
CTTGTACACACCGCCCGTCACACCACGAGAGTTGGCAACACCCGAAGTCGGTGAGGTAACCTTTTGGAGCCAGCCGCCGAAGGTGGGGCCAATGATTGGGGTGAAGTCGTAACAAGGTAGCCGTATCGGAAGGTGCGGCTGGATCACCTCCTTTCTAAGGAAAAGGGAACGGCTGGATGTTATCTACGGATAGCGGAAAGCTGTCTCCCTCGGAAGACGTACTTGGTTGGTTGTTCAGTTTTGAGAGATCAAATGAATCATGATGTGGTGGTGTTAGCGAAGAGGTCACACCTGTTCCCATGCCGAACACAGTAGTTAAGCTCTTCAGCGCCGATGGTAGCCGGGTCGATCCCCGTGAGAGTAGGACGTTGCCACATTGTTTATTTTCATCTTATGGGAACTTATAATAGTTGCCCACATTATCGCGGGGTAGAGCAGTTCGGCAGCTCGTCGGGCTCATAACCCGGAGGTCGCAGGTTCAAATCCTGCCCCCGCAACCAATTATACATATAAAAGGATTTTCCTTTTCCCAGATATAAAAGCAGGCTATCGAGAGTTATCGATAGCCTGCTTTTATCTTTAGTTTCAATTCTGTGGGCTTCTGTGAATCACTTTCTTAATGTAAAAAGGAAATCTTCCTTTTGATTCATGCGGAATGTATATCCACGCTTATGCTCTTACTTTTGGAACAGAAAAAGCAGAAAGTCCACCAAAAGCCACTTGTGCCCGTCATTTAAAATGAAACAGTTTCTGCTAAAATAACTGACACACACTTTACTGGAAATTATCATCCCCATTTTATAGTGAATTGCAGCCTCTAATAACAAAACATCTGTTAATCATTGTCCTGATTCATACGGTGAAGGTGAATAACAAAGAACCAAAACATACATTTTAATGAGTAAAAAAATGTGTGTTTTGGTTCTTCTTAGATATTAGAGTTATTGAACTAACGCCCCAGTTTGTTTAATAAAAGTGTGGGTTTCCGTTACAAAGGATGGCGTTAGAAGGTCCGGGAAATCACTCGCTTTCCGTGGGCATGAGGTGAGCTTCCTCAGGCTACGCCTTGCGGGATCTCACCGATCATGTTCATCCCACAGGAGTCTCGCAATTTCCCGGACCTTCTTGCTTTCGTGAGGAGAACGGAAACATCTTCACGTGAGCAGAAGCTTCATACGTGAGAATCGTGGGGCTGTGTAATTATTGCCATTGAAATGTTCCACTTAGGACATCAAATTAACCTGTAATGTAAATTTGGAAATGGTTTTACAAGAGTAGGCATACATGCCAGTTAAGCTCCTAGCCATACCACGTTTTTTAACAACATATCTAAGTGGCTCAATAGATATACAGATATCTCATACTTTAACAGTAACGGTAGAACGGCATGATTCCGATAAAAACATACGGCAAGGGGCGGTGGGGAAGGTGGAGACTCCTGGAGCGACCGAGCATAGGTCGTAACATATAGCGGGTGGGATGCCCGTCGAGAAA
>NZ_JBHSZV010000062.1:0-216557 GCF_042663045.1 Halobacillus seohaensis | reverse complement strand
TGCAAAACAGAGAAACTGATAGGTAGTTTTTTATCAGTGTCTGTTTTACAGGGTCCATTTTAATTAGACGTTCAGAGGCAGTTTTTTATGGTTTAGACGGAATTTCAGAAAGATCCGGAATTGTGTGAGTAGGTTTAACTCCTAACTCTGGCCATTTGAGATTTTGACGATTGACCCATGCGGTATGGAAACCATACTGAGTCGCACCGGCAATATCCCATGGGTTGCTTGAAAAGAAAAGAATATCATCTTGATCAATTTGCAATTTTTCTTGAGCATATTTGTAAGCTTTTGGATGAGGTTTATACACGTTCACGTCATCAGCAGTTAACAGGGAAAATGAAGAAGTTAACTGATTGTTTTCTAGCAATGGTTCTAACATCGAACGTGTTCCGTTTGAAAAGATGGTTAGCTCCTTATCAGGGTGCTGCTTCTTAAGAAAGTGTACTTCCTCATACGGCTTTAATTTTTCATATTGCTTCATTAAATAATCAATGGTCTCATCGTTGCCTTTTGCGTTATAATAGGCAAGTGCATCTTGAAGAGCCGAACGAGTAATGGTCTCAAAGGGGACATAATCATCAATGAGCTGACGAATTAAGAAATAGTGGACTTGACTGCTTCGCCATTTTTCACTGATTTGTGGACCCTTCTCTGGGAAAAATTCATGAATGGCTTCGATTACAGAGTGGACATTAAACAAGGTTCCATATGCGTCAAATACATAAGCTTTATAATTCATTGATTGATTCCTCCTCCAACGTTTAAATAATTCCCTAATGCATCTATTGATAAACAATCGGTACAATAACAGATGGGAAAATCATATACATAATCGTTTAAAATAAATACCATGGCATATCATTGGTTCTGTAGGATAATGCTGATCGTAAAGGGTATAGAATATGTTCACAAAAAATTCATGAGGGTTTCACCTTATGTATTCTCCATTTCGTGATATGATTTGTTAGACAGATTCTTTTAATAATGATTTTAGATATAGGATAGGAAGGTAAGACGATGAAGAAATTTTCAATAGTAACGACAGTGGTTACGTTCCTTGCTCTTATACTCGGGAATTTAGTAGTTGCTACTAATTCAGGGGATGCGTGCGGGGAGACGTGGCCAGTCTGTAATGGACAAATTTTTCCTGACCTAACAAATTATCACATCCTTATAGAATATTCTCACCGACTCATGGTACCTTTGCTTGCTGTTTTAACTTTTATTAATGCAGTTGGGGCTATAAGAAACCATCGGAAGAGACGTTCTGTTATGATTTTGGCGTTATTGAGTATAGGCATGCTTATCTTCCAATCAGCTATTGGGGGATTGAATGTATTGCTCGGAACACCTCCAGGGTTTACGACACTTGACGTAACCTTTAGCCAAGTCTTGTTGCTCATTCTTGTATTGTTGAGTTATAGCCTTCATGAAACAAAAATTAAGCTGGACCATGTGAGTTGGTCAACTGTAAGTATGAGCTATCGTGCTTTTTTACTTGGATTTACTGCCTATGTAGCTCAAGTCATTCTCGGCGCTTTCTTTAAGCATAGCCGAGCAAGTAACGTGTTGCTTGATATTCCGGCCGCTGAATATCTAATTACAAGTGAATCGATTGCCAATATGATCTATTCTCTTCACTGGGTGGCAACGGTTGTGATCTTTGTCGCTGCCTGGTGGTATGTCATTTATGCAACGAAGTTTAAGTATCATAAGTTGCTAGCCTGGGCTTATTTGGTAACGATTTTACTGAATGCCGTCGTTGGCTTTGTAATCGTTGTAACAGGAAATGTTGTATTGGCTTCATCTATTCATATGATTATTTCAACAGTAACGATGGTGATCGGTGGCATGATTTTAGGTGGCTACTGGTTTAAGCTGCAGAAAAGAGTGGTTTGATTAATACGAATAAAGTTCTTAGCTGTTATACCATTTACAGTAGTGACGGTTCCGTTAATGGTAAAGGGGTTGTGACCGCTTGAAAGAGTTGACACAGTTTTTGCTTATTAAAATACAACACTTTATGGTTGTATGATCGTCTTAACAATCATACAACCATTGTTACTCTTATCAATATCGGTGCTCACGAAAAGGGTATACATACTACTAGTTATGCACATTGACGAAGTTGTGCTTGTTGCGCTAACTTAGCAGGATTGTTGAAGACTTGAATTCGATATGTTTGTGTGAATTTTGGGGCTGCGGGAAACGGCTCGCTTTCCATGGGGCGGGCGCTGAGCCTCCTCGGACTTCGTCCTGTGGGGTCTAAGCTGTCCCGCACATCCCATAGGAGTCTCACCGTTTCCCTCCGCCCCTTTACCATATAAGTGTCTCGATACCTCTTCAAGAAAAGGCATCCATTCCTAAGTTTCCATGCAAATCTTGATAGCGGGCGGTCCTATTAAAATCCTTGATATAGAGAGGTTCATTGCAATAGAACACGGATAGTGGAAGATAGTCCTTCTGGGAAAGGGATTCGTTTCTCACACATCGAATGGGGTGGGCTTGGGAATCTCCCCGTTTCCTAGGCACCCATCCTTAATGAACGGCCCTACTGCCATGAGTCGTCTTCTGTGTTAGCTACACCATATGGTACAAGTGTGCAGTTGCAAACTCCATCTATGAATAGCCTACAATTTGAAGAACCAATTACTGAGGTTTCCGTCTGCCTCCAAACGCTTTCAACCATAACGGAAACAACATTTCTCGTGCTGAGTCTTCAAGTAAATGATGCTTTAGTTGAAGAAGAAAATATAAAGAAAAACGCTTGGATATTAAAATGTCCAAGCGTTTTTCTTTACCAATTGTCATGTTATTTGGTTCGATAATTCTGTTGCTATTTTTCCCTCTAAATATGTGTATGCCTACCCATCCCCCATGCTCCGATGAAAAGCAACGGAACCACGATTCTTTTATTGAATAATCCGAAGCTTTAAGCGATATGCAAGAAGGCACCTTCCAGCACAATTCTCACTCGTAAGGAATGCTTTTCACTTGAAGCACCACATCTGATGCTTCCGTTCTCCTCACGAAAGCAAGAAGGTCCGGGAAATTGCGAGACTCCAGTGGGATGAACATGATTGGTGAGATCCCGCAAGGCGTAGCCTGAGGAAGCTCACCTCATGCCCACGGAAAGCGAGTGATTTCCCGGACCTTCTAACGCCATCCTTTGTAACGGAAATCACCGTATAAATCAGGACAATGATTAACAAATGTTTTGTTATTAGAGGCTGCACAAACCAAGCAAAAAGGCTGCTCCCATGACCCTTTCAGTCAATGGAGCAGCCTTTTCAATTATTGAAACAGTTCGCGAATTTCATTTTCACTTAATGAGGTAAGCATCGATTCACCAGGTTGGATAATCTGGTCAACAAGATCACGCTTTTTCTGCTGAAGCTGGAAAATTCGCTCTTCGATTGTACCTTCAGAAATCATCCGAATAACTTGAACTACTTTTTCTTGACCAATCCGGTGAGCCCGGCCGGCCGCTTGCTCTTCAATTGCTGGATTCCACCATAAATCGTAAAGAATGACAGTGTCAGCACCGGTTAAGTTTAATCCCGTTCCACCAGCTTTTAATGAAATAAAGAAAGCGTCTCTTTCTCCTTCATTGAATCGTTCTACCATCTCTAGGCGTTGTTCACTTTTCGTGCCACCGTCAAGATAGAAGGCTTCCAATCCAGTAGCTGTTAATTCATCATGCATTAGTTTTAGCATGCTTGAGAATTGGGAGAAAATAAGCACACGGTGTCCGCCCGATTTGAGCTCAGAGACCAGTTCTTTTAACTGCTCAAGTTTGCCTGATTCACCTTCATAGTTTTCTAAAAATAGACTCGGGTGACAGCAGATTTGACGTAGTCGGGTTAAGCCGGCGAGTATTTCAAGTTTTCCTCGCTGGATTCCTTTTGTCGCAATCGTTTCTTGAACTTCTGATTGAATCTTTTCTAAATAAGCTAAATACACTTCTTTTTGAGGACGTTTGAGTTCAGAATATTGTACGGTTTCAATTTTATCGGGCAGTTCTTCTAAGACTTCTGTTTTCATACGTCGTAATATAAAGGGTCTAGTCATTCGAGCGATTTTTTCGGGTTTCATTTGTAGAAACTTCTTCTTACTCGTATAAAAGCCCGGCATAATCGTTCGGAATAATGACCAAAGTTCGTTTAATGAGTTTTCAATTGGCGTGCCGCTTAACGCAAAACGGTGCTTGGCTTTAACAGAGCGTACAGCCTGAGATGTTTTGGTTGATTCATTCTTAATTGCTTGCGCCTCGTCTAAGATCATGGCATGAAAAGTTCTCCCCTCATAGAAAGGAATATCCTGACGCAATAACGGATAAGAAGTAATTAAAATGTCAACATCTGAATTTTGAATTCGTTCCCCGCGTGTTAAAGGTTCTCCTGTGATTACCTGTACGGAAAGAGAGGGAGCGAATTTCTCGATTTCTTTTTTCCAATTGTAGACAAGAGAGGCGGGAGTAATAATAAGAGCAGGCGACTCCATTAAATTTTCTTGTTTTTCATATAACAAAAAGGCAATGCTTTGGACCGTTTTTCCGAGTCCCATATCGTCTGCCAATACGCCTCCAAGTCCATACGTCGATAAGGTTTTTAACCAGCGAAAACCGGTCAGCTGATAGGAACGTAATTCAGCATCTAAGGTAGCTGGAGGTTCTATATCAAAAGAGTGTGGTGACTTCAAACGTTGAACAAGTTGAGTGAATTGTTCGTTACGCTGCTCCTTTTCCAACGATAAAGCATCATCTACTTGCAAGCTGCGAGCTTTGGAAACTTGCAACGATGAATCATGAATATCACCAGCAGTTAAGTCGAGCTCATCTGCCAGTGTTTGAAATCGTTCAAAGGAATCCGATGTGAGCGAAAGCAAAGAGCCATCAGAGAGGCGATAGTATCGCTTACGTTCGATTGATGCTTTTAATGCATTCGTAATATCTTCGTCAGAGATTCCATCAATACCGAAGCGAACATCAAGCCAACTTCCATCACTTTCGATATCTACAGACGGAACGAGTTCATGGTCTTGGTTTTCTAATAGTGATCGAATGGAAGAAGACGTGTATACTTCGGCCAGTTTATTAAGCTCGGGAAGGTAGTCTGCTAAAAAGCGATCCAGAGCATCATCTTCCTCCAAATAAACGGCTTCTCCATCGAACTTAAATTCAGCTTGTTCAATGATATGGATAATCGCTTGTTCAGTCTCACGGTCGCGTTGAATAATAAGCTGATGATCGTCCTCGTTGTTAAACGGCTGAATGACGTGTTCTCCATAATGGAATTTTACATCGATCGTTAACGCCCATTGTTCAAAGTCCAGGTACACTTTGGGCTTTAATTTTTCTTGGACTATTTTAGATTGTGCTGTTTCATTTAAATTCACATTGGCGATCGATTCCAGTTCGGGTAGAACATAGGACACGATCCCTTCCATATCAACTTGACTGACTGTATGGTTGCCATTTGAATTATAAGGAAGCAAGGAATGAAGTGTTCGAATTACATCTTCTTTTTGGCGATCTAACGGATAAAAGCGCCCTTCATGATAAAGTAGGTGGTATTCTTTTAAGTATTCATAGTTTTTAAGCTGATTCATGTGCATGTGATACCTTCCGCGCTCTTCTTTTATATAAAAATCAAGCTCTGGAAAGTCTTCGATCAGCTCCATTTGACCTATAACCTCGCCTCGTTCAACCACTTCACAAAACTGGGGTGTTAATTCTCGCAATAGTTCTGGAGCAAGGGATGGCGGTATCGTCAGGATACGCTGTTCACCAGCATTCCAGTGACGGTCATAAAAAAGTTCTTGCTCATAAGCGCCATAAAGTTTTTCAATAATTTTTTGATCCTGTTCATCAAGCATATGATCGGCAGGATCGTAGGTGAATTTTTTCGATATACGATAGGGCTCTTCTTTTTGAAGATGTTGAAGCAGACTTCTTATATCTTTAATGACATAAGCATAATCCTCCCCAAACTTCACTTCAATGCCAAGGCTTTTACTGCCAAGAAGCGATTGGACGTGTAAATAATATTGAATATTTAACGTTTTCTTATGGGAATTGGTGTATCGATTTTCTTGCTGATCACGGAACGTTTCAAATAATCGCATAGCAAATACACGGTCCATTTGATTGTCATGGCTTTGCTCGGTTATCTCTTTTTTGGGATTGAGTTTAGGTGTTGTTTGAGCAATTGCCTGACCACGAATAGCGCATAATACGGCTGCTATGTGCTTACAACTATAATAGGTCTCATAAGCGGGACACTCACATCGTGCTTCAAGGTCCTCATCTTCAAAAAAGAAAACACGTACTTCATAGTCATGAGTGCCGGTTACGACTGCACGCCATGAACGGATGGCACTGTTCTGGGTAAGACCGTATACTTTTCCTTTTTTATAATACTCTAGACCGCGCTCATAGAACGTTTGGCCCGTTATTTTCATGATATCTTTAGGTTGTAACAGGTATGACTGCATAGCTTGCATCCTAACTAGTCTTTTTTTTCATTATAACAGGAGATGGGGGTATTTTTCTTCCTTTATACCCTGCTATTTTCTCCAAATTTCTAAAAGGGCATACAAACGCGCTTATTTAATGGTTAGACAATACATTACTAATATTGATTTTAGTGGCTCATTATGCTAACTTTCAAGATAGAGAGTTTTAAATTTGAGGAGCCACTCGGTGAGTGAGTGGCTTTTGTTATGGAGTGAACATGCCGATGTGATACGTATATCCTACCCTCGAATGAATCGATTTAAGAATAGGACTGGAGGATATAACGATGACGATAAAAGATGAAATGAAAAGGCGTCGGACGTTCGCAATTATTTCTCACCCGGATGCTGGGAAAACGACAATGACAGAGAAAATGTTGTTGTTCGGAAATATGATTCGCTCAGCAGGAACCGTAAAAGGGAAAAAGTCTGGGAAATTTGCGACATCTGACTGGATGGAAATTGAAAAGCAACGTGGCATATCCGTCACTTCAAGTGTTATGAATTTTCCTTACAAAGGCTATCAAATCAATATTTTGGATACACCTGGTCACGAAGACTTCAGTGAGGACACCTATCGGACGTTGACTGCGGTTGATAGTGTGGTCATGGTCATTGATGGAACGAAAGGGATTGAAGCTCAAACGCTGAAATTATTCAAAGTTTGTAAAATGCGAGGCATCCCAATTTTTACTTTTATTAATAAAATGGACCGTGAAGGCCGTGAGTCGTTAGACCTTATGGAAGAAATTGAGTCCACTTTGAATATTGAGACTTATCCAATGACATGGCCTGTTGGTATGGGCAAACGGTTTATGGGTGTATTTGATCGCGAAAATGAGCAATTTGTTCAATATACAGGCAATGAAGAAGAAACGTATATTCCCTTTTCCGAACTTGATCAGCATCCTGAGCTGACCAACCATCCGACTTATCAGGAGTCACTCGATGAATTGATGCTTGTTGATGAGGCAGGAGATGGTTTTGACCTTGATAAGGTAATGAAAGGTGATCAAACACCGGTGTTCTTCGGTAGTGCGTTAGCTCCTTTTGGTGTAGAAACATTTTTTAACACCTTTATCAATTATGCGCCAGAGCCTGCACCGCGACATTCAACAGAAGGTGTTGTTACTCCAGACAATGAAGAGTTTTCAGGATTCATTTTCAAAATTCAGGCCAATATGAATCCACAGCACCGAGATCGAGTGGCTTTCGTGCGTATCTGTTCAGGAAAATTTGAACGTGGCATGAACGTCAATCTTTCTAGGACAGGAAAGACATTTAAACTTGCCCAATCTCAGCAGTTTGTTGCTTCCTCCAGTAGTACGGTAGAGGAGGGCTATGCTGGAGATATCATAGGGATCTATGACCCAAACGTGTACCGAATTGGGGATACGCTCGTTACAGGTAAAAATAATTTTGAATATGATGAGTTGCCACAGTTCCCGCCAGAACTTTTCAAAAAAGTAACGGCGAAAAACGTAATGAAATCCAAGCAGTTTAAAAAAGGATTAGAACAGCTCGTGCAAGAAGGAGCAATCCAACTATTTAAGCATTACCACTTTGAGGATTACATTATTGGTGCAGTTGGCGAACTTCAATATGAAGTATTCGATTACCGGATGAAGAATGAATACAATGTAGATATAGAATTGACATCGATTGGGGAAAGAATCCCACGATGGATACCTGAAGAACAGGTGGATCAATCGATGTTTGATGATCGTAATATGTTAGTTCTTGACCGTGAACAGAAGCCATTAGTTCTCTTTAAAAATGACTTCTCCCTGCGCTGGTTCCAGGATAAATATAAGGATATTGAATTAATCGATCTGTTTGAAGTTAATAAATATGATCAATCTTATTAATTACATGAAGACTTAAAGTGTACTCATTACTTTAGTAAGGATTTTTCTTCACAATACGAAATTGCAGGTAAATTTCTATAATTATTAAAAAAATCTCAGTTCATTAAACTGAGATTTTTTTATTTATTATCAACCTTTCTTCAACTAAAGCCCCAGATTTGGTAATAAGGGATAATGGTTGATGGGGAGGAAATTAGCTCGCTTTCCGCGGACGAACCCTCGAGCCTCCTCCTCGCTACGCTAGGGGGTCTTGACGCGTACGTTTTTCCGCAGGAGGGAGGGAGTCTCGCCAATTTCCTCCCCATCAACGCCAAACAAGATGATGTCCACAATCTTAGCCGGTGTAGAGTATAGAATCTCCCACTGTAGTTCCGTGTTTTCAAGAATGCGAATGGTGGGGAAATGAATGAGGCCACTGAAAAAGACTTTAAAAAGAAATAAACAAGGGGACCAGCTACTATATCTAGATAGATCACTTAATTTTTCTATATTTTGATTGATATTGTTCTTATTCTCTTAAATTATCAGTTTTTCAGTGGCCTCAGTTATTTCCCCGACCACCTTTCCGTCCTACCGTTGACGGAAAAGCCACACTATCTCTGCAATTATTTTAGAGACTACCTTGTAAAATCAATGGTCCTTTTTCATTACATATTTAATGTTTGTGAACCCCTATACTCTTTAGACTACTTAATTTAAAACTAATTTTTATTTACACCCCAAAAAATGAGTCAAAACTATTATAATAAACATAGGAGTATTGTCATGTGTCAGGAGGATAACTTTTGAAAAAGTACCAGCAGCGATTTTTTAACAACATTATAAAAAAGATCAATGGCTGGAGAAATTTTTCAGCTATTAAAGAACAAGAGATCTTTACTCTTCTTCACTCAATCAAAGGAACGGCAGCCTCGATCGAGTTAACAGAGCTTTCAGATGTTGCAGATCTAATGTTAAAGGATCTGCACTCAGATTCTGAAAAGGTGTGGGATCAATCAGTTTGGTCAAAGTGGATTCAGCCATTAATATTATTCATTGAATTTGAGAATGAGGATGGGCTCGAGGAAACGACGGGACGAATCGAAAAAAGCCATACAACCTTATTAATCTTAGAAGATGATGTTGAGTTTTTGAATTTTTTCAGGGAAAACATGGAGGATAAAGGGTATCATATTTTAGTAGCTTCTCAAGAGAAACGAGCTCTACGTATTTTTTATGATGAACAGCCAGACGTTATACTTATCGATTATTATTTGAACAACTTAAATGGGTTAGAAGCGATGAAGCTTTTTAGTAAACAAGCAAGCAGCTTATTGACACCGATTATGATTATAAGTGGAGAGTCTACGAATCAATTAGCGAAAAAAGTTTATGCAACGGAAGCCAATGACTTTCTGACTAAGCCACTTAATTTTCAAGTGTTAGATGCTATGATCCAGAATCGTTTAAATCATGGGCGTGCACTTAAGAAACAAATTACTACAGATAAATTAACGAAAGTTTATAACCGAACCTATTTAGAAGAATTAATGGAAGTCAAACAGCGTGAATATACACGTGAGGCCATTTCCTTTTGTTTTACCATCATCGATTTGGATGATTTTAAATATGTGAATGATACATATGGTCATGTTGTAGGGGATCAAGTTCTTGTGAGTCTTACGGATTTATTAAAAAAATTAACGAGAGCGGAAGATGCAGTCATTCGGTATGGTGGAGAAGAATTTATTATTTTCTTTTCTGGCATCCGTAGTTATCAAGCAAAAAAACGTATGGATGATATTCTTGCTCATTTTCGCTTGATTGAACATTCCTCAGGAAACTCAACTTTTCAAATAAGCTTTACGGCTGGGATAGCACAGATGAGTGATCAAGTTAGTCATGTGCAAGATTTAATAAATCACGCAGACCTAGCCTTATACAAAGGGAAAAAGAAAGGCAAGGGAAATATCCAAATCTATCAACCAGACGACGAGGATATTTTTGAAACTAATTCTTCCAACCACCTTCAAATCTCTATCGTGGATGATGATCCTATTATAAGAGCCATGTTACAAGAAAATTTAATGTCCTCTACTTTTGGAGATTTAGAGGTTACAATTACTTCTTATGAAAGTGGTGAAAAGTTCTTAGCTAAACCTAAGACTAATGGTTACCATGTTGTCCTGCTTGATGGTGTGTTAGGAGATATGGACGGTTTAGAAGTATTACATAAGATTAGAAAAACAGATCAGAAGACTGCTGTTATTATGGTAACGGGTCGACAAAAAGACCAAGATGTTATTAATGCTTTAAATGCCGGGGCGGATGATTATGTGACTAAGCCATTCAGTTCAGCTGA
The DNA here is from genome assembly GCF_042663045.1 of Halobacillus seohaensis. NCBI lineage: Bacteria > Bacillati > Bacillota > Bacilli > Caryophanales > Bacillaceae > Halobacillus > Halobacillus seohaensis. The sequence goes on along the minus strand of NZ_JBHSZV010000062.1, from coordinate 205,829 downwards.
AATGGTCGCGCGCATTCAACGAATCATCGAACGTCAACTAGGAGGAAAACATAGATGAAACAAATTTTGGTTGCAGATGATGAAGAAGTGTTGCGAATGCTGATCACGGATACGCTGGAGGATGAAGGGTATCAAATAACAGAGGCTGAAGATGGAGATCATGCGTATGAACTTATGATCAATAATGATTTCGACCTCGTTATTTTAGATTATATGATGCCTGGCAGAACAGGTGTAGATGTGGCGAAAGAGATGTCTGACAATTATAAAGAAAACACGCCACTGCTTATGCTTACAGCGAAGACGCAAGGCACCGATGTGGAACAATCGATAGAGGCAGGGATCCATTATTTTATGGGGAAACCGTTTAGCCCGATAGAGCTAGCAATGTTTGTAGAGGAAATATTGTCATGAGAAATTTTTTTCAACAGTCGATCCAACGAAAATTCTTTCTTTTAATGCTAACGGTGTTTGTAATTATTCTCGTAGCTACGGGAACTTTATTTAGTTTACTACAAATGAATCAAACCGAGTACACCGAAACAAGAGATGAATTGACAGAGAAAAGAGATAGGATACATACCCTTCAGGATAACTATAATCAAATGATTTTAAGAATGCGCGGATTCATTGCTACTGGAAGTAAAGCAGAATTCGAACGCGCCGAAACTTACGGGGAATTGTTATTGCAAAATATTGAAGAGGTTGAGCGTGACCGTTGGACGAGCCATGAATATGAACTGATCAAGGAACTAGAGTTATTCGTTTCTGACTTTTGGGAGGAGACAGCACCGACCACTATTGAACTTGTAGAAGCAGAGAACTATGCCAGTATTAGAGAGATTAGTGTATCAGGCGTAACAGAAAATGTTAATGATTTTATAGAAGATTTAGCACCTGTTTCTGATCAGGTTCAAAATTCATTAACAGAGGTAAATGAATCGTATGCAGCGCAACAAAAGCAGTTATCGTATATGCTCATAGGATTAGTATTTATTGTCTTAGTGATCCTTGCTATCGTTTTAAGGAAATTAAGTCAGGGCATAGGAACCCCTCTGAAAGAATTATCGATAGCGACACAAGCGATTGCTCAAGGAAAACGGTATGAGTTGGCTCATTCCTCCAGAAAAGATGAGATTGGGACCCTTGCGAATTCTTTTAAAAATATGGCCTTTCAAATCAATGATCGTGAAGATTATTTATCAGCTCAAAATGATGAACTTTCGGCTCAACAAAGTACACTTGAGTCGTATATAGCAGAGTTGAAAAACTTAAAACTAGCTCTAAACCAATCTTCTATCGTAGCTATTTTAAATAAAAAAGGTTTAATCATTTCATCAAATGATCAGCTTCAACAACGATCCGGTTATTCCCATAATGAATTAAAAGATCACCATTTTCTAAAGCTATTTAACATTACTGACTCATCGGTTGGTATTAACGAAGCCTTTCCTGGAATTGAACACGGACGTGTCTGGAAAGGGGAACTTTCTTATGCTGCCAAAAATAAAATGATTTATTACGCGGATACGACGGTTGTCCCTTATATCGATCAAAATGAAAACGTAGAACAGATCATTGTTGTCCAACAAGATATTACAGCAATTAAAGAAACTGAAGAGCAGTTGCGACAATCATTAAAAGAAACCGAAGAAACGAGAAGTACGGTGGAAAAGCTTAACATGATGAATCAAACACTATCTACTACGATGAATAAACAAGAGTTATTAGAAAAGTCATTACAGGGACTTTCCCTTTTGTACGCCTTTGATTATGGACTCTTTTTATTAGTAAATTCATGTGAGTATACGACACTAGGATTAAATGAAAATTGGATAGAAAATAAAACAGATAGCTCATTTGATCATGTAATCGAACGTTTGAAAAGTACTAAGGAACCGTATGTCATTCAGCGTGAAAGTGGACAAGAAGAAACGCTTTATTACACTAGTAAACTTATAAGCTATGACCTACATTCACCTATACTGGATTCCAATGGTGAGTTACTTGCAATCTTAGTGGTTACTCGAATTGGAAGGGATTTCGAGTCCTATGAAATGGAAGGACTCCATGCCCAATTAAACCGAATTTCTTTATATATTGAACGTTTGGATTCTTATGAACAAACAGAGGTTGGCCGTCAATTAAATCAGGATATTATTGATAATATCAATGAAGGAATACTCTTTGTTGACGAAGATGGTGGAATTATTCAATACAATAAAAACTGGCTTGATTTTCTCGGGATAAGCCTGGAAATGGATTACGCCAATCTTGATCTATCATTTGCTGATTGGATGGGGCAAACGAATGAACGAGTAGTTGATAGTGAAGGATTTTCTGAATACTGTTATCGGATGATTTTTAGAGAAACAAATGAAGAGTGTGAATATATTTTTGAAGTGGATTATCAAGAGCAATCGAGAATCGTTCAAGTGTATGCAGAAACAATCATTCGTGAAAACCAAAAAGCTGGGACTTTGTTTGTATTTAGAGACATAACCGCACAGCATGAAATAGATCAGATGAAAACAAACTTAGTTAGCACAGTGAGTCATGAACTCCGTACGCCTCTAGCCAGTGTATTAGGGTATACAGAGCTAATGATCCACAGAGAATTAAAGCCTGACCGACAAAAGAAGTATTTACAGACGATTCATAGTGAGGCCAAACGGTTAACCAATTTAATTAATGACTTCTTAGATCTACAAAGAATGGAATCGGGTAATGAAACGTTTCGGAAAGAAGTCGTCAATTTGGAAGAAGTCATCGAGATCGTTTTAGAAGGATTTGAGGTGAATTATCCTTCTCATAACGTAAGGTGGATCAACGAAGCGGTTATGAGCCAATCTTATATTGATCGAGAAAAAATCATTCAATTACTAAACAATATCCTTGGTAACGCATTTAAATTCTCTCCAAGTGGGGGAGAAGTAGCGGTCTCTTTAACCAATGATCAGGAGCAGCTGTATATCCACGTCTCCGATGAAGGTATAGGGATCCCTGAATACGAGATTTCAAAATTGTTTTCTAAATTCCATAGAATTGATAATACGAGTCAGCGAAAAATTGGCGGTACAGGATTAGGTTTAGCTATTAGTAAAGAAATCATAGAAGCTCACAACGGTAAAATCTCGGTATTATCCGAACAAGGAGTGGGCAGTGTCTTCACGATTACTCTGCCTCTTTATAAAAAAAGTCAGATCGACCAAAATTATGATGAAACGATTAAAACGATTATTTTATTGGAAGATGATAAAAACCTAGCCAAATTGTTAAAGGATGAAATTGAGGACTCAGGAATGCTTGTTCAACATTATAATGAAGGCGGGCATGTGATCGAACATTTATCTACAATAAAACCTGATGCTTTTGTCATTGATATCGCATTAGCTGATCAAATTAGTGGGTGGGAAGTCATTGAACATATTAAAACGGTAGATCATTTAAAGAACGTACCGGTTATTATTTCAAGTGCCTTAGATAAATCTATTCAGCCGGTGGAAGTTGAAGGATATTTAGTAAAACCATATCCCCCTAGTAAATTATCCACGATTTTAATGCATACCTTACTGCATCATCGCCATAATGGAGATATCGTTACTATTTCAAAAGAATAGGTTATGTTATGGTTTCCGTTACAAAGGATGGCGTTAGAAGGTCCGGGAAATCACTCGCTTTCCATGGGCATGTGGCGAGCTTCCTCAGGCTACGCCTTGCGGGATCTCACCAATCATGTTCATCCCACTGGAGTCTCGCAATTTCCCGGTCCTTCTTGCCATTGTGAGGCAAACGGAAACCTCAGTAACTGGTTCTTCAAATTGTAGGCTATTCATAGAAGAGAGTTTCCAACTGCACACTTGTTCCATATGGTGTAGCGAACACAGAAGACGACTTATGGCAGTAGGACCGTTCATTAAAAGCAAAGGATGGGTGGCTAGGAAACGGGGAGATTTCCAAGCCCCCATTCGATGTGTGAGAAATGAATCCCTTTACCAGAAGGACTATCTTCCACTATCCGTGTTCTATTGCAATAAATCTCTCTATATCAAGGATTTTAATAGGATCGCCCGCTATCAAGATTTGCATGCAAACTTAGGAATGGCTGCCTTTTCTTGAAGTGGTATCGAGACACTTATATGGTAAAGGGGCGGAGGGAAACGGTGAGAATCCTATGGGATGTGCGGGACAGCTGAGACCCCACAGGACGAAGTCCGAGGAGGCTCAGCGCCCGCCCCATGGAAAGCGAGCCGTTTCCCGCAGCCCCTAAATTCACACAAAACTGGAAAAAGTGTTGTATTTTAATAAGCAAAAACTGTGTCAACTCTTTCAAGCGGTCACAGGGGAGTGGGAAACGACTGAGGCCACTGAAAAATCCTTTACAAAGCAAGGGGGGTCACCTATTTATATATTGGTGATCCCCTTGCTTTATTTTTCTATATATTGCTTGATTTGTTTCTGAGTTATTTCCCCAACCACATTCTCCTCATACCGCATCTCGGAATTGAACCTTCAACAATCCTGCTTGTTTGTTGATTAAACTTCGCCCCTAAATTCGGGCAACTATCAACAATAACGCTTAAGATAGCCAAAGAATAAGGAAGCAAGGCTGTTCAAGAAATGTTGGGTCATCTGTAATAGCCTTTTTAATTAGACCGAATGTTTGTTCGTTCTATGTTAGAATGGTAAAATATTGTGGTAAACTATTATGAACTAATGTTTGAACGGAGGATTGTGCTATGAACAATCAATTTGAATTAGTTTCAGAATATACACCTCAGGGTGATCAGCCTAAAGCTATAGAAGAGCTTGTAAAAGGTATAAATAATGGTCAAAGACACCAAACACTGCTTGGTGCCACGGGTACAGGTAAAACATTTACGATGTCCAACGTGATCCAACAAGTGAACAAACCGACTTTAATCATTGCACACAACAAGACATTAGCGGGACAATTGTACAGTGAATTCAAAGAGTTCTTTCCTAATAATGCTGTTGAATATTTTGTAAGCTTTTATGATTATTATCAGCCAGAAGCTTATGTTCCACAAACAGATACATTCATTGAAAAAGATTCAAATATAAACGATGAAATTGATAAACTTCGTCACTCGGCAACCACATCATTATTCGAGAGAAATGATGTGATTATTGTTGCTAGTGTTTCTTGTATTTATGGCTTAGGTTCTCCAGAAGAATATAGCAGTCAAGTGTTGTCGCTTAGACCCGGTATGGAAAAAGACCGTGACGAACTGCTGCGTTCCTTAGTGGATATACAATATGCGCGAAACGACATCGACTTTCAGCGCGGGACTTTCCGTGTTCGCGGCGATTCAGTAGAAATCATCACAGCATCAAGGGAAGAGCAAGCCTTGCGTGTGGAGTTTTTTGGAGACGAAATTGAAAGGATTCGCGAGATTGATGTATTAACAGGAGAAATTGTGGGAGAACGAGAGCATGTTGCCATTTTCCCAGCTTCCCACTTCGTAACTCGTGAGGAAAAATTACAAAAAGCAATTGCAAATATTGAAATAGAAATGAAGGCACGAGTCAAAGAACTTAAAGATCAGAACAAACTTTTAGAAGCCCAACGACTTGAACAGCGGACGAATTATGATCTGGAAATGATGAATGAGATGGGTTTCTGTTCAGGGATTGAAAACTACTCACGACATTTAACTTTTCGTGAAAAAGGCGCTACTCCTTACACACTAATGGACTACTTCCCGGAGGATTCCTTAATCATTGCTGATGAATCCCATGTTACACTTCCGCAAATTCGTGGAATGTTTAATGGAGACCAGGCAAGGAAGCAAGTGTTAGTTGATCATGGATTCAGGTTACCATCTGCGTTGGATAACAGACCATTGCGTTTTGAAGAATTCGAAAAGAAAATTAACTTTATCACTTACGTATCCGCTACTCCAGGGCCTTATGAGTTGGAGCATACTCCAGAAATGACCGAGCAAATTATTCGTCCAACAGGTCTCCTTGATCCTGAAATTGAAATTCGTCCGATTCATGGTCAAATAGATGACTTAATTGGTGAAATTAATAAACGAAAAGAACAGAATGAACGAGTGCTTGTCACGACACTTACGAAAAAAATGTCTGAGGATCTTACCGATTATTTAAAAGAAATCGGTATGAAGGTAGCTTATCTTCACTCTGAAATCAAAACGTTTGAGCGAATCGAAATCATTCGCGATTTACGTTTAGGAAAATATGACGTTCTCGTAGGTATTAACTTGCTGCGGGAAGGCATTGATATTCCCGAGGTTTCCTTAGTAACGATATTAGATGCTGATAAAGAAGGGTTCTTAAGATCCAATCGATCACTGATTCAAACAATAGGACGTGCAGCCCGTAATGAAAACGGACGAGTGATTATGTATGCAGATAAGACAACAGCCTCTATGCAATATGCAATTGATGAAACCTATCGACGTCGTGAAAAGCAGATCGCTTATAACGAAGAGCACGGAATTACACCTACAACGATTAAGAAAGGAGTTCGCGATCTCATCAAAGCAACTACCGTAGCAGAAGGAGACGAAACGTATACAACAGAGAAGAAACCTTCGGAAATGACGAAAAAAGAGCGTCTTGAATTAGTAGATGATTTAGAAACAGAAATGAAACAAGCAGCCAAAGACTTAGACTTCGAGAGAGCAGCAGAACTGCGTGATGTTGTAATGGAATTAAAAGCGGAAGGATGATGACCTCATGGCCAGTAAGAATATTAGTGTTAAAGGAGCAAGAGCCCATAATTTAAAGAATATCGATATTGATATTCCTAAGAATAAACTCGTCGTGATGACCGGTCTTTCTGGCTCAGGGAAATCCTCTCTAGCCTTTGATACCATTTATGCAGAAGGACAGCGTCGTTATGTTGAATCGTTAAGTGCCTATGCTCGTCAGTTTCTTGGTCAAATGGATAAGCCGGATGTTGATTCTATTGAAGGTCTTTCTCCGGCCATTTCGATCGATCAAAAGACAACGAGTAAAAATCCACGTTCTACAGTAGGAACAGTCACAGAAATTTATGACTATTTACGCCTGCTCTATGCACGGGTAGGACGTCCCACTTGTCCAAATCACGGAATTGAAATAAGTTCACAGACGGTTCAGCAAATGACGGATCAGGTAATGGAACAACCGGAACGTACGAAATTACAAATCCTATCACCTGTTGTTTCTGGTCGTAAAGGTGAGCATGCGAAGGTGTTTGAACAACTTCAAAAAGAAGGATATATTCGCCTGCGAGTCGATGGGGAAATGCGTGAAATTTCCGAGGAAATAAACTTAGAAAAAAATAAAAAACACTCGATTGAAGTCGTTGTTGATCGAATTGTCGTAAAAGATGGAGTGGAAGGTCGATTATCCGATTCTTTAGAGACAGCGTTAAACCTTGGCTCCGGTCATGTAATTGTGGACATTATTGACGGGGATGAGCTATTGTTCAGCGAACACCATGCCTGCCCTATTTGTGGGTTTTCAGTAAGTGAATTAGAGCCTCGAAAGTTTTCATTTAACAGTCCATTCGGAGCTTGTAATCAATGTGGTGGTCTAGGTACTCAACTTGAAGTTGATCTGGATCTTGTTATACCAGACTGGGGGAAATCTTTAAAAAATCATGCCATTGCAGCTTGGGAACCGACAAGTTCTCAGTATTATCCCCAGCTAATGAAGAGTGTAGCGAAACATTATAATATTGATATGAACAAGCCGATAAAAGATTTACCAAAAGAGCAATTGGATCATATTTTATATGGAAGTGGTAATGAAAAAGTTCATTTTCGATATGAAAATGACTTTGGAAAAGTACGTGAAAATGATATTTTCTTTGAAGGAGTCATTCCTAACATCTCGAGAAGATATCGAGAAACAGGATCGGATTATATACGTGAACAGATGGAAAAATACATGGCTCAAACATCCTGCCCTAAATGTAATGGAAACCGTCTGAACGACGAAGCGTTAGCCGTAAAGATTGGCGGTCAGCATATTGGAATTACGACAGACTATTCGGTAACAGATGCGAAGGAATTTTTTGAAGGATTAGAACTGACTGAAAAAGAAGAAACCATCGCTAAGATGATATTAAAAGAAATCTGTGAGCGGTTAAGTTTCTTGGCAAATGTCGGACTTGATTATTTAACTCTTTCAAGATCTGCAGGCACATTATCGGGTGGGGAAGCTCAGCGTATTCGATTAGCCACACAAATTGGTTCAGCACTGACAGGTGTACTATATGTATTGGACGAACCTTCAATTGGTCTTCACCAACGGGATAACAATCGACTTATTAACACACTAAAACGAATGAGAGACTTGGATAATACACTGATCGTAGTTGAGCATGATGAAGACACGATGCTTGCCGCAGATTATTTGATAGATATAGGCCCTGGTGCAGGCGCACACGGTGGAGAAATTGTTACCCAAGGAACACCGAAGCAAGTCATGAAAAGCAGTAAATCATTAACGGGACAATATTTATCAGGGAAAAAGTTTATCCCATTACCTGCGGAGCGCCGCAAACCAGATGGACGTTACTTGACAATCAAACATGCGGAAGAGAACAACTTAAAGAAAGTTGATGCAAGCATTCCATTAGGCATCTTGACGGCTGTTACAGGTGTATCAGGTTCTGGAAAAAGTACTCTAATTAACGATATTCTTTTTAAAACACTATCTATGAAGCTTCATAATGGTAAACAGAAACCAGGGAAGCATAAAGAGATTAAAGGGATTGACCAGCTTGAGAAAGTGATTGATATCGATCAGTCCCCAATAGGGAGGACGCCACGTTCAAATCCTGCTACCTATACAGGAGTATTTGATGATATTCGCGATGTTTTTGCACAAACAAATGAAGCGAAAATCCGCGGATATAAAAAAGGCCGTTTTAGTTTTAACGTAAAAGGCGGGCGTTGTGAAGCTTGTCGAGGAGACGGCATCATTAAGATAGAGATGCACTTTTTACCTGATGTGTATGTGCCTTGTGAAGTTTGTGATGGTAAGAGATATAATCGTGAAACACTTGAAGTGAAATATAAAGGTAAGAGCATTTCAGAGGTTCTTGGGATGACAATAGAAGAAGCGTTGGAATTCTTTTCAAACATTCCGAAGATCAAACGTAAGATGCAAACTGTGGCTGACGTTGGACTGGAATACGTCAAACTAGGTCAGCCTGCGACGACACTTTCAGGTGGGGAAGCTCAGCGTGTGAAACTGGCAAGTGAGCTGCACCGTCGTTCAAATGGTAAATCCTTTTACATTTTAGATGAGCCAACTACTGGGCTGCATGTTGATGATATTTCCCGCTTATTAAAAGTATTGCAAAGGCTCGTTGATAACGGAGATTCCGTTCTCATTATTGAACATAGTCTCGATGTAATCAAAGAAGCCGATTATATTATTGACTTAGGTCCTGAAGGCGGAGAAAAAGGCGGATATATAATTGCGACAGGTACACCGGAACAAGTAGCTGAGGAGAAAGATTCATATACAGGTAACTATTTAAAACCGATCTTAGAACGTGATCAGAAACGTATGTCTGATAAAATAAGGTCCAAAGAAAAGGTCTCTAGTAAGTAGATGCTTTGACGCTGTGCTAAGAATTGAGTATCGTTAAACAAGAGACGTTTAACGGGAGGAATAGAAATGAAAGCAATCGAATCATCTGTTGTTCAAGAAAAAATAGATCAACTTGCCAATAAAGATGTATATATTCATTTAGAAACAACTAACGGAGCTTACGCGAGTCACTTTGATGAGAAGGCCTATAATGTTGGTGCTTTTATTCGTAACGCCCATGTTAACTACCAGCATGGAAAAATTGTAAGTACGGGAGGCTCTTATCGTGTAGGCTTAAAGTTAGATCTTGGCTGGATATATGCGGAAGGAGTCAGTGATTTTGAAATTGATGAACAAGGTCGTCTACTGATGGCGGGTCATGATCGTGAAGGACGGCTCATGGTAGCTCTTGAGATTAGTGAAAATCCGTTTAGTCATGAGGCTGAAGAAGATGAGTAAGAAACATGTACTCGTCATATTCCCGCATCCAGATGATGAATCCTTTGGAGCGTCTGGAACAATATCTAAATTCCGTGGCGAAGGGGTTCCCGTCACCTACTTGTGTGGAACTTTAGGTGAAATGGGCAGAAATATGGGTAACCCAGTATTTGCTAATAGGGAAACGCTTCATACTTTCCGTAAAGAAGAACTGACTGAAGCTGCCAAACAGCTGGACATTGACGTTGAACATCTAGGTTACCGCGATAAAACGCTCGAATTTGAACCGATCGAAGAAGTAGCGGATCATTTAAAGGAACGTATACTATCACACGGTGCCACCACGATTATCACTCATTATCCAGGCTACGCGGTTCACCCAGACCATGATGCGTTAGCGGCGGCTGTCGTCAAGGCAGTACAATCAATTAAGCCTGGGGACCGTCCAGAAGTGTGGATGCATGCGATAAGCAACGACCATGAGAAAGATTTAGGAGAGCCAGATTTCATTTTTGATATTGAACCTTATTGGGAACAAAAGGAAGCGGCTATTCGTGCTCATCTATCCCAGGTCGATGGAATGATGAATTTAATAGAAAATCATGAACAACAATCCGAACAGGTGCAGCGATTAAAAAGAGAACGGTTTTATCGTTGGACATTTTCTTAATAGCTAAACGTAACGAGACACCCTTGATGAGACATATTGTTTTTTTGGGGGTGTCTTTTTTAGTTTTCTTGCTAGGGTTTAAGGGAATAAATATAAAAAAGGAGCGATCTATTTATGAGCGAAGAACGTATAAAAATTTTAAAAATGGTTGAAAATGGAACAATTTCTGCTGAAGAGGGCGAGAAACTCCTTAAAGCAGTTGAATATTCTAAAGAGGAAGATCAAACTAAAGCATCTGGAAAAAAATATGGAGTCAAAGACTTTGTAGGAGAAGCCTTTGAAAAAATTAAAAATGCTGACTTTGATCTCTCATTTGGTGAAGCGGTAGAGTTCGAGTATCATCATGAAACGAGTGAGGAATTGTTTCACGATGTAGATATTTCTATTGCTAACGGCTCCTTGCACATGGAACCATGGCAAGAACCGTATGCGCGAGCGGAATGTCGTGTCAAGGTATATCAAGCATCTGACGAGAAGGAAGCACAAGAGCAATTCCTATCTGAGGGGCAATTTGAGGTTAATAGCGGCGTTCTTCGGTTAGCTAATCCTTCAAGAAAAATAAAAACATTTGTGAAACTGTATTTACCTGAGCGACGCTATACGTTTATTAAATCTAAGCTCTCTAACGGCTCGATAACCTCACATGATATTCAAGCTGATCATTTTAATTTGAAAACGAGCAATGGCTCTCTGAGGTTAAAAGGTTCTAAAGGAGAAAAGTGTAAATTAGAAACAGGAAATGGCTCAATTACGATTCTAGAGAGTGAATTTGATTCCTCTGAGACAGACACCATTAATGGTTCTGTAAAGGTTGATGGTCAATTTGGAAAAAATGATGTGTCTGCTGTGTCAGGAAGTATTACCGTAAATAATTACGGGGAACAAGCTCATACTGGTTTCTTCAAAACGACAACAGGACAAATCGTTGTTCACTTACCAGAAAATAAAAGAATTGATGGAAAGTTAAGTTCCAGTATGGGTAGTGTAACTTGTAAATTAGACAATTATAAGATTCTTAATAATAAAAAGGAAATTATGAGCAAAGAATTAGTATTTGAAGCCTTTGAGGAATTTGAAAATGTTTATCATTTTGAAGCGGATACTAAGACAGGGTCTGTTACGGCCAAAGGTTCTTCTTTATAATTCTTTAAGTTAAGGCAATGTTAATGTTGATAGTTGCCAAGTTGAGGAAGAAGTTTATTCAATTATCGGTTAGGATTTGTTGCAGACTTGATTCCGAGATTGTGTGGAGAAAGGGGAGGTGGGGAAGGAGTCGCTTTCCGTGGGCGTGCGTTGAGCCTCCTCGGTCGTTGTCACTCCCTGTGGGGTCTCGTCGTTTCAAAGCCACCCCATTCGACATGGAAATGAACGAACCCCCGGCATAGGAGAATGCGTCTTACCTATGCTATAGAATAAAGAAGCTGAGTCTTACACAATCTGGGGCTTTAACGGAATAAGATAAGCAACTTGCCTAATAAAGAAATCATTATTTTGTTGTAAAAAAATCAACCACAAAACTTAACACAGCCTAAGTTAAAAGAAGGTGAATGTAGTGAAAAATTGGTTCTTGCATATATTGGTGAACGCGGTGGCGATAGTAATTGTAAGTTTTATATTTACCTCAGTTGAAATTGATGGATTTGTCGGTGCGTTGATTGCAGCTTTCATTCTATCCATTCTCAACGCGATCGTTAGACCCATCCTTGTGCTTCTGACTTTGCCAATTACCGTTCTAACCCTAGGGCTCTTTTTATTAGTCATTAATGCAATAACTTTAGCCATGACAGATGGATTATTAGGGACGATGTTCGAAATTAGTGGATTTGGCATGACATTAGTAGCAGCCCTAGTCATTTCCTTACTCAATCTTGTATTAAATAGCATAATTAAAGATTAGCTTAAAAAGTCATTCTCCTTTCTCCTGTAAGTAATCAAGCTTACAGGGATTTTTTTCTGTCCAAGATTGTACTAAAACATGCTACAATAAGGGACAGTGACGATACGAACCAAGGAGGTATATAGATGAGTAAAGTTAGAACGGAGCATTTACTGGAACAGTTTGAGATCGAGCTTGTTGCAGGTGAGGATGGTGTCCATCGCGAAATACATATGAGTGATATTTCCCGTCCGGGTGTAGAGATGACAGGTTATTTTAAATTTTATCCGCAAGATCGTTTACAGTTACTAGGGAAGACGGAGCTTTCCTATTTCAATGAACTCACTCATGAACAACGTGTACATCGTGCCGAGCATTTGTGTACGGATATTACACCTGGAATCGTTATTACAAGAGGAATGGATATCCCTGAGGAATTAGTAGTAGCCGCTAAAGAAGCGGGTGTCCCGTTAATGCGTTCTCCTCACAAGACCACTCGTGTAATTAGTCGGTTAACTAATTTTCTTGAATCAAAATTTGCTCCGTTTACGGCAATCCATGGAGTTCTTGTTGATATTTATGGTATTGGTGTATTAATCACAGGTCAGAGTGGTGTAGGTAAAAGTGAGACAGCTCTTGAACTTGTGAAACGTGGTCACCGACTTGTTGCAGATGACAGTGTAGAGATTCGTCAAGAAGATTATGATACATTAATAGGAAATAGCCCTCCTCTAATTGAACATTTGCTGGAAATACGTGGGTTAGGGATTATTAATGTCATGACCCTCTTTGGTGCAGGTGCTGTACGTAGCTTTAAACGCATTACTCTTGCTATTAACTTGGAAATATGGGATAAAAATAAACAATATGACCGTTTAGGCTTAGAAGAAGAAACATTAAAAATTATCGATGCAGAAATTCCAAAAGCAACGATACCTGTTCGTCCTGGACGTAACTTAGCGGTTATTATTGAAGTAGCTGCGATGAACTTCCGATTGAAGCGGATGGGTGTTAATGCGGCTGAAGAATTTTCAGAGCGATTAACCAAGGTAATTGATGAAGATCATTCACCAACAGAAGAGTAAAGGAGTGAATAGCAAGTGGCTTGTACACCTGAAGCGTTAGACCGAGTATTAATACAGCTTGGCCCATTGTCCATATATTGGTATGGGGTCATTATTGCGACAGGAGCTTTTCTTGGATTATTAATAGCGACACGAGAGACCGAGCGATTAGGCATAAAAAAAGATTATATGGTAGACATTGTGGTTTATGCGATTCCAGCAGCCATTATATGTGCCAGAATTTATTACGTCATTTTTGAATGGGAGCGCTATGTAGGTGGCCCCTGGTGGAGTATGTTTGCGATTTGGGAAGGCGGAATCGCGATTCACGGTGCGTTAATTGGAGCGTTTGCGACAGCCTATTTATATACTAAAATAAAAGGGTTGTCTTTTTGGATGATTGCGGATATCGTCGCTCCAAGTATTATCTTAGGACAGGCGATCGGTCGCTGGGGTAATTTTATGAACCAAGAGGCGCACGGAGGTCCTGTTTCAGAGTCATTTTATAACAACTATATGCAGTATTTGCCTAATTTTATTAATCAGCAAATGTGTATTGATGGAACGATCTATCACCCGACGTTCCTATATGAATCATTATGGAATATTTCAGGTTTTATATTATTACTTGTATTAAGACATAAGTTTAATCCACGCCGTGGAGAAGTATTTATTAGCTATATCATCTGGTACTCTATCGGTCGTTTTTACGTAGAAGGTCTGCGTACAGATAGTCTATATTTATTCGGTGAATTGCGAACCGCTCAAGTTATATCAGTCTTGCTTATTATCTTTGCGATTGTCGTAATGATTTATCGTAGAAAAGTAGGGTTAGCGAATAAATATTATAATGGTAAAAAGGTTAAGTAAGGAGGAGCGAAGCATGCTAAGCATTTTAAAAGAAGGGCTTAAAAAAGGCTTGCAGTTAACGTGGACGTTAGGAAAAGTTATTTTTCCTGTCACGTTAATTGTGACCATTCTACAGTTCACGCCTGTACTTCCTTGGATTATGAAACAGCTAGAGCCAATCATGGGATTATTAGGCCTTTCTGGAGAAGCTGCCGTTCCTCTTGTGCTCGGTAATTTTCTAAACTTATACGCAGGGATAGCCGCGATTATTTCGTTTGATTTTACTGTGAAAGAAGTATTTATTTTGGCTGTGATGTTATCGTTCTCTCATAACTTGATAATTGAGTCGACCGTTGCTAAAAAAGTAGGGGTGAGTTGGTGGCTCGTTATCGGAGTTAGACTTGGGTTAGCCTTTATCTCAGCCGTGTTGATCAATGTGACGTGGAACGGCGGTCAGGAGCAGGCGAAATATGGATTTGCACCTGATAATCAAGTAGTTCCTGAAGGTTGGATGGAGATCATTTTGCAGGGGTTTCAAACGGCGGCGATGGGAATTGTTCAGCTTGCGTTAATCGTCATTCCCTTAATGGTCGTTATGCAGTATTTAAGAGAAAAAGGGTGGTTGGAACGCTTTTCTGAATGGTTGGCACCAGCCACTGGTTTTCTTGGAATGGAACGAAATACATCGATGACGCTAGCTGCTGGATTAACGATCGGGCTTGCTTATGGAGCAGGATTGATGATTCAAGCTGTTGAAGAAGATGGCGTTTCAAAAAAAGATATGTTTTTAGCTATGATTTTTCTAGTTTCCTGTCATGCGGTTGTGGAAGATACATTAATCTTTATTCCGCTCGGAATCCCAATTTGGCCGCTTCTGGCCATTCGTTTACTAACAGCTATTCTTTTAACAGCGGCTGTTGGCTTTGTGTGGAACAGGATGAAACGTGAGAAGAGAAGGAGAAGTTTGAGTCATGAATATTAATACAATCCTATTTGATTTAGATGGTACGTTAATCGATACTAATGAGTTGATCATCGCTTCATTTACTCATACCATTAAACAATATGCTAATCGTTCCTATAGTCGCGGAGAAATTTTAGAGTTTATAGGCCCTCCATTACGAGAGAGTCTACAAACGGTCAATCCCGAAAAAGTAGAAGAGATGATTGCAACGTATCGTGAGCATAACGTTGCTAATCATGATCGCTATGTGACAGCATACGAAGGAGTAGTAGACACGATCAAGTCACTAAAATCTCAAGGTTATCGACTTGGTATTGTGACAACTAAAATGCGTCATACTGTACAGATGGGACTTGATCTAACAGGGCTTGATGGTCTATTTGAAACGGTTGTTACATTAGATGATGTGCAACATGCTAAACCTCACCCTGAACCTATAATAAAAGCACTGAAAGATCTTGGTGGTAATCCATCAGAGACGCTTATGGTTGGGGATAATACACACGACGTGGAAGCTGGTAAAAATGCAGGGACTCTAACTGCGGGCGTAGCTTGGACGGTAAAAGGTCGTCATGTCCTTGATGAACTGAACCCAGACTATATGCTGGAAAAGATGAACGACCTACTCGAAATTGTAGGAGGATAAACGATGCGTCGGACGAAACGGTATCAGGTTCGTGGAGCAAATTCACTCTGGCATATTTATCGAACGGTTCCTTTCACAAAAGTAGTTAAAAACTTCATTATTATTCAATTGGCGAGGTACACTCCATTTTTAAACGTGAAAAATGGTCTGTACCGCCGTTTTTTAAAGATGAGAGTGGGGGATGAGACCGCTTTTGCTCTGATGGTGATGGTGGATGTTATGTTTCCTGAAAAAATTTCAGTGGGACGGAATTCTGTGATTGGGTATAATACGACGATTCTGGCCCATGAATACTTAATTAGCGAATATCGTTTAGGGGAAGTTGAAATTGGTAGTGAAGTGATGATTGGTGCAAATTCTACGATTCTTCCTGGTGTGAGAATTGGTGATGGAGCAATTATATCTGCCGGAACTCTTGTTCATAAGGATGTTCCGTCTGGAGCTTTCGTTGGGGGCAACCCGATGCGGCTAATCTATACAAAAGACCAGATGGACGAACATATGGAAAAAGGAGGTGTGGTAGAGGAATGAGTATAAACCAGACCGTTTTACCTGCAGTCAAAAGTATGAAGGATTTCGAGAAGCTTTTGAAAACGTCTAGTGAATATATCATTATTCTTGAAAGCCGGTTAGGTTTACTACAAAACGTTGTAAGAGCAGGACAAAAGGCGGGCAAAAAGGTTTGGATCCATGTTGACTTGATACAGGGCTTAAAAGCTGATAACTATGGAATGGAATTTATTGGGCGAATGGTCAAACCTGATGGTGTGATTACCACAAGATCTCACGTTATTCAGCAAGCCAAAAAGTATAAATTAGTGTCTGTACAACGGTTGTTCCTAATCGATAGTCAAGCCGTCGACCATAACGTATCGATTATTAATAAAGTGCAGCCTGATTATGTCGAAGTTTTACCAGGGATTGTACCTGGAATGATTAAAGAAATTAAAGATCGGACAGGTGTTCCGGTCATTGCTGGTGGACTAATTCGTACGGAAGAAGAAGCGGTAGCAGCGATTCAAGCAGGGGCTTCTGCGGTATCTACTTCACGTTCGGAGTTGTGGAATTTTTAACAAATTGATGTACATAGTTAGAGTTCTTTAAAATGTAAACTTCGGAGTAGATTTTTAGTAAGATCTCTGGTACACTGCAAATAAGTTAATATGTATAGGTCGGAGATATGGAGAGACCACGATGCTTTGTAACAAACGTTATAAAGCAGTTCGTGGTCTCTTTTTTTATTCAATAAAATCAGTTCCTATACATAACGAGATCTTGATTAGGGAAAAGGTTATCAGACGATCTAAATGAAACATATCGATAAAAGGAGAGGTATTATGAAATCATTTTCTAGTTATCATCGTAATAAACAATTCAGTGAACTAAGTCAGGAAGATTGGGATATACTCGTCATAGGTGGAGGTATAACTGGATCAGGGATCGCTCTTGATGCTGCAAGCCGAGGCATGAAAACAGCAGTAATAGAAATGCAAGACTTTGCAGCTGGTACATCAAGTCGTTCTACAAAACTAGTGCACGGTGGCTTGCGCTATTTAAAACAATTTGAAGTGAAAATGGTCGCAGAAGTAGGGAAAGAACGTAAGATTGTTTATGAAAATGGCCCGCACGTTACCACACCAGAATGGATGATGCTTCCGTTCCACGAAGGCGGAAACTTTGGACCTTTCACGACTAGTCTAGGTTTAAGAGTCTATGATTACTTAGCTGGTGTGAAGAAGAAAGAAAGGCGCACGATGTTTAATATAGATGAAACGATGGAACGTGAACCTTTAGTTAAAAAAGAAGGACTTAAAGGAGCGGGTTTTTATGTGGAATATAAAACGGATGACGCCCGGCTTACTTTAGAAGTGATGAAGAAAGCTGTAGAACATGGAGCTAATTCAGTGAATTATACAAAAGTGACAGACTTCATTTATAATAATTCCGGGAAAATAGCAGGAGTTCTCGTTGAGGATACGGTAAGTGGTGAAACCTATCAAGTCAACGCTAAGCGTGTAGTTAATGCAGGTGGACCTTGGGTAGATGAACTTCGTGAAATGGATGGTTCAAAGCAAGGGAAAACTCTCCAATTAACAAAAGGAGCTCACCTTGTGTTTGATCAGTCAGACTTTCCTTTACAACAAGCGGTTTATTTTGATACTCCAGATAAACGAATGATTTTTGCTATACCAAGAGATGGCAAAACGTATGTAGGTACAACAGATACACCCTATAAGGAGAAAATTGCTCATCCAAAACTTACAACAGCTGACCGCGCCTATATTTTAGAGGCCATTCATACGATGTTTCCTTCGGTGAAAGTGACGGCTGAAGATGTAGAGTCAAGCTGGGTGGGCGTTCGACCACTCATTCATGAAGAAGGTAAGGACCCGTCAGAAATCTCTAGAAAAGATGAAATTTTCGTTTCTGATTCAGGTTTGATTTCTATGGCTGGAGGTAAATTAACGGGGTACCGCAAAATGTCACAAACGGCTATTGACCTCGTTCGTGACCAGCTGGCTGAAGAGTATGGCATCCGTTATTCTGATTCGGAAACGCTTCGAATGCCTATCTCTGGCGGGGAAGTGAATGGAGCAGAAGGATTTAAAACTTTTAAAGAAGAACGAGTTAAAATCGGTGGATCACTAGGTTTATCAGCAGAAAAGTCTGCAGAGCTTGTTAACCTTTACGGAGCCAATGTAGATACTGTCTTTCAACTGTTTAAAAACAAAAAAGAGGAAGCTCTTGAGGCTGGAATCGATCCAACTGTCTTCGCTCAGCTGCAAATGGCAATGCAATATGAATTAGCCTATAAACCTGTTGATTTTTTCGTTCGTCGCACGTCAGCTCTATTTTTTAATATCTCCTGGGTACATGAGCATAAAAAGCCAGTTATAGAATTTATGGCAAAGGAACTGAATTGGTCCGAACAACAAAAGAAGGAATATAGCGATGAATTAGATGAACTGCTAAGAGAAGCAGTTGAACCTGTTGAAGTACGTTAAATTATTAGAAACGAATCCCAATATAAATTGAGGGGTTCGTTTTTTCTATGTAGACTATGGTTGAATAGATAGGAATCTCAATCATTTGGTGAATTGTGTGGTACCTGGTACCACACAATTTAAGCGCATGCATAGTGAGTCTTCAGTCATTTGATTTATTTTGCTATTCCTATTATGATTCAAGAGGAGTCCTCCTTTTGATGTTTGTATTTGGTTTTACAAATGCATCATAACGGAGGGCTTTTATTTATTCAAGGTCCCTTTTCTAAATCCCATAGGAATCTCCTGTGGGACACACGCGTTAGATGAGACCCCAGAAGGCGGCTCAGCGCACGCCCACGGAAAGCAACTCCTTCCTACCTCCCCTTTCTCCACATCGAGTCTGCAATAATCCTGCCCGATGGTTGAATAAACTTCTTCCTCAACTCAGTCAAAATACTATATTAATGTTTAACATAGCTTATAAATAAGAGAGTGATGACCCTCTTAGGAGCCATCACTCTCGAATATCGTAGTAACGATGAATTTAAACTTCTGTTACTTTTTCCTTTTTCTGCCTTTTCAAATTAAGTCTTCTCTTCATAGCTTTCACAAGGAAACCACCTTTAAATTTCCTCGGTTCATAAGAAATAATAAAAGCTTTCGGTTCGTATTCTTCAATAAGTACCTCTAGTTTAGGTTCCCGGCTTCTTTTCGTCAAAATTTCTAGTTTATATCTTTCACTATCCCGGCCTTCCCCGGCATACAAGGTTACTCCATATCCTTCCATTCGTAACTTTTCAATTAACGCTTCATTTTTGGATTGGAGATTAACATTGTAAGCTGTGTAACCTATAGCTAATTTATTTTCAATAATCCCGCCTAAATAGATTCCTATTCCAAAACCGAGCGAGTATGCCACCATCGCACCTATACTTTGTTCGCCACTCAGTACTAAAGAAACACCAAAAATATAGACCAATGCTTCTAAGGCCCCTACAAAAGAGGCTCTTTCCTTTTGATTTTTCACCATAAATACTGTTCGAAGTGTGAGTATAGGTACAAACACAATTTGAATGAAAAATATCAACATAATATCCCACATGAAATAATCCCCCATTTTCCGATTCGTTTATTCTTTTTATCTTCCCATACAATATAGTATTAACTACAATAATCATAGAAAAAAATTTGTGAGAATAGTACAATAAGGTTATCCAATTTTTTCAAAGAATGGATGTGTAGATACATGAGTAATGTACAACAATTGATTCGTCGAGATGGAATAAGACAATTAGTCACAGGGGGAATATTGATCGCCCTGATGATCTTTTTTATAGTGGCAATTTTTCTTACGGGTTTTAGTAGTCTTTTATTAAGTTCGATATATAGTATTGTATTTGGGATAATGGGTATTGCAGTGTTCAGGAGTGGTTGGAGGGATTATTTACAAGCGAACAATTCCGAGGGTTTTATAAAAGATTCTACACATGACGTGTTTGACCAGTTACCGGCTCGTATGTATATAGGGCATGAATTCTCCACGATTTTCCATGCTTGTTTGTATGATATGGATGGCAAATTATACAGCGAGATTAAGCAATCTCAGCAATTTGATCTTAAATTTTTTCGTCCATTTATTTTGTGGTTTTCCGGTAGTTCAATGATGCCGGCTAGCTATCAAATGTATGGAGAAAATGGGCAGCCTTCCTATTCAATTGATAAAAAAGGTGGCTTCCATTACAAGGGTTACGTACAGCATCCTGAAGGCGTATTTATCGCCTATACGACTCACGAAAAGCAAAAAAAATCAGGGCGTAGTATATACCGTTATATAGAAGGAGACGATTGTCGCTGGCAGGCGGAAGGCGATGCAGTGATTGGTCATCTTCAAGTAAAAGATGAAGAAGGTCGACTATGGGCCATGATCAAACGCGATGCAATACCACGGGAAGCTGTTGATCGTTTTGAAAAAACACCTGGATATTTAGTAGAATGGAAGATTCGTAAACAGGTTCCTCATTCCCTTATTGCTTTTCTCTTTTTACTGCAAACAAATACAGGAGTTTAAATGAAATCATGGTTTGGTCAGTTTGGATTACATAACATTAAATAAAAGAAGCCGTCCAATTTGCATATAAATTGGACGGCTTCTTTGTTATCTGTAGGAACAGCATCATTTCGTTGTTGGAAACAGAGAAATCGTTCCTAACCAATCAACCTCGTCATTTCAATCAGGGAACAAATCTAAATTGGAACATACTTTTGATCTTTTGATTTATTTGTAAAAGTGTCTTGATCTTTACGTTAACGTCAATGGTATTATTAGTTTATTAGAATTATAAAAACGAAAGAAGGGGAGGAGGTACATGAATCATGAATCAATAACTTCTGTAGCGCGCCAGTTTAATGTTAGTACGAGAACGATTCGTTATTACGAGGAATTAGGTTTGATTATACCGAATCGTAGTAAAGGACAACGTGTTTTTTCTTCTAAAGAGAAAACGAGATTAAGCTTAATTTTACGAGGTAAAAAGTATGGCTTTCAGCTTCATGAAATCAAAGAAATGATCCAGCTTTTTGATCAGGACCCATCTGGAGTAAGGCAGTTAGAAGCAACGATTCAATACGGAAATCACAAGGTTGAGGAAGTGGAAGAACGAATTGAAGAACTGCAGCTCCTTCGATCGGAAATGAATGGTTGGCTTGTGAAGTTTAATGATGAATTAATTAAACGAAAAGGGGAATCCTAATGAATCTTTCCGAATTATTAGCCTATCAGTCAAGAAAATATCCTCATAAGCAAGGAATCGTTACACCTCATGAAACAATCACTTATCGTGAATGGAATCATCTTGTTACCCGATGCGCCAAGGGATTACAGAGGCTTGGAGTTGAGCAAGGCGATAAAGTGATGATTCGCATGCCTAATACCAAAGAGTTTTTATTCAGTTACTTTGCCATTCATAGATTAGGAGCGCTAGCTGTTCCAATTAACGCGAAATTAATAGCCAATGAGATTTCTTATATTTACAAACATAGTGATGCCAAAGTTTTTATTACCCATGATATGCTTTTTCAGCAAGTAAAGGCGATGGATCAGGGTCACGAAGGAATCTTCATAAAAACTGGTGAAGCTAGCGAGGGTTGGCTGGCGTTTGACCAACTTCTACAAGAAAATAGTGACCCTGAAATTGTAAGCGCTTCATATGATGAGGACGAGGCTTCCATTTTATATACATCTGGAACGACGGGTTATCCTAAAGGTGTCGTTTTCACCAATAAAAACATTTTAACGGTCGCCACCATGATGGCGATCGAGATGAAAATGGGGCAAAGTAGTCGATTGCTGCACATGATGCCACTGAGTCATTCCGCTCCGCTTCATTTGTTTTTAGCAGCAGGGACGTACGTGGGTGCTACACATGTCTTGGCTCCGACATTCACTCCTGATCTACTGTTAGAAATGGTGGAGAAAGAGCGGGTGACTCACTTCTTCGGTGCGCCGGTAGCTTATCAGCTGACAGCGAAACATCCAGAGGTCCGATCAGCGGATTTATCTTCTATGGAGTACTGGGTTTATGGCGGAGCGCCACTCGATAGGTCCGATGTTGAGTTTGTGAAGCAAGCTTTTCAAACTGACCAGCTTTGTTGTGTATATGGACTAACAGAAGCCGGACCCAATGGCACCTTGCTGCTGCCGGAAGATCATGATGACAAAGCTGGAAGTATTGGCAAACGGGCGGCATTAAATTGTGAAATGTCACTAGTTGATGAACAAGGGGATCCCGTTCCTCAAGGTGAAGTTGGCGAGATCGTTCTTAGAGGTGATGGAAATATGAAGGGGTATTATAAGGATGAGGAAAAAACGAACGAATCCTTAAGAGATGGCTGGCTATTTACAGGTGACATGGCGCAACTGGATGAAGACGGGTTTATATGGGTTGTTGATCGTAAAAAAGACATCATATTATCAGGTGGCGTAAATATCTATCCGAAAGAAATTGAAGAAGTATTACTCTCTCATCCTCACGTTCAAGATGTTTCCGTTGTTGGTGTGCCGCATCCAGATTGGGGTGAGACGGTTAAAGCGTTTGTCGTACAAGATGGACAATTAGACGACGTAGCAGAAGAGTGCAAGCAACTTTTAGCAGATCAATTAGCAACTTATAAAATTCCGAAATTATATGAAGTATTAAATGAATTACCAAGAAATGCAACAGGCAAGCTTTTAAAAAATCAGCTTCGTGAACAAAATCAGCGAGCATAGGAGGTGATCGCATGAATTTTTACAAACAAGATGAAGACTTGCAAGCTATACTTCAAAGTAAACTTGATAAGACTTTCTATAATTGGGCGGATGAGCAATTGACGGCATTTGGTGGACTTTGTGCAGAAGAAATTGACCGACGAGCCATTCATACCGACCGAGAAGGCCAGCCGCAATTAATAAAATACAATAAAATGGGTGAGGACATTTCCGAAGTATGGGTGAACGAGGGTTATCGGAAAACGGTTAAGGAAACATATAATGAGGGTATCGTTGGATATGTTCATAAAGAAATTCCTGGACTTGGCCATAAAGGTAATTATTTATATTCGTATGCTCAAGGTTACTTGTTGTCTCAAGCTGAACCGGGATTTTATTGTCCCGTCACCTTAACGATGGCTACTGCCTATTTAATCGATCACTATGCTAGCGATGATTTGAAAAAGCGTTATCTGCCTCATGTACTGGCGACTGGAGATACAGAACTTTATGAAGGAGCGACTTTCTTAACAGAGCGCCAAGGAGGTTCTGACGTGGGAGCCAATGAAGTAAAGGCTGTCACCGAGAATGATCATTACCAAATTTATGGTGAAAAATATTTTGCAAGTAATGCGGGCATGTGCGGTGTAACTATGGTGCTTGCACGTATCGAAGGTGCACCGTCTGGATCAAAAGGATTGAGTCTTTTCCTCGTGCCATGGCGTAATGATGATGGGACATTGAATGGTCTGTCGATTCGGAGATTAAAGGATAAACTTGGTGTACGTGCTGTGCCATCTGCTGAAGTTGAATTTGAAGGAGCCGAAGCTTACTTAGTGGGTGAGGCGGATCGTGGATTCTATTATATGATGGAGGCATTAAATTTATCTAGAGTTTGTAATGCGATTGCATCTGTAGGCATTATGCGCCGTGCTTACACAGAGGCAAGTCATTATGCGATCGATAGAAAAGCCTTTGGTCAGTCGCTGATTCAGTACCCAATGATTCAGGATACACTTGTGAACATGCGAGTAAAGCAAGAAGTGGAAACGAGTGCTGTCTTTCAAATGATCGAACGATTTGATCAAATGGCACGTTATCCTGGACAAGCGAGTGAAAAGGAGCAAATTTTCAACAGGTTGTTGATTGCCATTTTGAAAAAGGAAACGGCTGAACAATCAATTCATTTTGCTCACGAAGCGATTGAAATGCATGGTGGAAATGGATTTATTGAGGATTTTGTTACGCCGCGGTTACTTCGTGATGCACAAGTATTAACGGTTTGGGAAGGAACAGGGAACATTCTGGGGCTAGAAGTTATTCGGTTGCTAACGAAGTATAACGCCCACAAAATGTTATTTGCAGAGCTGGATAGCGAATTGAACCAACTATCGATCCTTTCTGATAAAAGTGATGTACTGAGAGTTGAGCTAGAGAAAGCAAAGATCTGGGTGGAGGAAGTGCTTCAATTGCCCGGTCACTTGCAAACCTTTCATAGCAAGACGATTGCGAAAAAACTATCGGATTTATATGAAGCCGTTCATGCATTGAAGCGAGCTCATGAGAGTGAGCGTAAACGTAAAGTAGCGGAAGTATTTATTGAGCAAGTTTTTCAAGATGAGCGGGACGTTTCGAATCCGTTAACGTTGAAATATGTGGAGGAAATTTTACAAGTATCTTTGCCTGTTCCAGCTGATGTGTGATTGCACACATCAGTTTTTTTGTTTGGACAGATTGCGTGTTCATTCGGGCTAATTATTTAAAAATCGGCTCAATTATCAAAAAAACGACTTAATTAATAACTGTGAACCGCTACATTTAGTCAGAAAATGTTATGATATGAGGTACTGATAGGAACATTTGACGGCTTAACTTCATCGTGTTAGCATATTAGCATACTAAAGGATTTTGAAAGGACGGAATTCGAAATGGCGAGACGGCTTATGTTTGAAAAACCATTAGGAATGCGCGACACGCTTCCTTTTTTTTATAACCAAAAATCAAAGGTGAGAGAACAATTAAAGTCTTCGATCTTATCTTATGGCTATTCTTTTATGGATACTCCCTTTCTTGAATATCACGAAACGGTAGGTAAAGTGAGTGCCACAAAAGAGCAGAGATTGTTTAAGTTATTGGACCAACAAGGACATACACTTGTTTTACGTCCAGATATGACAGCCCCTATTGCACGTGTAGCTGCTTCACAACTTAAGGACGCAGAGTATCCTTTGCGCCTCGCTTATGATGGCCCTGTATTTCGAGCTCAGCAAGCAGAAGGTGGGAAGCCAGCACAGTTTGAGCAAGTGGGGACAGAACTAATTGGTGACCACTCTTCCTATGGAGATGCAGAGGTGATCGCTCTCTTAGCAGAATCATTGAAACAAACAGGATTAAATGATTTTGTCATTACAATCGGACATATAGGCTATGTCAAAGCATTCTTCAAGGACTTATTAGGCGAAGATGAAGAAACAAAGGGCATTCTCCTGGAACATTTATATCGAAAAAATTATGTCGGATTTCGTGAACAAGTGAAGATGTTAACCCTAGCAGAAGAAAAGAAAAATGCTTTGTTAGAACTCCTTAATCTACGTGGTGGATCTGAAGTTTTTTCAGCTAGTAAATCATTGGCTCGAAATCAAATTTGTATGCAAGCTGTCAACGAATTGAAGCAGCTTCATAAGTTATTAAGCAATTATGGTGTGGAAGAACACGTCCGCTTTGACTTTAACTTGATTAGTCATATGAATTATTACACGGGTATTCTCTTTGAGGGCTATGCTCCGAACCTAGGTGCCCTGCTATGCAACGGAGGCCGCTATGATACGTTACTTCCGTCCTTTCAACTAAATGCATCAGCGACTGGATTTGCGGTTCACTTAGAACGTTTGGTTGAAGCATTAGATGATCAGGAAAATGGAGACCAACGAGTGTCCGTAATTGTTGATGACGACACCCACGCATCAGGAATAGAAAAAGCAAAAGAACTACGCCAGGAAGGTTTTCAAGTACTCTTACAGCACGTTGATCAAATTCCAGACTTGGAAGAGTTTAAAAAGCAATTAAAAGAATCTGTGGATTTTACCTCAAAAGGAGGGAGATCGTAATGAATAAACCTTTAACAATAGCCATGCCAAAAGGGCGTATTTATGAAGAGGCCGCTGAATTAATGCAACAGGCAGGCTATGACTTATCAGCCGATGGGGAAGAATCGCGCAAGCTTATCTTAGAATTCCCTGAGCAAAATATACAAATTATGATGGCGAAACCTATGGACGTCGTCACCTATGTGGAGTATGGAGCTGCTGATATTGGTATCGCCGGGAAAGATGTGCTATTGGAACAAGACCGAGATGTGTATGAAGTTCTTGATTTAAAAATAAGCCCTTGTTATGTCGCCGTCGCGGGTTTACCTAATCAACCGCTCAGTCGGATAGCCCCAAAGATAGCAACCAAGTATCCGAAAATAGCTTCCGATTATTTTCGTGAGCAAGGGGAGCAAATCGAGATTATACCTTTGAACGGATCCATTGAACTCGCTCCAATTATCGGCTTAACCGATCGAATTGTTGATATTGTTTCTACAGGTAGAACGTTAAAGGAAAACGGATTGGTAGAATATGAGAAAATTACTGATATAACGTCTCGCTTAATTGTAAATCCTGTCAGTTATCGACTGAAGAGTGAAGAAATTGATCAAATGGTGAATGGTTTAAGTAAAGTTGTGGAGGGAGAGCAACCGTGAAGGTGATCCAAAAACACGAACTAACTTCATTAAAAAGAAGTGTTGATCAAGGAACTGAAGAACAGCGTGAATCTGTAAAAAGAATCATTAAGGATGTAAGACAAGGCGGCGATAATGCCGTTAATTCTTTTACGCAAACTTTTGATCAAGTGTCCCTTAATGAATGGCGAGTGACGGAAGAGGAAGTCGATGAAGCTTATGAGTCGATAGATGGTGAGTTTGTAGAGATCCTAAAAGAAGCGTCTCAAAACATCCGTCAATTTCACGAACATCAAACAACAAATTCATGGTTTGAACCTTCTGCAGACGGCTCAATATTAGGACAGAAAGTTACTCCTATTGATGCTGTAGGCATTTATGTTCCTGGAGGGACAGCGGCTTATCCTTCGTCTGTATTTATGAATGTTATTCCTGCTCAAGTTGCAGGTGTAGACCGTATTGTTATGATGACACCACCCGGCAAAGACGGTAAGGTTCCTGCAGGTGTATTAGTAGCGGCTAAGTTATTAGGCGTACAAGAAGTTTATAAAGCGGGCGGAGCCCAAGCGATTGCGGCACTCGCTTATGGAACGGAAACGCTTGATCCTGTTGATAAAATAACCGGTCCAGGTAACGTATATGTTGCTTTGGCCAAACGTGAAGTTTTCGGGGATGTTGATATTGATATGATTGCTGGACCAAGCGAAATCGCGGTCTTGGCTGATGAGACGGCACGCCCTAACGAGGTGGCAGCTGATTTGCTATCGCAAGCTGAACACGATGCCCGTTCGTCCAGTGTTTTAGTTACGACAAGCGAACAATTAGCGAAGCAAGTCCAGCAATTTGTTGCTGAACAGCTTAAATCCTTACCTCGTTATGATATCGCAAAAGCGAGTATTGAAGATTATGGTGCAATTATTGTATGTGTGAACATTCAGGAAGCAATTGATACGGTCAATGAGATTGCAGCAGAACACTTAGAAATCATTACGAAGGATCCTTTTCAAGATATGGCGAAAGTTAAGCATGCTGGTGCTATTTTTATAGGACCTTACAGTAGTGAACCTGTAGGTGATTACTTTGCTGGACCTAATCACGTATTGCCTACTAGTGGAACGGCTCGTTTTTCCAGTCCTTTGTCTGTTGATGATTTTGTGAAAAAGTCGAGTATCATTTCATACAGTGAACAAGCTTTGAAGAACAACGCTAATAAAATAGCTCAATTCGCTAGACTTGAAGGATTAGAAGCTCACGCAAGAGCTGTAGAAACTCGGAAGGAGCGATGGAAATAATGTCAAATCGAAACGCGACGCTAACTCGTAAGACAAGAGAGACAGACATTAACCTTCAATTTGCCATTGATGGCGAGGGTAAGTCCGACCTTGAGGTGCAAGTCCCTTTCATGGCACATATGCTCGAATTATTTACAAAGCATGGAATGTTTGATTTATCTGTTATTGGCAAGGGTGATGTCGAGGTGGATGATCACCACTTAACAGAAGATATCGGAATTGTTCTCGGTCAGGCGCTAAGGGAAGCCCTAGGTGATAAATATGGAATTAAGCGTTATGGATCTATGACATTGCCGATGGATGAAACATTAGTTACGGTAGCTGTTGACTTAAGCGACCGGCCTCATTTGGAATGGCGGGCTGAGCTTCCTAAAGATAGAGTAGGAACTTTTGATACAGAGAATGTTCATGAATTTTTTTGGAAATTAGCGGTAGAAGCTCGTATGAACCTACATATCGTACTTCACCATGGTCACAATACTCATCATATTATCGAGGCAATGTTTAAAGCACTAGCAAGAGCATTAGATGAGGCCACTACGGTTGATCCAAGAATTAAAGGGGTGCCGAGTACGAAAGGGAGTTTATAAATGATTGGAATTATCGATTATGGAATGGGGAATCTATTTAGCGTTTCTAAAGCCTTAGAACGGATGAACGTTCCTTATATAATTGGGGATCGCCCTGACCAAATTGATCATTGCGATGGTTATATTTTACCAGGTGTCGGCGCATTTCCTGATGCAATGAAGGCTTTAGCTGAACATGGGTTTATACACTTCATTCAACAAAAAGTAGAGAGCGGGGTTCCCATTTACGGTATTTGCTTGGGTATGCAGCTGCTTTTTGAAGAAAGTGAAGAAGGTGGACATACAAAAGGACTCGGTTTATTTCCTGGGAAAATAACTAAGTTTCCTGGAGTGAACGAGCAAGGAAATTCCTATAAAGTACCTCACATGGGATGGAATCAGCTGAATTTACGGAAATTGGATAGTCCTATTATGGAGAATGTTGGCGAAGAATATGTGTATTTTGTCCATTCTTATGTTGTTCAAACAGATGAAGATGAAATTTTATATGCAACGGCGGATTACCATAAAGAGGTACCAGCGATCGTTGGAAAAGGTAATCTTGTAGCCAGCCAGTTTCACCCTGAAAAAAGTGGTCGTGCAGGAATTCAGCTGCTAGAAAACTTTTGTAAACGAATCGTTAAACAGTGAGGAGCCTATAATATGAGCTTTACAATCTTTCCGGCCATTGATATGCGAAATGGCCAATGTGTTCGCCTGGAGCAAGGCGATTTTAATAAGCAGACAGTCTATGGAGATAACCCCTTTGAAGTCGCAAAAGGCTTTGTTGAGGCGGGAGCTTCCTGGATTCATATGGTTGATTTAGACGGAGCAAAAGAAGGATCAAAGCAGAATGCAGAGCACGTTATAAAAGTTGCCCAACAGTTAGAAGCTCGAGTGCAAATTGGTGGTGGCATTCGTTCTGAAGAAGATGTTGATTATTATCTAAGCCGAGGTATTGATCGTGTCATCATCGGTTCGCTAGCCGTGCGTGATCTTTCTCTTACGAAACGGTTACTTCGTAAATATGGTGAACAAATTGTCATAGGTCTTGATGCACGAGACGGATATGTCGCCACAGAAGGATGGCTTGAGAAGTCAGAAGTGCAGGCTGTTGATCTTGGAAAAGAATTAGCGGAAGCCGGTGCCCAAACTTTTGTATATACGGATATTGCAAAAGACGGAATGCTCCAAGGACCTAATACAAAAGAGATTGTTCGGTTAGCAGAACAAACGGGTGTGGATGTGATTGCTTCAGGAGGTATTCAAGGTGTGGATGATCTTCAAGAACTTAAAAAGTATCAAAGTCGAAACGTAATAGGTTCGATTGTTGGTAAAGCACTTTATACGAATCGAATCCAACTCACTGAAGCGCTTAATGAGGAGGTTCGCTAATGTTATCTAAACGGATCATTCCTTGTCTAGATGTTAAAGAAGGTCGTGTAGTAAAAGGTGTTCAGTTCGTTGACATCAGAGATGCTGGAGACCCTGTGGAACTAGCAAAAGTCTATGATGAACAAGGGGCAGATGAGCTTGTCTTTTTAGATATTTCAGCAACTCATGAAGGTAAAAAGACAATGATCGATGTCGTTCGCTCTGTCGCTTCAGAGTTAGCTATTCCTTTTACAGTAGGTGGTGGAATCCGGACACTTGAAGATATGAAAGAAACGCTTCGAAATGGAGCGGATAAGGTGTCACTAAATTCTGCAGCAGTTAAACGTCCGGAAGTGATCAAAGAAGGCGCAGACTATTTTGGCGCGCAGTGCATTGTTGTCGCCATTGACGCACGATTTGATGAAGAAGCTAATACTTGGCGTGTTTATACTCATGGAGGACGTACCCCTACAGAATGGCTCGTCACGGATTGGGCTAAAGAAGCTGTCCGTCTTGGTGCAGGAGAAATTTTATTAACGTCGATGAACCAGGATGGGGAGAAATCGGGATTTGATTTAGCTCTTCTTCATGCTGTTCAGGAAGTCGTTACAGTACCCGTTATTGCTTCAGGTGGAGCTGGGTCTGCGGAACATTTTTATGAAGTATTTAATGAAGTAAATGCAGACGCTGCTTTAGCTGCATCCATTTTTCACTATAAAGAAACATCCATAAAAAATGTGAAAGAACATTTACGTTCGAAAGGGGTCGTTGTACGATGAATATTGATGAGGTTGTTTTTGATGAAAAAGGGTTAGTTCCAGCAATTGTCCAGGATGCTCGTTCTAAATCTGTATTAACGCTAGCGTACATGAATAAAGAATCGTTAAAAATGACACTGGAAAAAAGAGAAACAGTTTTCTACAGCCGTTCTCGTGAAGAGCTTTGGCATAAAGGGGCTACCTCTGGCAATACGCAAACTGTCGAAAGCCTTCATTATGACTGTGATCAGGATGCCATTTTAGTCCAAGTGGTCCCTGAAGGTCCCGCGTGTCATAAAGGAGATTATAGCTGTTTTGGTGAATCGTTAATTAAAACAGGAGAACCAGTGACAGAAAAACCTTATGAAATACTAGATGAGCTTCGTCAAGTTTTATCTGAGCGGAAGACGACTTTACCTGAAGGCTCTTACACATCACAGCTTTTCCAAGAGGGTGTCGACCGGATTGCTAAGAAAATCGGAGAAGAAGCTGGAGAAGTTATTATTGCTGCTAAAAATGATGATAAAGAAGAATTAGCTATGGAATCTGCGGATTTACTATTTCACTTGCTTCTGTTAATAACCGATCGGGGAGTCAGTTTTGACCAAGTACTTTCCGTTTTAGAATCTCGTCACAGATAAGTTTGTAAGAAAATTACTTAAAACTCCTATTTCAAACGCAATATTCTATGTTATACTGCATAATTAGTGAGAAATGGACACGGAAGTAGGAGGACAGTCATGACGACATCACTTAATCCAACCATTGCAAACAAACAGTCTAACATTCTGCCGTTTTTACCTACAGGGAACTTTTACTTTTCCTATGGTATTCAAGCATTTAAAAAGCGCCGGTTTGATGCAGCTGTTAAATGGTTGAAGAAAGCAATAGAATTGTCACCTGATGAACCACTTTACCCATGCCAGCTTTCTATTATTTATACGGAAGTTGGTTCTTATCATGCAGCCAATCAGCTGCTAAGCGAAGTAGTTGATAGCTACGGAGAAGAGTATTCCGATTGCTATTATTTGATGGCAAACAATTACGCTCACTTAGGGTTATTAAGTGATGCCAAAAAATATGCAGATATATATATGGAACAAGCAGGTGATGGTGACTTTGAAGAAGCAGCATCCCAACTTATAGAAATGTTAAATTCTCTAGAAGAGGAAGAGCCTGAAGATGAATATGCTTTTGATGATGAGGACGAATTAATCATCCATCAAGAGACAGCATTTTATCACTTAGAGAATGAGGAATGGGAGAAAGCCCTGACTATTTTGCATGAAATGATGCAATTATTCCCAGAGTTTACCTTAGCCAAGCACCAGTATGCTTACGCTCTTTTCCACAGTGGAAACCAGGATGAAGCGATAGAACTTGAAAAACAATGGATTGTAGCTGACGCAAAAGATATTCATAGTTATGTTAATTTAGCTGCTTTTTATTTGGCTAATGGTCAGAAAGAGTTAGCATTTGAACACATTGATCCGTTAAGAAACGTTTACCCAATGCATGATCAACAAAAGCTAGCGATAGCTGAAACGTTAGCTCGTGCCGGTTATTACCAAGAATCCGTTGATCGTTTTCGAGGATTGAAAAATAAATTGGTGGTAGGAAGAAAAGGATACTATAAATGGTTTAGTATAGCTTCTTATCAAACTGGAAAACCATCCCGAGCTTTAAACTTGTGGGAAAAAGGTTGTAAACAGTTTCCTCATCTCAGTGAGGAAGTCGGTCCTTGGGAATACCAATAAGCATATTTATGGACGACTTTTCGACAATTTATTATGATAAGTATAGTAAAGTTAGAGTGAAATGAGGAGTTGATCTACAATGACAGAAGAAGTTATTTATGATGTCATTATTGCAGGTGCAGGACCCGCAGGTATGACGGCTGCTGTATACACGTCACGCGCTAATTTAGATACTTTAATGCTTGAACGTGGTATACCAGGAGGTCAAGTAGCGAATACAGAAGATGTTGAAAACTATCCAGGATTCGAGAGTATTCTAGGTCCGGATTTATCTAATAAAATGTTTGAACATGCGAAAAAATTCGGTGCAAAGTATGCATATGGCGATATTAAAGAGATCATAGATGGTAAAGAATACAAAACAGTTATTGCTGGTTCAAAAGAATACAAAGCTCGTAGTGTTATTATTACAACAGGGGCTCAATATAAAGAACTCGGCGTACCTGGTGAAAAAGAGCTTGGAGGCCGTGGTGTATCTTATTGTGCCGTGTGTGATGGAGCCTTTTTCCGGGATAAAGAACTTGTAGTAGTAGGTGGGGGAGACTCTGCCGTAGAAGAGGGGGTTTATTTAACTCGCTTCGCAAGCAAGGTTACAATTGTCCACCGTCGTGAAGAACTTCGTGCACAAAAGATTCTCCAGGATCGAGCGTTTGACAATGAAAAGATTAATTTCATTTGGAATACTGAAGTGAAAACAATCAATGATAAAGATGGCAAAGTGGGAAGTGTGACACTTTATAACAATAAAACAGGTGAAGAGTCTCAATTTGATGCAGACGGTTCATTTATCTATATCGGTATGAATCCATTGAGTGGGCCTTTTGAAAGCCTAGGAGTTACCAATGGTCAAGGATATATTGAAACAGATGAACGTATGGAAACGAAACTTCCAGGTGTCTTTGCAGCTGGAGATATTCGTGAAAAAGAATTGCGTCAAATTGTTACAGCAACAGGCGATGGCAGTATCGCTGCTCAATCAGCTCAACACTATATCGAAAACTTGGAAGAAGAATTAAAAGCTGTTAATAAAAAAGTAACTACATCTTAACTCTCTTGTAACACGTACGAAACATTTTTGGGTTAAAATTAAGGTGATTAATTGACCCCCTTTTAATAGATAGATCTCTATTAGGCACAGGTGTTTATCACCTGTGCACTTTTTAATGCATGGATATACCAATTGTTATAACATTGTGGGGACCTGCGTATTCATTGTATAATAGACATAGATGTCCTCTAGATATAAATATGAGGTGAAACGAACATGCAACGAGTAGCAAATTGTATTTTACGTGTGAATAATCAAATATTAATGTTAAAAAAACCAAGAAGAGGCTGGTATGTTGTTCCTGGTGGGAAAATGGAAGCTGGGGAGAACATAAAAGATTCCGTGATTCGTGAGTTCAGAGAGGAAACGGGACTGGAAATTCAAGCACCAGAGTTAATGGGTTCTTTTACTTTTATAATGAAAGAACAGGATGAAACGGTGCAGGAATGGATGATGTTTACCTTTCAGACCACTGTTTGTGAAGGGAAGCTACTTGAATTAAGTGAAGAAGGCGAGCTTGAATGGGTAGATGTAGATGAAGTGTTAACAAAGCCAATGGCTGAAGGTGATCGTTATATTTTTAAACATATTTTAAATAGTGAAGACCAACTTTATGGAACTTTCGTTTATACGACTGATTTCGAATTGATTGATCAAGATATGGATCCGTCTCGATCTACGTAAAGGAGCGATAAGTTTATGGCAGAAAAAGAGCAAAATACTCAGCTAGTCATTATTACAGGAATGTCTGGTGCGGGAAAAACAGTAGCGATTCAAAGTTTTGAAGATCTAGGCTATTTTTGTGTAGATAATTTGCCACCCGCTCTTTTACCGAAATTTCTTGAACTAATGAAAGATTCAACGAACGATATTCGTAATGTAGCTTTAGTTATGGATTTACGCGGAAGAGAATTTTTCGATGCTTTATTTGATGCTTTGGACCAAGTTGGAAATGAACATTGGCTACAAGCACAAGTGCTATTTTTAGACGCAGAAGACCAGGCTCTTGTCTCTCGGTACAAGGAAACGAGAAGATCCCATCCGTTGGCTCAAGATGGTCTTCCTCTTCAAGGCATCCAACAGGAACGTCATCTTTTGGATGAACTACGCGGCAGAGCGCAAACCATCATTCATACAACCAGTTTTAAGCCTCGTGACCTTCGTGACCGTATTCTCGATCAGTACAAAGCTAAAGAACAACAAGTGTTTTCTGTACAGATGGTCTCTTTTGGATATAAATACGGTGTTCCGATTGATTCGGATCTGGTATTCGACGTTCGTTTTCTACCAAATCCACATTACGTGGAACAAATGCGGCCACTGACAGGGTTAAATTCTGAAGTTTCTTCTTACGTGTTTAAATGGACAGATACACAAAAGTTCTTAGAAAAGTTGAAAGACTTGCTGCAGTTTATGCTACCACAATACCGAAGAGAAGGAAAAAGTCAACTCGTTATCGCTATTGGGTGTACAGGAGGCCAGCATCGTTCGGTCGCACTGGCTGAGCATCTTTCGAATTATTTTTCTGCAGATTTTACGACACATGTAACACACCGAGATATTGATAAAAGAAAGGGACTGTAATTCATGAATCGTTCAACGAAGCCACGTGTGGTTGTCATTGGTGGAGGCACAGGAATGCCTGTTTTATTAAGAGGGCTTAAATATTTCCCAATAGATCTCTCTGCCATTGTGACAGTTGCAGATGATGGTGGTAGCTCTGGTAGGCTGCGGAACGAACTAGCTATTCCTGCTCCTGGTGATATTCGAAATGTTGTTGCAGCATTATCTGATGCGGAACCGATGTTGCTAGATTTATTTCAGCATCGATTTGTAAATGGTAATGGACTATCTGGCCATTCCATGGGTAATTTGCTCCTAGCTGCTATGACTTCAATGACAGGTAATTTTTACCACGGGATAAAAGAAATCTCAAGGGTCCTTAACGTTCGTGGCAACATTTATCCTACTGCTAACCACTCCATGAATTTGCATGCAGAGATGGAGGATGGCTCAATCGTATCTGGTGAATCTAATATACCTAAACAGAATAAAAAAATAAAACGGGTTTTTGTTAGTCCCCTGCCCATCCTGCCGTTACCGGAAGCTATGAGTTCTATAGAGGAAGCAGATCTTGTTGTTATTGCGCCAGGAAGTTTGTATACGAGTATAATGCCGAATATAATTGTTCCTGAAATACGTGAGGCACTACAGAATACAAAGGCAAAGGTAACTTATGTTTGTAATGTAATGACACAGCAAGGCGAGACTTCGAATTATACGGCAGCAGATCATGTGCAAGCTTTACATGATCATGTAGGAAAAGGAACTATTCAATCGATCATTGTCCACAACCAGACGATTGCTCCAAGCGTGAAAAAGATTTATGCTGAGGAAAATGCGGAGCCTGTTGTCTATGATATCGAACGAATAAAATCTATGGGCCTTGAAATTATAGAAGAGGACATTCTTGATCGAAATAAGTCAACGATTCGTCATGACACGAACAAGTTGGCTCACATATTATATTCCATGCTTTAACAAAGGGTTGGGGGTGAACAGCCATGTCATTTGCTTCAGAAATAAAAAAAGAATTAACTAATGTAGAGGCAGATGAATGTTGTAATGAATCGGAACTAGCTTCTCTTGTCCGAATGAATGGAACGTTTTCTCTCTCTAATCAAAGGTATATATTAGATGTGCAAACAGAAAATGCAGCCATTGCTAGAAGAATTTATACATTAATGAAAAAACTTTACCCTTATCCAGTTGAATTGCTCGTTCGAAAAAAGATGCGGTTAAAGAAGAATAATGTATATATTGTTCGAATGAATAAAAATGCTGAGAAGTTGCTCGCAGATCTTGAGATACTAAGTGGACCTTTATCAACCAATCCTAATATTCCAAAAAAGTATTTACAAACTACATGTTGCAAAAGAGCCTATTTACGAGGAGCCTTTCTTGCGGGTGGGTCTGTAAATAATCCGGAAACATCATCTTACCATCTGGAAATATACTCTTCTGATAAAGAGCATAATGAATCTCTATGTGAACTTATGAACAGTTTTGGTCTTCACGCTCGCACACTTGAGCGGAAGAAGGGTTATATTACGTATTTAAAAGAGGCTGAAAAAATCACTGAACTTATTAGTAATATTGGAGCCCATCAGGCACTCTTTAAATTTGAAGATGTTCGGATTGTGAGGGACATGAGGAATTCTGTGAATCGACTGGTTAACTGTGAAACGGCCAATTTAAACAAAACAATCGGTGCTGCTTTTCGCCAAGTTGAAAATATTAATTTTATCAAACGTACCGTTGGATTGGATGCATTGCCCGATAAACTTCATGAAATAGCCAGATTGCGCGTTGAGCATCAGGAAGTGTCACTTAAAGAGCTAGGAGAATTAGTTTCCGGAGCAGCTATTAGTAAGTCAGGTATCAACCATCGCTTAAGAAAAATTGATGAATTTGCTGATAAAGTAAGAAGTGGTGAAATTCAAGAAAGTAGTTAAAATAATGTCATTAATGAAATATTCATGCTATAATGATTTCAACAAAAAGAACGCCTCTCTATGGAGAGCGTTCTTTATTTCAAAGAGTTGAATGCGCTTTCTAAATTTTTATTTGGAATGTTAGGAAGGAGAATGATAGATGAAGGAACAAACTATTACTATTGATTTAAACACGGGGTTGCAAGCTAGACCGGCAGCTCAATTTGTTCAACTTGCCAACCGTTTTTCTTCAGATGTATTTATAGAAAAAGACAGTAAGCGTATTAATGCCAAAAGCATCATGGGACTAATGAGCTTAGCAGTAGGTCAAGGTGAAGAAATAAAGTTAATTGCTGACGGTCATGACGAAGAGAGAGTTATTGATGAGTTAAGTGAGTTTGTAAAGGAATCTTAAACCTTACTATGTGAAGGGATGAGCAGGACGATTAGGGGAACGTTCTCATAAAGGTACATAAGCGAGAATGGTTCAACGAAAAGTAAAAACCCGTTGTAATTACAACGGGTTTTTACTTTTGTACTTTATTTGCTTGGTTTTTCCATAACTTTGTCAATTAGGCCATATTCTACAGCTTCTGAAGCTGACATGAAGTTATCGCGGTCTGTATCACGCTCGATCACTTCAATTGGTTGACCTGTACGTTCAGAAAGTATTTGGTTCAGCTTTTCACGCATTTTAATAATGCGTTTTGCATGAATTTCGATATCAGTAGCTTGACCTTGTGTGCCGCCTAATGGTTGGTGAATCATTACTTCACTATTAGGAAGAGCATAACGCTTGCCTTCCGTACCAGCATTTAATAGGAAAGCACCCATGGAAGCAGCCATACCTGTGCAGATCGTAGATACGTCAGGTTTAATGAACTGAATCGTATCATAGATAGCCATTCCAGCTGTTATGGAACCACCTGGTGAGTTAATATAAATTGAAATATCCTTATCTGGATCATCTGCAGCTAAGAATAGTAGCTGAGCGACAACGGAGTTTGAAATGTTATCGTCAATGGGACTACCTAGCATGATGATGCGGTCTTTAAGCAGGCGTGAATAAATATCATAAGCACGCTCTCCCCTGTTGGTTTGTTCAATAACTGTTGGGATTAAGTTCATTATTAATTCCTCCTTATTATCATACCTATATGATGGAATGTATTTATATCATACAATTAAGGTCAGATAAGGTCAAACAAAAACATCTAACCATTTACCTTTACCATCATTCCCTAATTTTTATTGTATAAACGTACAATTTAATAAGTTATTTTACTGATATCTTGCATTTTATGGCTGGAAAAAGTATAATAGATTTTGCGTTTTAATATGCGCCCGTAGCTCAGATGGATAGAGCGGTAGATTCCGGTTCTACGTCAGTCGGAGGTTCGAATCCTCTCGGGCGCGCTATATAAATAATGTTGGTATGCGCTAGAATGTAACAATGTTTACGAACCTCTCAATTTCTTATTATAGATTTTGGGAGGTTATTTTTGCTTTGTAAAGCCTTTTTCAGTTGCCTCAGTCGTTTCTCATCAACCATTACCCCTTATTACACAATCATATCATGGGGGTTCGTTACCGTATAAGGGATAGGGGGATTTCGAGTTTTGGGATAGGAGATAATTCTCTTTCCGAGCGCGAATGGTTCGATGCATGTAGGAGTCTCATCTCTTGTTAATAGTGAAAATGTAAATCAAAGGTTGGGCAACGGAGTTCCAATCCAGACTATTAGACCATAAATCATATAGGACATCCTCAAAAGACACCTAGCGTTATCATTCATGCGACGGAAGTCACGAGAAGAATCATAAATTAGCACTTTAAAATATCTATAGTTGTTGCAATTGTTTATTATTGGACTTCAGTAAACTTCCAATCATTAACCTTTCTGTTGTTTATCCTTTTCTCATTGCGTTGAATTGTCTGGGAATCTTGAAGACTCATCGGCTATCAACCATCCCATTTCAGACAATACATCTATTGATATCGATAGTTCCACAAAAAATTAATCTCCACATAATAGGTGAATTAAACGTCTATTCCTAAGAATATCCCCCTTACAATCTAATTGAGATAGGTGAAATGGAGAAAATGCATCTTTTTATTTGTAACTAACCAGTAGGTATATGTTAAAATGACCGTCAGTAATGATTATCTGAAAGGAGAATGATTTTGAATAGAAAATGGTTATTAAGTTTATCACTAGCCTTTCTTTTATCCGTAACCGTTGCATGCAATGATACAGATGAATCGGCTGAAGATAATAATGAGGAAACTGAAACGCAAGAAGAGGATGGCGAAGGAAGTGAAGGAAACACAGAACAACCTCAAATGCCTGAACCAGACTTAGAAGGTATCCCTGAAGTTGTTGCCGAAGTAAACGGCGAAGAAATAGCGGCAGAAGAGTTTAAGACAACGTATGAAGGACAGTTTCAGCAAATGGCTATGCAGTCACAGATGACCGGACAAGAAGTTGATCAGGATCAATTAAAGAAACAGATTGCTGAAAGTATGGTTGGACAGGAGCTTCTTATACAAGAAGCAAACAGCCGTGATATAGAGGTTTCAGAAGAAGAAATTGATGAAACACTAACGGGATTAGCTGAACAAAATGGGGTAGAATCCAAGGATGAATTTTTGGCTGCTCTGGAAGAACAAGGCATGGGACAAGAAGAAGTCATGTCTCAGGTTGAAATGCAAGTGAAATTAGATCAGGTTATTGCTAGTGAAGCTGGAGATATTGAGCCAACGGAAGAAGAATTAGAACAAGCTTATGAACAGGTTAAAGCCCAGCAAGAGCAAATGAGTGAGGGAAATGGTGAAAGTGCAGAAATCCCATCTTTTGAAGAAGCAAAACCTGATCTCATCGAACAAGTGAAGCGTCAGAAAAAAGGACAGGCAACTCAAACGCTAGTTGAACAACTTCGCGAAGATGCAGATGTCACTGTTAACTTATAATCTATTGCAAACATTAAAGATGTAATATAAAACGACCAACAAATTGTATGCTAATTTGTTGGTCGTTTGTTGTTGTAACAGTATTTTATTTATAATTTAAATTAAAATTGTAGTTTGATTTGTATCTTCTATTTGTTAGATGACTATAGCCACTGTATGACTACGTTTTGACCTACAAATTCGTCTGCAAATTTGGCATACATCAATTCACTAATAAATTGGACTCGATTCCGAGGTAATGGTGTGGTGAAAGGGGCGGTGGGGAAGCGAGTGATTTCCCGGACCTTCTAACGCCATCCTTTGTAACGGAAACAACCCTAAATTTTGCTGTGTATTTAGTAGTATTTATCGTGAATTTTTTTGAAGCTTACTCAAGGTATAAGAATTATGAAAAGGATTGATCTATGTTATTATATAGATAAGGTAGATTTAAAAGAAAAGGAGTTTTTTTATGACAAGCATTATAAGATTCAAGATTTTGTCAACTGAAAAAATTCCAGACGATCGTAGAATACATGTTTTTGATATGCTTAATCAGCGACACTTATCTTTCAATTTTGAATCGATTAAGCGTTCACCTCAAAGGTATGAAGGACAACAAGCGTTAACTCTATTTCTTGATACGAAAAAAGCTAAAATTGAACGTGGCTTCTATGATAGTGATGATGAGAAAGGGCTCGTTTCATAACGTGTCCTTTCGATTTTTAATAGGATTTAATAACGTCTTTAATAAAATGTAATGGACCGTACATAATAATAAGCAAGTCCGTAAAAGGATGTCGTCAATGAATGAGGTAACGATTTATTTAAAAGAAAATTGCAAATTATGTGAAGAAGTTAAAGCTTTAGTTGAAATTTTGGAAATGGATTATGAAATTTTAGTTAAAGAAGTTAATATTTTGGGTAATAATGAACTAGAGCAGAAATATCTCTTAGAACTCCCTGTGTTGTTAGTGAATGGAGAAGAGTTAGAGTATCGGCAGATCGATATATTTTCCATAAGAGACCGCTTACATTGATTATGAAGCATTTAAAAAACTTGCGCGGTCTAATTCACACTGTTAATATATTAGTTGAAAAGGATATTTTTTTGCTCCTAGTGGGACAGATTATGACTACCTGGGACACATTTACCCCGGAATCATTTTAAAGGAGCTATTCCATGAGAACTTTAATTGATCTACAAAAAAGATTATTCCCGGATGTTCTGGAAATCATGCAGCGACGTTATCAACTGCTTCATTACATACAATTGATGCAACCAGTAGGCCGACGGACATTGTCTGATAATATTGAGCTTGCTGAGCGTACCGTTCGTAGTGAGGTTGATTTCTTAAATAAAATTGGGGCTATTGAGATTACATCAAGAGGTATGCATTTGACCTATGAAGGGCAAAACATTCTAGAACAACTTGCTGAGTTTATAAAAGAGGTAACGGGCATAAAAG
Organism: Halobacillus seohaensis; assembly: GCF_042663045.1. Classification (NCBI taxonomy): domain Bacteria; kingdom Bacillati; phylum Bacillota; class Bacilli; order Caryophanales; family Bacillaceae; genus Halobacillus; species Halobacillus seohaensis. Next base: position 164,073 of record NZ_JBHSZV010000062.1, on the reverse strand, counting down.
TGTTAGAAGAACAACTCAGGGAAAAATTAAAGTTAGATTATGTAGTAGTAGTTCCTGGAGATAGTGATGAGCTTGACTGGGTAAAACATGAGATGGGAAAAGCTTGTGTGGAATATCTTCAAAAGCAGTTAAGCCCAAATAACACAGTTGCGATAACAGGCGGTACAACAGTGGCAGCTGTAGCTAACATGATGACTCCTTTGCAAGGGGCAAAACGTTGTATGTTTGTTCCTGCACGTGGTGGTTTGGGTGAACGGGTGGAGAATCAGGCCAATACGATTTGTGCTGAAATGGCTAAAAAGGCGAGAGGAGATTATCGACTCCTCTATGTACCGGATCCGCTAAGTGAAGGTTCTTATCAAACGATTATTCAAGAACCTTCAATTAAGGAAATACTAAATATGATCCGAAATGCTTCTATCGTTATTCATGGCGTTGGTGATGCAATCACAATGGCAGAACGAAGAAAAACTTCAAAGAGTCAGCTTGACATTATTAAGGAAAGACAAGCTGTTGGTGAAGCTTTTGGCTATTATTTCAACCGTAAAGGTGAGATTGTGCATAAAGTGAGAACCGTGGGACTCCAGTTGGAGGATTTAAAGTTTGCTGATGATGTTATTGCTGTTGCAGGCGGCCATACGAAAGCACAAGCGATTGCTTCTTATTTTCAACCAGGCCAGAGTAATGTATTGATTACAGACGAAGGTGCTGCGCTAGAGCTATTAAGGGATTCGTCCCTTTAAATAAATTTTTTGTTTATAATCCAAGGAGGAATTTTAATGACTGTAAAAGTAGGTATTAATGGTTTTGGACGTATTGGACGTAACGTATTCCGCGCGTCACTTAACAATGATGAAGTAGAAGTAGTTGCAGTAAACGACTTAACAGATGCGAATATGCTTGCACATTTGCTTCAATATGACACAGTTCACGGTACTCTTGATCAAGAAGTAACTGTGAATGGTGATAACTTAGTAATCGGAGGAAACGAAATTAAAGTACTTTCCGAAAAAGATCCAGCACAACTTGGCTGGGGAAGCCTAGGTGTAGAAGTTGTTATTGAATCTACTGGTCGCTTTACTCAAGGTGAAGATGCGAGAAAACACATTGAAGCAGGAGCTAAGAAAGTTGTTATCTCTGCTCCAGCTAAAGGTGAAGACTTCAGTGTTGTTATGGGAGTTAACGAAACAGACTATAACAAAGACGAGCACGATGTTATTTCCAATGCTTCTTGTACTACAAACTGCCTTGCACCATATGCAAAAGTTCTTAACGACAAGTTCGGTCTTAAACGTGGAATGATGACAACTGTTCACTCTTACACGAATGATCAGCAAATCTTAGACCTTCCTCATAAAGACTATCGTCGTGCACGTGCAGCTGCTGAAAACATCATTCCTACTACAACAGGTGCTGCTCAAGCCGTAGCTAAAGTACTACCTGAACTAGAGGGTAAACTTAGCGGTATGGCTATGCGTGTTCCTACGAAAAACGTTTCTATCGTCGACTTCGTTGCAGAACTTGATAAAGATGTAACAGTAGATGAAGTTAACGCAGCGTTGAAATCAGAAGCTGAAGGAAATCTTAAAGGTATTCTTGCTTATAGTGATGAGCCGTTAGTATCTTCTGACTATAATGGCAATACAAACTCTTCTATTATCGATGGTCTTTCTACACTTACTCTAGGTGACAACATGGTTAAAGTTGTTTCTTGGTATGACAACGAATTTGGATATTCCAACCGTTGTGTAGATCTTGCAGCTTTCCTTAAAAAACAAGGCCTATAATAACAAATTAAATTTAAGGTCATAATAAACAAAGAATGGAAAGGAGGGGGTCTCATGTCCTCCTCCTTTATCCATGTCTAAAATGAATTCCTTGTTCGGGCGTTTCTACACTATGGTATGGTGGAAATGTACATAATGGACAGGGCAGTATCCTGACCAAATTGAAGGAGGTTGTCTATTCATGAATAAACAAACAATTCGTGATGTTGAGGTACAAGGAAAAACTGTTTTTTGCCGCGTGGATTTTAATGTACCAATGAACGGAGAAGAGGTAACTGACGATACAAGAATTAAAGCAGCGCTACCGACTATTAAACATTTAACAGGTAACGGTGCTAAAGTCATTCTTGCTAGTCACCTCGGACGACCTAAAGGTGAAGTAGTCGAGGACCTAAGACTAGACCCTGTGGCCAAACGTCTAAGTGACTTACTTGCAAAAACCGTAATGAAGACAGACGAAGTATACGGTGAAGAAGTTAATAAGGCGATATCTGAGATGGGAAATGGAGATATTCTATTAATTGAAAATGTTCGTTTTCATCCAGGTGAAGAAAAAAATGATGCAGAATTAGCTAAATCATTTGCTGACATGGCTGATCTTTATGTAAATGATGCCTTTGGTGCCGCACATCGCGCACATGCATCTACAGCCGGCATTGCCGAGCATATCCCCGCAGTTGCTGGATTTCTTATGGAAAAAGAGCTTAATGTGCTAGGAAAAGCTCTATCTAATCCTGAACGTCCATTTACAGCTATCATCGGTGGTGCAAAGGTAAAAGATAAAATTGGGGTCATCGACAATCTTATCGATAAAGTTGACCACTTAATTATCGGTGGAGGCTTGGCTTACACGTTTGTAAAAGCTCAAGGCCATGAAATTGGGAAGTCACTCTTAGAAGAAGATAAGATTGACTTAGCTAAGCAATATATGAAAAAAGCAGAGGAAAAAGGTGTAGACTTTGTTATGCCTGAAGATGTAGTTGTTGCTGACGACTTCTCTGATTCCGCGAATACAGAAGTAGTTAGTATTGATAGCATTCCATCCGATTGGGAAGCTCTTGATATTGGCCCTAAAACACGTGAAAAGTATGAAAAAATCATAAAAGATTCTAAACTTGTTATATGGAATGGACCAATGGGTGTTTTCGAATTAGAAACATTTGCAAACGGAACAAAAGCCGTATCTAAAGCACTTGCCAATACAAAAGGTTATACTGTAATTGGTGGTGGTGACTCTGCAGCAGCTGTTGAGAAATTTGGTTATGCAGATGATATGGACCACGTATCAACAGGTGGCGGAGCATCTCTTGAGTTTATGGAAGGAAAAGACCTTCCAGGTGTTGCGTTACTAAATGATAAATAAATAGGAGAGGTGATGAGAAGATGCGTAAACAAGTCATTGCAGGAAACTGGAAAATGAATAAAACACACACAGAGGCTGAAGATTTTATTCAGGCTACAAAGAACGAGGTCCCTTCTCCTGATGAAGTTGAATCAGTAGTTTGTGCACCTTTTCCATTTCTTCAAAAGCTAGTAGAAGAAACGAAAGGTACTTCCCTTGAAATTGCTGCACAAAATATGCATTTTGAGGAAAATGGTGCATTTACCGGAGAGGTAAGTCCAGTTATGCTAAACGAACTTGGCGTAACTTATGTAGTCCTTGGACACTCCGAACGCCGTGAAATTTTTAAAGAAACAGACGAAGATATTAATAAAAAAGTACATGCAGCGTTTAACCACAACTTGACGCCGATTGTTTGTGTAGGTGAATCACTTGAACAACGTGAAGCTGATCAAACGATGGATCATGTTGAGGCCCAAGTGAAAAAAGCTCTTGATGGTTTAACAGACGAACAGGCTGCTAAAGTCATCATTGCATATGAACCAATTTGGGCTATTGGAACTGGCCGTACAGCAACTTCTGAACAAGCAAATGAAGTATGTACACATATTCGTCGAGTAGTCATTGATTTTTATGGCTCTGATGTAGCCGAAGCTGTACGCATTCAGTACGGTGGAAGTGTTAAACCAGCCAACGTAGATGAACTTCTATCTCAATCAGATATTGATGGTGCACTAGTTGGAGGAGCTAGCTTAGAAGCCGCTTCATTCCTAAAACTTGTGGAGGCAGGCAAGCATGAGTAATCAAAACTTAGCTGCTTTAATCATTCTTGATGGTTATGCGATTCGTGATCAAGAAATGGGTAATGCTGTTAAGCAAGCGAATACACCTAACTTTGATAAGTATTGGAATCAGTTTCCTCATAATCAACTACAAGCTTGCGGAGAGGCTGTAGGGTTACCAGACGGCCAAATGGGCAACTCCGAAGTTGGTCATTTGAATATCGGAGCAGGACGCGTCGTTTATCAAAGCTTAACGCGCATAAACCTGTCTATTAGGGAAAAAGAATTTCTTGAAAATGGTGAATTAGTTCAAGCTATGCAGCATGCAAAAGAAAATCATAAGGCATTTCATATTTTTGGGTTGTTGTCTGATGGAGGAATCCATAGTCATATTGAGCATATGTATGCAGTGCTTGAATTGGCTGCTAAGCATAGCCTAGATAAGGTGTATGTTCATGGCTTTTTAGATGGACGCGATGTCGGTCAACAATCAGCTAAGAAGTATATTAAAGAAGCTCAAGAAAAAATGGATGAACTTGGAGTCGGACAATTCGCAACAATTGGTGGACGTTACTATGCAATGGATCGTGATAACCGCTGGGAACGTGTGCAAAAGTCATACAATCCAATTGCTTATGGAAAGGGACCTTCATACAGCGATCCAATAGAAGCTGTGCAGAAGTCTTATGACGAGGGAATTTATGATGAGTTTGTTGAACCATTTGTTGTAACAGATGAAGATGGACAACCTGTTGGGTCAATGAATGATGGAGATTCTGTATTCTTCTATAATTTCCGTCCCGACCGAGCCATTCAATTATCACGAACTTTTGCTAATGATGACTTTACTGATTTTGATCGCGGAGAGACCCCTCCTAAAGGATTACACTTCGTTGGCATGACACAATATAGTGAAGAAGTGAATAGTAAAATAGCTTTTCCACCTAATCATTTAAAAAATACGTTAGGCGAAGTTTTGGCTCATAATGGTATGAAGCAATTGCGAATCGCAGAAACTGAGAAATACCCACACGTTACTTTCTTTATGAGTGGAGGCCGCGAAGAGAAGTTCGATGGGGAAGAGCGCATCCTCATTGATTCTCCAAAAGTAGCCACATATGATTTGCAACCAGAGATGAGTGCATATCAAGTAACGGATGCACTTTTAGAAGCACTCGACGCAGAAAAGCATAATGCGATTATACTAAACTTTGCCAATCCGGATATGGTAGGACATTCTGGAATGCTAGAACCAACAATAAAAGCTATTGAAACCGTTGATGAATGTTTAGGTAAGATTGTCGATAAAATTCATGAAAAAGGCGGACATGCGATTATTACAGCTGATCATGGTAATTCTGATGAGGTGACGACCCCTGAAGGAAACCCTATGACAGCCCACACGACAAATCCCGTTCCAGTAATCGTTACAAAAGATGGAGTTGAACTCCGTGAAGATGGAGTCCTAGGTGATTTGTCACCAACCCTTTTACAATTGCTTGAAGTTGAACAACCAGCAGACATGACTGGTAAAACATTAATTAAATAAAAGAGGAGAGATTAAATAATGCCATATATTACTGACGTATACGCACGCGAAGTCTTAGACTCCCGTGGAAATCCAACCGTTGAAGTAGAAGTTTACACAGAATCAGGTGCCTTTGGTACGGCACTCGTTCCAAGTGGTGCTTCTACTGGTGAATATGAAGCCGTAGAACTTCGTGATGGGGATAAAGACCGTTATCTTGGAAAAGGAGTACAAAATGCTGTAGATAACGTCAACGAGAAGATTGGCCCAAACCTTTTAGGCATGGATGTAACTCAACAAGTAATCATCGACCAAATGATGATAGAACTTGATGGTACAGAAAACAAAGGTACACTAGGTGCAAACGCCATTCTAGGTGTTTCAATGGCAGTAGCTCACGCAGCAGCTGACGTCCTAGATCTTCCACTTTACAAATATCTTGGAGGATTCACAGCAGGTACGCTTCCAACACCAATGATGAACATTCTTAACGGTGGCGAGCACGCAGATAACAACGTGGATATTCAAGAATTCATGGTTATGCCTGTAGGTGCCCCAACCTTTAAAGAAGCATTGCGCATGGGTGCAGAAATTTTCCACTCCTTGAAAAAAGTACTTAAATCTAAAGGCTATAATACAGGTGTGGGTGACGAAGGTGGATTCGCTCCAAGCCTAGGATCTAACGAAGAAGCTCTTTCAACGATCATTGAAGCGATCGAAGAAGCTGGTTATAAGCCTAATGAAGAAGTGAAACTTGCAATGGATGTAGCTTCTTCTGAAATTTATGAAGATGGTAAGTATAATCTTAAAGGTGAAGGTGTTGTCCGTACGTCTGCAGAAATGGTCGACTGGTACGAGGAACTTGTGAACAAATATCCAATCATTTCTATTGAAGATGGACTTGACGAAAACGACTGGGAAGGTACTAAGTTACTTACAGATCGTATTGGAGATCGTGTACAGCTTGTTGGTGATGACTTGTTCGTTACAAACACAAACAAGCTTAGTCGTGCAATTAAAGAAGGCGTAGGAAACTCTATTCTAATTAAAGTGAACCAAATTGGTACGCTTACTGAAACCTTTGAAGCGATTGAAATGGCTAAACGTGCTGGTTATACAGCCGTTATTTCACACCGTTCAGGTGAAACTGAAGACGCTACGATTGCTGATATCGCAGTGGCTACAAATGCCGGGCAAATTAAAACAGGTGCACCGTCCCGTACAGACCGTGTAGCGAAGTACAACCAGTTACTTCGTATTGAAGATCAACTGCTTGGTACAGCAACATACGCAGGCAACGATGCCTTCTATAACTTGAATAAATAATAATTTTAAGCCTCTCTCGTACTTTCGAGGGAGGCTTTTTTTTATGTTTTCTTGTATTATAGGTAAGAGAAGAAAATTACTAGGGGAAATCATCATGATGAAAAGAATTTTACGCTTTATTATATTAACTTTCTTACTTTATACCGCCTATACTGGGTACTCGGTATGGACGTATGGAGAAAATAATAACAATTCTGTTGCTGATGCAGCTATCGTTTTAGGGGCAGCACAGTGGAACGGATCTCCAAGTCCAGTATTTGAAGGTCGGTTGAAACAAGGAATTGAATTATATAAAAATGGACAAGTAGACCAATTAATTGTTACAGGCGGATCAGGCGATGGATCAAAATCTTCTGAAGGTGAAGTAGGAAAGAAATACGCCGTTCAAAAAGGGATCCCTGAAAAAGATATTATTGTAGAGGATCAGTCCTTGGCTACATATGAAAATCTAGCAAATACAGAATCATTAGTTAAAGGTCGAAGTATCGAATCCTTTTTACTAGTTAGTGACGCTTTTCATTTAAAACGTGCTGTATCTATAGCTGAAGAACTAAAAATGGATGTCAAAGCGGTGGCTACTCAGTATTCAGCTTATCAGTCAATGGAGACGAAACTACCATTTTTTCTTCAGGAATGGGCCTATTACTTAGGGGATCAATTGATATAAATACATTTCTTGAATTTTAGGAGTGTTTGAATTGGAACTTTTTGAAGCAGTGAAAGAGCGGAGATCGATTCATGATTTTAATAGAAAGCGAATAGAAGAAGAAAAGCTTACGGAAATATTTAATATAGCTTCTTGGGCACCTAACCATCGTTTGAAAGAACCGTGGAAAGTCATGCTCTTTCAAGAAAAAGGAACTGAAAAGTACGCAAACTTAGTTATTCAAAGCTATATCAATAATGGCTTAACAGAGGGATATGAAGAAGATAAACAAGAAAAAATGATGGAGGGGATTAAGCAATTCCTCTTGAATATTCCTCATCATGCGCTTATATATATGGAAAAAGATAAAGATTTACTTAGGTATGAAGAAGATTATGCTGCAGTTTGTGCTTTCATTCAGAATGTGCAATTGATTGCCTGGTCTTATCAGATTGGTGTTTTATGGACAACGAGCCCTTATATTCACGATCACAGTTTCATAGAAGGAATTGGGCTGAATCCTAGAGACCATAAAATTATTGGTGTGTTACAGATGGGATATCCAAAAACTATACCTCGCTCAAAAGCCAGGTCTTCCGTTCCCATTCATTTTGTGAAACGTGCCCTTGAGTAATCTTTTATGAGGAATTTCTATCGGAGTCGTGCCGTACAAAGTTTCTCCCCACACGATTCTCACCCATGAGGCGTTCTGCTCATGTGAAGTAGCTTTATTCAAACGCCATCCTTTGTAACGGAAACCACTGGAATGTCTCAAAGATGAGCCTTCCATAATCAGGGCTTTAGTTTAATAAGAAAATATAAAGACAAACGCTTGGATCATTTAATATCCAAGCGTTTGTCTTTATCAATTGTAATTTATCTAGTGTGTTAATTGGTTCGATAATTCTGTTGTATTTTGCCTTCTAAATACGGATATTTATGCTGTTAATTTCTTTGATATTAGCATTTTTCTCTCTAAACTGAAAGCGTTACTCTTTTTGTTGATCTTTATGATCTTCTTTCACATCATCAGGATGAGGATCGACAGTGTGTTTATATTCGTACCCTTTTGAAATGGCTAGCCAAAAGGCTCCAGCTATTCCAATTACGATCGTAATACAAACGAGCATAACAATTGTGAATGTCATGAAGTCACTTCTTTCTTCAGGCAATGTAAAAGAAGGAGGTACGGAACCCCCTTCTTTTTATACAATCATTATAACATAAATATTTATGGTTACTTAAGATTGGTTGGTTTTTTGTTTAACAAATTCTACAACTTCATCAGAAGTGCCCATTGAAAGAATTTCATCTTTATAAGATGCTAATTCCTTTTTAGAAAGGCTACTAAGTTGCGTACGAGCTGGGAGAATAGAGGTAGCACTCATGCTAAATTCATCTAGACCTAAGCCAAGTAGAATTGGAATGGCAATTTCATCTCCAGCCATTTCGCCACACATCCCTGCCCATTTACCTTCTGCATGAGCAGCATCAATTACATTGCTGACTAAATTTAAAATAGCGGGGTTATAAGGCTGATACAGGTAAGATACACGTTCGTTCATACGGTCTGCCGCCATAGTATATTGAATTAAGTCATTAGTTCCAATACTAAAGAAATCAACTTCCTTAGCAAATTGCTTAGCAATGACAGCTGTCGCCGGAATCTCGACCATCATGCCGACTTCCAATGAATCCACAACATCTTGTCCTTCATCGATAAGCTTTTGTTGCTCTTCATTTAAGATAGCTTTTGCCTGACGAAACTCATCAAGAGTTGCAATCATTGGGAACATAATTTTTAAGTTTCCGTGAATACTTGCACGTAATAGTGCACGAAGTTGAACACGGAAGATATCGTCACGCTCTAGGCATAAGCGGATCGCGCGATAACCTAAAAATGGGTTCATTTCTTCTGGTAGATCTAAATAGCTAAGCTCTTTATCTCCACCAATATCTAATGTACGAACGACAACCGGCTTGTCTCCCATTTGTTTTAGTACAGAAGAGTATGCGTCATATTGTTCTTCTTCTGTAGGGAGCTGTGTTTTACCCATGTATAGGAATTCTGTACGGTAAAGTCCTACACCTTCTCCGCCGTTATTAAGTACACCTTCAACGTCTTCAGGAGTTCCGATGTTTGCTGCGAGTTCAACATGTTCACCTTCTGAAGTTTTTGTAGGTTCATCTTTAAGCTTAGCCCATTCTTTTTTCTTCTTCTCAAATTCAACTTGTTTCTGTTCATATTCACTGATTTGTTCAGGTGTAGGATCAACAATTACATTACCATCAATGCCATCGACAATAATCATAATATCCTTTTTTGCACGGCTAGTGATGTCTTTTGTACCAACGACAGCTGGAATCTCAAGAGAGCGAGCCATGATTGCAGAATGTGATGTACGTCCGCCGATGTCTGTTGTGAAGCCTCTTACATATTGTTTGTTAAGCTGTGCTGTATCTGAAGGTGTTAAATCATCTGCAACGATTACAACCTCTTCATTAATAAGCGCAGGATCAGGAAACGTTACGTTAAGTAAGTGTGCCATAACACGCTTTGTAACATCTTGTATATCAGCTGCGCGTTCACGCATATATTCATTATCCATTCCTTTAAACATGTCAATGAACATATTCGCTGTTTCATCTAACGCCGCTTCAGCATTCACGTTATCTGTTTTAATTTTGTCCTCAATCGGCTGAATGAGTTCAGGGTCACTAAGAACGAGTAGGTGGGCAGAAAAAATTTCAGCATGTTCGTCACCTAGTGATTTTTTTGTATGCTCTTTAATTTTTTCTAACTCGCTTTTTGAGACATTTAGAGCATCGTGTAGTCTTTTGACTTCTTGTTCCGGTTGTTCAACGTCTGTCTTGTTGTAAGAAAGGTCTGGAGCTTCCAGACGGTATACTTTAGCAATAGCTATACCACTGGAAGCTGCAATTCCTTGAAGATGTGTCATGAAGTTATTCCCCCAACCCTTCGTTCTTCATAGTTGTTGCAAGATGTTCAATCGCTTCTTGCTCATCGCTTCCTTCAGCAGTGATCTTTACTTCAGCACCTGAAGGAATTCCTAAACTCATAATTCCCATAATGGATTTTAGATTTACAGCCTTCTCTTTGTAATGAAGGTTACTATCAGACGCGTACTTCCCTGCATTTTGTACAAGTACTGTTGCCGGACGAGCATGTACACCGTCTGATGACGTGATCTTAAAGGTTTTTTCTACCACATTAATTCCTCCTCAAAAATAGGTCTCTAAAAAAGAATACCCTAACTCTCTCATTTTAAGCTTTTCTTAGGTCCTTTTTCAAGAATCCTACCATAATTGCAGCAACTATTGAACCAATTAGGATGGCAAGGATATAAAGGATAGCTTGTAAAAATCCACCTTCTACAAGTCCGATTACAACGATACCACCGTGTGGAGCCGTTAATCCAATACTAAACATCATCGTGAGAGCCCCTGTTAAGGCTGAACCTACAACCATGGATGGGATAACCCTACCAGGATCGGCTGCAGCAAATGGAATGGCTCCTTCTGTAATAAAGAATGCACCAAGGGCATAGGCTGTTTTTCCAGATTCACGTTCTTGTTTGGAATATTTATTTTTAAAGATCGTTGTTGAAAATGCCATCGCTAGTGGTGGTACCATTCCTCCTGCCATAGCGGCAGCAATAATCGAATAGTTTCCAGCGTCAAGTGTTGCAATACCGAAAGTATAGGCAGCTTTGTTGATAGGTCCACCCATGTCTACAGCCATCATTCCACCAATTATAATTCCGAGCAGGGCAACGTTCGCTCCGCTTAATCCTTCCAACCAGCTTAACAGTCCAGTATAAATGCTAGTCAATGGAGGGTTAATTAGTAACATGATCATTCCTGTACCGAAAATCGCAAGTACTGGATAGAATAAAACAGTTTTTAATCCGTCTAGAACTTGAGGTAATCCCTCTAATCCTTTTTTAATAGCTAAAGTTAAATAACCGGCTAGAAAACCAGCGATGAGTCCTCCAAGGAAACCTGAACCGCCATCAGCGCCTGCGACTCCTGAAGTTGTTGCAATCAAACCACCAACCATACCTGGAGCAAAGCCTGGACGATCCGCGATACTAGAAGCGATGAAACCAGCTAATACAGGTACTAGTAAGAAGAATGCATTGCCACCGCCGATCGTACTAAGCATTTCAGCAAATCGGTTGTATTGGTCACTATCTGGGTTTGCTGCATTGATTCCAAAGAAAAATGAAAAAGCAATTAAAATTCCGCCCCCGACAACAAAAGGAAGCATGTTGGAAACACCATTCATTAAGTGTTTATAAATTCCAACTCGATTATTGCCGCTGTTTTCTGATGAATCATCGGATCCGCCTTCGTGTCTATAAACAGGAGCATCCTGGTTCGTTGCTTTATTAATTAAGTTTTTAGGTTCGTGAATAGCTTTCGCAACTGGCACTTCGACAACATGTTTTCCGTCGAAAACGCTCATATCAACTTTCGTATCGGCTGCAACGATAATTGCCGTTGCCTGTTCAATATCTTCAGCTGTTAATTTATTTTTAACACCACCGGAACCGTTTGTTTGAACTTTAATCTCAATGCCCATTTCCTTAGCCGTTTCTTTTAACTTGTCGGCAGCCATAAACGTGTGGGCAATTCCTGTAGGACAAGCAGTTACAGCTAAAAGTTTACCTTGAGAAGTCGTTTCTTCTACCTCATCTTCGTCTTCTTCAGCTTCTTTTGCATTAATTGCCTCGAAAACGTCTTCTTCTGTCTTCGCTGTCTCTAACTGATGGCGGAAATTTTTGTCCATTAGAAAAGAAGACAAGCGGGAAAGTGTTTCTAAGTGTGTTTGATTAGCTCCTTCTGAGGCAGCAATCATGAAAAATAGGTTAGTTGGCTCTCCATCAAGGGACTCGTAATCCAATCCTTCTTGAGAACGGCCAAATGCAATTGCGGGTTCTTTAACGGAAGCTGATTTTGCGTGAGGAATAGCAATTCCTTCACCAATTCCTGTTGTGCTCTGCTGTTCTCGTTCTTCAATGGCATTTTTGAAGTCATCACGATCATTAAGCTTTCCAGCTTGATCAAGTTTTCCAATCAGTTCGTCAATGGCTTCAGGCTTAGAAGCAGCAGTCATATTTAACAACATCGTATCTTTTGTTAATAAATCTGTAATTTTCATTATTTTCCCTCCCTAATTGATAGTTGAAATTTTAATTTCATCTTTGAGTTGATCGGCATCTTCCTTATGGCATAAGTCATCCTGAAAGGCAGTAGCACTTCCTGTTGCCACTCCATTTCTAAAAGCGTCTTCTATCTCTAGACCTTGACTTAGCGCTGAGATAAATCCAGAGACAACAGAATCACCAGCTCCCACTGAATTCTTCACTTCCCCTTTAGGGACAGTGGCAAACAATTTCTGAGTGTTGTTTACATACACAGCTCCTTTTCCCCCCATAGAAACGATTACGTGTTGAGTACCTTGATCTACAAGTTTACTTGCGTAATGGGCAGCGTCTTCTTTTGTTTCTATAGTTGTTTCAAACAGTTCACCGAGTTCATGATCATTTGGTTTTAAGAAGAAAACAGGTTTTCCAATAAGCTGTTTAAGAGCATCGCCTGATGTATCAGCAACAAGTAATACTTGTTTTTCTGTACAAATATTAGCGATTTGCGTGTAGAAATCCTTTGGTAATGAGGAAGGAACGCTACCGGCTAGAATCAAAATGTCTTGCGGTTGCAAAGAACGTATTTGTTCTAATAACCTTTTCAGCTGTTCTTCAGTAACCGTTGGACCGGGACCATTTATTTCTGATTCCTGTGTTCCTTTTAGCTTCACATTAATACGCGTGTAATCTTTCGTATCAATAAAGCTATGCTTAATTCCCTCTTTATCAAGGAAGTTCGTAATAAATTGTCCCGTAAAATCCCCAACATACCCCAATGCTGTTGTGGAGACGCCTAGTCGTTCCATAACTCTAGAAACATTAATTCCTTTTCCCCCAGGATAATACATCGTTTGATTTGCCCGATTGAGGGCGCCGATCTGAAAGTCCTCAAGATGCATGATGTAATCGATAGAAGGATTAAGTGTACAAGTGTAAATCATGTTGACACAACCTTTATGTTAGTTTTTCCTTTAAATTGATCTAGAAGTGGACCATTATAATTGGTAATAATATTGGCTTCCTCAATTGGAGATATTTGAGAAAAGGTAACTTCATTAAACTTAGATTCATCCGCAACTACATATCTTTTTTGTGAAAGAGTAAGGGTTGTTCGCTTAATAGCCGCCTCTTCAGGGTCAGGAGTAGTGTAACCATCTTCTAGACTAATACCATTCGTTCCTATAAAACACTGATCAAAGCGATATTGATTTAAACTGTCAAGAGCACTCGTACCGACGACAGCTCTCGTTCTCTCTTTAACAAAACCACCTAGTACATAAGTTTGGATATGATGATTAGTAAGTGCGTCTAAATGATGAAGACCATTGGTCACTACTGTTATATCCTTTCCTGATAAATAGGGAATCATTTCATAGGTTGTCGTACCTGCATCAATAAATACAGACTCCCCATTCTGAACTAAATTAGCTGCTGTTTGTGCAATGTTTAATTTCTCAGATTGAAACATTGATGATTTTTCACCCATACTAGGCTCTTCGCTGGCAGGATGTCTGAGTGAAGCCCCCCCATGTACTCTTTGGAGCTTTCCTAATTGTTCAAGTTGATCCAGATCACGACGAATTGTAGAATCTGATGCTCCGGTGTGGTGTACAAGATCTTTTAACTTTATCGTGTGATGGAGGTGGAGTAACTCTAAAATGCTTCTGTGCCGCTCTGGAGTTAACAATTAAGATCCTCCTTTTTGATCCTTTAACGCTATTGTAAAGTAAGCCCTTACAAAAATCAATCACAAACAATCATAATCTATCAAAAACGTTCGACAAATGTGTCGAAATCATTCACAATTAGTGGAAATGAGCTCTGGATACAAATCCTATTGATGATTAGGTATTTTTATGCTACATTTAAAATAGTTAATTGTGCGTCTTAGGAGGTGTTGGCACATCATGGAAACACTTGCGATTACTTTACTAACTATTGATACCATTACATTAATTGTTCTTGTGCTACTGCAATCAGGAAAGAGTGCGGGGCTTTCAGGAGCTATATCTGGGGGAGCTGAACAAATGTTCGGCAAGCAAAAAGCTCGCGGAATTGACGCAGTTTTACACCGTGCTACGGTTGTAACCGGAGTTTTATTTTTTGTTCTTGCCTTCTTGTCAGCTTATATTTTAGGATAACCTCAAACTGGTTAAAACCGTGCTTTTTATCGAGCACGGTTTTTCTTATGCTTAAATTGTGTTTAATTGACTAGTTTTTGGTAAAATAGAAACATTGTAAAAAAGGAATGAAATTTCTAAATATGGAAATAGATGAAGTAAGGAGCGAGATTTCGACATGAATATAAAACAACCAGAACCTTTCACATTTGAAGAAGGAGAACGAGCTGTTCTATTATTACACGGATTCACAGGACATTCTGCTGATGTAAGAATGCTTGGCCGATTCCTACAAAAAAATGGTTATACTTCTCATGCTCCAATTTATCGGGGTCATGGAAGAGAACCAGAAGCTCTTGTAGATGCTACTCCTGAACAGTGGTGGGAGGATGTAGTAGAAGCTTTAAACCATTTGCGTGAACTTGGATATCAAAAAATTGCCGTTGCAGGACTTTCATTGGGTGGAGTTCTTGGATTAAAAATTGCATATTCAGAACCAATTAAGGGTATTGTCACGATGTGTTCACCTATGTTTTTCGACAATGAAGAACAGTTAACCCAGGGCTTTCGGTTTAAAGCAAAACAATATAAGCAACTTGAAGGAAAAGATCAAGAATCAATTAATGTAGAAGTTGAAGAATTAATGAACGCATCTAAAAACATGTTCAAACAACTTGGTGATTTCATCACGAGTGTTCATGACGAAGTAGACCAAATTTATACACCTGCTTTTGTCGTACAAGCTGAGCAAGATGAAATGATTAACAAGGAAAGCGCAAATTATATTTATGAGAATGTTGAAACGGATCAAAAAGATATCAAATGGTACAAAAACTCTGGCCACGTGATCACAATGGATAAAGAAAAGGAACAGCTCCATGAAGATGTACTTAATTTTCTTGAATCTTTAGATTGGTCGTAAACGGTGAGAGTGTTGTTCCTTATTATAAGGAGGAAAAGTAATGGATACAGAATTTAAGCAGCAAATTTTACAATACTTTAAAGAATCAGCTTCTAAGCCTTTATCTGTACAAGAGGTAGAAGAAGCACTTAAATTAGAAGGTTCTGAAGAAGTTCAAGATTTAATGAAAGTTTTAAATGCGTTGGAAGAAGAGGGAGAGTTAGTTCGGACAAGGAAAAACAGATTCGGTCTACCAGAGAAAATGAACCTACTTCGAGGCAAAATCCAAATGCACGCGAAAGGATTCGCTTTTTTAATTCCCGATGAGGAAGATAAGGATGATGTGTATTTGCACCATTCCGATCTCAATTCTGCAATGAATAACGATAAAGTCCTCGTTCGTATTGAAAAGCGCGATGATCAAGGACAACGACCAGAAGGAACAGTTATACGTATTTTGGAAAGAGCAACCAACAGAGTGGTAGGTACGTATGAATCAAGTCGAAACTTTGGTTTTGTTGTGGCTGATGACAAACGAATTCCTCATGACATTTTCATCCCTAAGGCTCAGGTGAATGGGGCAACTGATGGACACAAAGTTATCGTGGAAATCACCAAATTCCCAGAAGATCGTATGAGTGCAGAAGGAGAAATTGTAGAAATTTTAGGTCACAAAAATGACCCCGGAATTGATATTATTTCCATTATTCATAAAAATGGAATAAAAACAGAATTTCCACAAGAGGTGTTAGACCAAGCGGGAGACACACCTGATGAGATTTCGGAAAGTGAAATAGAGAATCGACGAGACTTACGTGACGAAACCATTGTAACGATTGATGGGGCAGATGCCAAAGATTTGGATGATGCCGTCACCGTTAAAAAATTAGATAATGGAAACTATAAACTAGGTGTTCATATCGCTGATGTCACGTATTACGTTCAAGAGAACTCTCCAATTGATAAAGAAGCTAGAGAACGAGCGACAAGTGTGTACTTAGTGGATCGAGTAATACCTATGATTCCTCACCGATTGTCTAATGGCATTTGTTCATTGAATCCTCAGGTGGATCGCTTAACCTTGTCGTGTGAAATGGAAATTGATTCTCACGGAGCGGTTGTAGGGCATGAAATATTCCAAAGTGTAATAAAAACCAATGAGCGAATGACTTATAGCGATGTAAATGCCATTCTGGAAAATAATGATGAAGAATTGATTGAAAAATATAAAGAGTTAGTTCCGATGTTCCGTGAGATGGAGGGATTGGCTGCTACCCTTAGAGGTAAGCGCTTTGGTCGAGGAGCGATCGACTTTGATTTCAAGGAAGCGGGAGTTATTGTTGACGATGAAGGAAAAGCGGTAGATGTGAAGATACGTGAACGTTCCGTAGCTGAGCGATTAATTGAAGAGTTCATGTTAGCAGCGAACGAAACGATAGCCGAACATTTCCATTGGATGGACGTGCCGTTTATCCACCGCATCCACGAAGATCCGGATGAATCAAAACTATTCAATTTCTTTGAGTTTGTTGGTAGTCTTGGGTATTCCGTTAAAGGAACTGCAGACAACGTTCACCCTCAAGCCTTACAAAGAATTTTAGAAACGGTGAAGGATACGCAGGAAGAAATGATTATTTCTAAATTGATGCTTCGTTCTATGCAACAGGCAAAATATGATCCACAGAGTGTAGGTCACTTTGGGTTGTCAACGGAGTTCTACACGCATTTCACATCACCTATCCGACGTTACCCTGACTTGATCGTACACCGTCTGATTCGCACTTATCTGGTCAACGATCAGCTAGATTATAAAACACGTAAACATTGGAAGGATCAGCTACCTGAAATTGCTAAGCACTCCTCAGAGATGGAGCGAGCAGCTGTCGAAGCAGAACGAGAAACCGATGATTTGAAAAAAGCTGAATTCATGCAAGATAAGATTGGTGAAGAGTACGATGGTGTGATTAGCTCTGTAACAAGCTTTGGATTATTTGTGGAGTTACCGAATACAGTAGAAGGTCTTGTTCATGTAAGCACATTAACTGATGATTACTACAATTTCCAAGAAAAACAATTCGCTATGATTGGTGAGCGAACAGGGAATGTTTATCGCATTGGTGACGAAACTACGATACGGGTTTCCAACGTGAATTTAGATGAACGCGTAGTCGATTTTGAAATCGTTGGTATGAAGCCAAGGAAAAAAAGAGAGCGTCCGGTACAACCAAAGCAAATCGACGCCAAAACGCCTGATAAGAAGAAAAAGAATAAGCAAAAAGGAAACAAACCTTTTTATAAAAATAAAGGCGTCGCAAAAAAAGGGAAAAAGAATAAAAAGTAAACGAATATTTCGATCGTTGAAGTGAAAAAACGCGCTGAATTGATCTCAGCGCGTTTCCTTATGTCCATAACCCGTATAAAATCCAAGGATCTTGGACGTCATAGGGAGAAGGATCTGGGATTTTGTCAAAACCTTTTTCGGAAAAATCGATCCAACAACCAACGTTTTGTGGATTCTCATTCCAGTGGTAAAGTAATGTTTCGAAAAAACCGGGCTGACGATAATGATCGTTCCAAAAATATTTAACATGAGCATAGTCGTATTTTTTTTGGTCATTTTTAATCAGAACAAATCGAGAATTATCAGAATTAATATATAGATTAGAGTCTATTAGGTAATCATCAGTAAAAAAAGCTTCATCATATGGGAGAGGATAATAACACTCATATGGAAATAAGCCCAACTCATTATCCTTATTGTTCAGAAGTAAATCACGTTTATCGCTTATAGTATGTACTTCTGACCATCTTTCTCCTGGAGTGTAACCTCTTAACTTGTCGGGAGCGTTAAGGGTCAGATAGTGAGAAACTGCACCACTGTGAAGGCCGGTTTTTTCTAGTAATCGACGGGCTGAAAGATTATGAACATGTGTATTTGCACCTATCCATTTGATTTCAGGTTTTTCTTTCAATTGTTCAATCACAGGCTTAAGAAGTTCAGTTGCGTAACCTTTTGCTCGATAACGACGATCACTTCTCAATCGGCCGATCATTGCAAAACGGTTTTGCCCAAACAAGCTATAACCAGCAATGGAGAGAAGTTGATTGTTTTGAAATAAACCAAAGAGTTCTTGTGTTTTTGAATCTATTAATCGGTCAAAAATTTGAACGACATAATCATCTTCAATTCCAGTATCCATTTGCTCTAGAGCAGGTAAATCATCTATGGTTAATGGGCGAACTTGAAGTAGTTGCTGTTCCATGTAATTGAGCTCCTTTTTAAAATTCTATACCAAAAATATATTCTCACATTGTTTGTAAAATTGTCCATTATATCGATTCCTTCAAAATTGGATTAAATCTATGTTTTTGGTACAATTAATAGGAGCTAAAATAGGAGGATAACGTAATGCCAAGAGGACACGGGAAATCTATAGCACAAAATAGAAAAGCTGGTCATGATTATTTTATTGAAGAAACCTTCGAAGCAGGTATTGTTTTGCAGGGAACTGAAATTAAAGCAATTCGTGCGGGTAGAGTAAACTTAAAAGAAAGCTTTGCACGTATAAGTAACGCTGAAGTTTTTATTCACAACATGCACATTTCCCATTATGAACAGGGGAACATCTATAACCATGATCCAACGAGAAGCCGGAAGTTGCTGCTTCACAGAAAACAAATTAACCAACTAATTGGAGCAACTCAACAAAAAGGATATGCACTTGTTCCTTTGAAAATGTATATTAAAAATGGAGTAGCTAAGCTTTTGATCGGATTAGGGCGCGGTAAAAAGAAATATGATAAACGCGAAGACCTAAAACGTAAGCAAGTCAATCGGGAAATCGATCGTGCGATTAAAGAAAGTTTCAAGTAATGACGGGTTGAATTTTGTTATGTTTGTGATATAATGAATTATGTCGCTAACAAGTGACATATGAATGAGCTCAATGCTCTATTCCTAATCCTAACGGGGACGTTACGGATTCGACGGGGATAGGTCGAGCTCGGGTTGCAGGTCGAGGCGACGGCTCGTAAACGTCATTTGCCTAAAATAACTGGCGAATCTAACGATAACCTAGCTGTAGCTGCGTAAGTAGTCTATAGCTGATCCTTCCTGGCATCGCTCGTGTGCTAGATCGAAGGGTCTCAAACTGAAGCGAGCTACGCGTTCTTCCACCACCTGAGGAAGGACGAAGAGACTAATCAGGTTAGCTACTCGGAAGCCTGTTGATAGGCTGAAGAGTAAGCGAAATATAATATATCAACTAAGCTTGTAGAAGCCCGAGTGCCGATATCTCCGGACGTGGGTTCGACTCCCACCGTCTCCACCAATACATAATTGGTGGTTTTTTTATGGGCAAATTTAAATGTTGATTTGTCGATAAACCTACTCAAGTGACCGATAAATACTAATTAATTTATTAAATTTCGGCTATTAAAAACCAAATCAGTTCAATAGCATATAGAACATAACAAGGAACCCGTGCACTTATTAAAAAGTGTGCGGGTTTTTTGAGTGATATTTCACATAAAGGACACAATAAAACAATAAATTGGAAAGGAGAATCATTGTGGAAACAAAAAAGAATAGATGGCTGATTGCCTTATCTGCTGTTGCTATGCACTTATCAATTGGATCGGTCTATGCCTATAGTGTTTACAAAACACCGATGACTGAGGAGTTAGGTTGGAGTGGAACAGATGTTGCTCTTGCCTTTACCATTGCAATTTTCTTTTTGGGGCTAACGGCAGCTTTCATGGGGAAGTTTGTAGAAAAACGAGGCCCGCGTACATCTGGATTGATCGCAGCCGTATTATTTAGTGGTGGTATGTTACTAACAGGATTAATGGTTCAATTTGAATGGCTTTGGGGATTTTATATCACATACGGGGTTATTGGTGGGATCGGATTAGGAATTGGTTATATTGCTCCTGTATCCACGCTAGTTAAATGGTTTCCGGATCGTCGCGGTTTAGCTACAGGGATGGCGGTTTTTGGTTTTGGGGCAGGGGCTTTAATTGCTGGACCTACTGCTGAATTTCTAAATAATACGTTAGGTATTCATTGGTCTTTTTATATTCTAGGGGCGTGCTATTTAGTTTTAATGGCTCTAGGTGCTTCCTACATCACTCCTCCACCTAAAGACTGGAAACCTGAGGGATATAATCCTGATGAGGAGGATGACAAGAATACCGGTGATTTAGACCAGATGACTCGTGGAGAAGCAGTCAAAACTGCTCGCTTTTGGATGTTGTGGTGGATGATGTTTATCAATATTTCCGCAGGGATTATGTTAATTTCTGTTGCTTCCCCGATGGCCCAAGAAAAAGCAGGGATGACCGAAGCAGCTGCGGCAACGATGGTTGGGATTATGGGTTTATTCAATGGTGGAGGACGGTTGGTTTGGGCTTTTCTGTCAGATTATATTACGAGAGCCTACACGTATATCATCTTTTTCACAATTCAGCTCGTGCTGTTTTTCTCTCTCATAAACATAACAGACTCTCTACTTTTTCAAGCGTCTATGTTTCTCATTGTTTCGATCTACGGTGGAGGGTTCTCTAATTTACCAGCGTTTATTGGAGATTTATTTGGTACAAAACAACTAAGTGCCATACATGGATATTTGCTTACTGCATGGGCAGCTGCTGGAGTAGTAGGACCAATGGTTGTATCTTATATTCGCGAGACGACTAATAGTTATGATGCCACCTTTATAATCTTTGGTATCTTAATTGCTACAGCTTTTCTTACAGCTATTGCTATGAAGATCCTAATTGTTCGTTATCGTAAGAGCAAAGCAGAAGCTGAGCCAAATCCAACATGAGTTGTATAGATCTACCAATAATGGTAAACACTTAGGCATAAAGGAATTCTATTAGGTAGGTGACTTTAAGTGGCAGCAGAAAAGCAACTGAACATTACAATTAATGAAGAGCAGTATTCTGTTAATAATGGTGAAACAGTGTTTGAAGCCGTTAGAAATCAAGAAGTTTACGTACCAGGTATCTGCTCGACGCAACCCGACCTCGGAATTGGTGTTATACAGACATGTGATACATGTTTTATAGAAATTAATGGAGAACTGAAACGGGCATGTGCCACTAAAGTTGAAGATGGAATGGATATTAAAACCCAGTCCAACAATGTAAAAGAAGCTCAACACGAGGCTATGTCGCGAATACTGGAGAACCATGAACTTTATTGTACTGTTTGCGATAATAATAATGGAAATTGCGAGGTTCATAATGCGGCGGAATATTTAGAGGTTGAACATCAGGAGTATGCATTTAAAGCTAAACCATACCCTGCTGATAATTCTCATCCTTTTTATCGCTATGAACCGGACCAGTGTATATTGTGTGGACTTTGTGTAGAGGCATGTCAGGATCTCCAAGTTAGTGAAGTGTTAACCATTGATTGGGAGCGAAACGCCCCTCGAGTAATTTGGGATAATGATGTTCCAATTGATGAATCATCCTGTGTTTCTTGTGGTCATTGTGTGTCAGTTTGTCCTTGTAACGCACTGATGGAAAAGTCTATGCTCGGAGAAGCGGGATACATGACAGGTATACCAAATGATGTACTAGAACCAATGATTAATCTAACTAAAGAAGTCGAGCCGGGATATCGAGAAATATTAACGATTTCAAATGTAGAAGCAACGATGCGTAAAGATCGTATCGAACGAACGAAAACGGTATGTACTTATTGTGGTGTTGGATGTAGCTTTGAAGTGTGGACAAAAGACCGTGAAATTTTAAAAATACAACCAGATCCAGCAGCTCCTGCTAATGGAATTTCAACTTGTGTTAAAGGTAAATTTGGATGGGACTTTGTGAACAGTGAGGATCGATTAACTACACCATTAATACGTAAAGGTGAAAGATTCGTTGAAGCTACTTGGGAAGAAGCTCTTTCTTTAATGGCTTCAAAAATGACGGATATTAAAGAAACTCATGGTAACGATTCTATCGGATTCATCGCATCATCAAAATGTTCGAATGAGGAAAATTATTTATTTCAAAAGTTGGCGCGTAGTGTGTTTGGAACAAATAATATAGATAATTGTTCACGATACTGTCAAACCCCTGCATCTACTGGTTTAATGAGAACCGTAGGAATCGGTGGTGACGCAGGAACAATTGAAGACATCGAAAGTTCAGAACTTGTGCTAGTTGTGGGAGCCAATCCTGCAGAATCTCATCCGGTATTGGCAACTAGAGTGAAACGAGCGAATAAATTATTTAATCAAAAGTTAATTGTTTTCGATTTGCGAGAGAATGAACTTGCCCAGAGAGCCGACTTATTTATTAGTCCAAAACCTGGAACAGACTTGGTTTGGTTAAATGCCATCGCCAAATATATTATCGAACAAGATTGGCATGATGCTGACTTTATTGAAAAGCGTGTAAATAACTTTCAGGATTTCGTAGACTCTTTGGATACGTATACTTTGGATTATGCGGAAGAAAAAACTGGTTTAAGCAAAGAACTTTTAATTAAAGTAGCTACCATCATTCATGAAGCAAAAAGTATGTGTGCACTGTGGGCTATGGGCGTTACACAACATATGGGCGGGACGGATACGAGTACGGCTATCTCAAACTTACTTCTCGTTACAGGAAATTATGGTAAGCCTGGTACGGGAGGTTATCCGTTACGCGGACATAACAACGTTCAAGGAGCAAGTGATTTTGGCACAATGCCAGAGTGGTTACCAGGATATGAGTCGATCGAGGATGATAAAATTCGTGCTAAGTATGAGGAAGCATGGGGAACTACTTTACCTAAGGAACCTGGTTACAATAACCACGAGGTTGTTGAAGCCATCCAAGATGGAAAAGTAAAAGCAATGTATCTATTTGGAGAAGAAATGGGTCTTGTTGATTCTAATATTAATTATGTTCATACAGCTTTTGAAAAGCTTGATTTCTTCGTTGTACAGGATATCTTCTTTTCTAAGACTGCTCAGTTTGCAGATGTCGTTTTGCCTGCAGCACCAAGCCTAGAGAAGGATGGAACATTTACAAATACAGAAAGAAGAATTCAACGTTTCCACAAAGCACTTGAACCTCTAGGTGACTCCAAACCTGATTGGAGAATTTTTCAGGATTTTGCTAATAAACTAGGTGCAAACTGGAAGTACGAACATCCAGGAGAAATCATGGATGAGGTTGCAAAACTATCTCCAATTTTTGCAGGAGTCAGTTATAGTAGGCTAGAAGGATGGGACAGTCAGTTATGGCCTGTGAATAAAGATGGTACAGATACTCCTCTGCTTTATGAGGAAGAGTTTGGTTTCGAAGATGGAAAAGCTCGCTTATTCCCTGTTGAATGGACTCCTCCATATGAACCAGGCGAGGAGTATGACTTACACTTGAATAATGGGCGGATTTTGGAACATTTCCATGAAGGGAATATGACGTATCGTTCAGAAGGAATCAGTCATAAAGTACCTGAGCCGTGGCTTGAAGTATCACCTGAATTAGCAAGTAAACGTGGAATAAAAACAGGTGCCCTTGTGAGATTGAAATCTCCGTACGGGGAAACTGAAATTCGAGTTTGGGTAACAGAACAAGTGAAGGGTAAACAATTGTACTTTCCTATGCATTCGATGGAGGAAAAAAGTGCAGTAAACAATCTGACGAGTAGCTATCATGACAAAGACACTCATACTCCTAACTACAAAGAAATGGATGTCAAAATGGAAGTGATTGAGCCAAGCGGTCCATCACCTATACCTGAAATAAACCACCGATTCGGTAATCCTCAACCACAAGAGGGCGTTGAGGTTGAAAGGAAATGGGAACGGGAAAACTTTACACCGATTCCGGAATTTATTAAGAGAAAGGGAGTTGAACATGGCGAAAGCGATCAAGCAAATTGATGAATCCATTCTTACTCCTGATCAACAGCAAGCAGCCGATCTAAATGAAATACTAGAGCAATTAACTGCAAATAAAGAGTCCCTTCTGATCCTTTTAGAGATTATTGAGGAACTTCATAAGTTCGGGATTCTTGATATTACAAAAGGCATGTTAAGAACACGACATGAACTTGGTATTTTAGCCATGGAGGAGTTGGACAAACCTACAGTGCACGATTTAGTTAGAAGTGGAATTAGTACTTTTAATTTCTTTACTAAGGTTGATCCTGACCAACTAAATACCTTATTAAATGGGGCAAGTGAAGGTCTTAAGAATTCATCTGAACAAAGCCAAAAAGATGAGAAATTAGGATTGTGGGGACTTGCAAAATCTATACGTGACCCCGATGTAAATCGATCCATCACTACCATGGTTCATTTCTTACAAGGCATGGGACAAGGAATAAAAACAAAATAGAAGAAGGTGAGGTTCCTTGAAGGAAGTTACTATACAGATCAATGGAATGACCAGTTCATCTGATGTAGAGAAGGTGAACGAAGCTTTGTATGATGTTTGGGGCATTAGGGAAGCTGATATAAGTTCTAAATTTAATAAAGTTACATTCTCATACAATGAAGAAGCAGGGTCATTAGTAGACTTTATGCAAGCCATTCGGGACAGTGGATTTGAACCCATACAAGAAGATGAATGAACAACGAAAAAGGGCCTTTCTATTAGAAAGGCCCCTTTTTGTATGAAAAAGTGTACTTACATAAAGATATATATATAGTAGATTGCCTATTTTAAAGCACTCAGGGCATTTGGCCATGCATCTTAAAGCCTTCCGCATAATGTAATTAAGAGACGTCTCATATATTCTTTAATAGTGGAGGAGGAAGAGAAATATGGTTTTAACTTTTCTAGCAGCGATTGTTATTGTGTTGCTATTTTTACTTGCTCTGCTTGTTGCTGTATTGTTTGGAAATAAACGACAAAAGCAAATTATCATCGATTGTATTCAAAGAATTCTTGATACAATCGGCAACAATCATAAAACTTGCTAAGTATCCTCTAAAGGACCCTAAAGAAGTTTTTCAAAGGACTTCAAAGGGTCCTTTCATTAAAAAAGATGTCTCATAATCTAAAAAGAGGTGAATATTGATATGGAACAAGAAAAGAATGAGAATAAGCAGGAAAGTTTAGATTTGGACGGAATTATGAAGATGGCATCCAATCTTATGAAGAATAATCAAATTTCAGATGTATTAGGAAGTTTAAATAAAGAATCCTCAGAAGAATCGGAAACATCATTAACAGATATATTAGGGGACCTTAGTCTGAGTGAAGTTGAACCGATAAATTCCGGAGAATTATTCCAAGAAATGTATAAGTTAAATAACCAGGTACAAGAATTGAAAAAACAAATGAAAGAAGTCCGAGAGCAATATACAAATATGATGAAGCTTTTAAAATAACAACTCTTAATCATAGAAGTGCCCTATCTAAGAAAAGCATGAATCATTTATTTATGCTTTTCTTAGCATAACCAGATCATTTCACAGGAAAGTGCATGAGAGCCCCTCTCCTATCCTCTTCCAAGCATGTCTGGGGAAATTCATAGAGAAAATGAATGCTAAAAATAAAGATTAATAGTTGACAGCGTTTTCACTATAGGTTAAGTTGTTAACAACAAGTTAACTATGTGACGGAGATTTGGAGACTCACACGAGATCTAGTACTGCTTACGAGCAGAGTACTGTGGATTTTGTGTGGGTCTCTTTTTCGTACATTTTTAGTTATTGGAAAAGGGAGGATAATTATGTCAGAATTTGCTGCAGAACTGATTGGAACAATGGTTCTCATTATTTTTGGTGGGGGCGTCGTCGCTGGTGTTGTTTTAAAAGACTCTAAAGCTGAAGGTGCTGGATGGGTTGTCGTTACGATTGGTTGGGGGCTAGCAGTTGCAATGGCTGTCTATGCAGTTGGGAATTTTTCAGGTGCTCATGTCAATCCAGCGGTAACTCTAGGTTTCGCGGTTGTTGGAGAGTTTGAATGGGCAAAAGTACCGTTGTATATTTCTGCCCAGCTTATTGGAGCATTTATAGGTGGTGTCATTGTATTCTTGAATTACTTACCTCATTGGAAAAAAACGAAAGACCAAGGAGCTAAACTTGCTGTGTTTTCAACGGATCCTGCAGTAAGAAGTCCATTTTCTAACTTAGTTAGTGAGATGGTCGGTACTTTCGTTTTATTAATGGGACTTATGTTCATTGGGGCCAATGATTTTACTGATGGTTTGAATCCACTAATTGTTGGGGCACTGATTGTAGCTATTGGCATGTCTTTAGGCGGAACTACGGGATACGCGATTAACCCAGCTCGAGATTTAGGACCTCGAATTGCCCATGCTTTATTACCAATTCCCCTGAAAGGAAGTTCGGACTGGGGATATGCTTGGATACCGATAGTGGGTCCAATTCTAGGCGGAATTTATGGTGCTGTATTTTATAAAGGCTTATTCTTAGGAGAATTGACCGTGTTATTTTGGTTTTTAAGTGCTTTAATGGCTGTAATTTTAATAGGCGCTACTTCTTCTGAACTTAGAAAAGGTGAAACAACAGCTGATCAAATCGAAGAAAAAGCAGTATAATTATACATTAGGAGGAGATTAATTATGAGTGAAAAATTTATTCTATCTTTAGACCAAGGAACCACTAGTTCAAGAGCTATTCTATTCAATCAAGCTGGTGAAATCGTGGAAACGGGGCAAAAAGAGTTTGAACAGTTTTTCCCTAAACCAGGTTGGGTAGAACATGATGCGAATGAAATATGGACATCTGTCCTTGCTTGTATTGCTGATGTTTTAAGAAAAGCAAATATTGAACCTAATCAAATTGAAGGAATTGGAATTACCAACCAAAGGGAAACAGCTGTCGTATGGGATAAAAAAACGGGCAAGCCAATATATAAAGCAATTGTTTGGCAATCTCGGCAGACAGAAGATATTTGCAAGGATCTAAGAGCGAAAGGTTACAACAATCTATTCAACGAAAAAACTGGACTACTTCTTGATCCTTATTTTTCTGGTACAAAAGTTAAATGGATTCTTGATTATGTAGAAGGAGCTCGTGAAAAAGCGGATAATGGTGAACTGCTTTTTGGGACGATCGATAGTTGGATTGTTTATAAGTTGTCTGGTGGGCAAGCGCATATTACGGATTATTCAAACGCATCTCGCACCTTAATGTTTAATATCTATGATTTAAAATGGGATGATGAGTTACTTGACATCTTGACCGTTCCTAAGAGTATGCTACCAGAAGTCAAACAGTCTTCTGAAGTTTATGCAAATACAGTAGATTATCATTTCTTCGGACATGAAGTACCGATTGCAGGTATTGCAGGTGATCAACAAGCCGCCTTATTTGGACAAGCCTGCTTTGAGAAGGGAATGGCGAAAAATACTTATGGTACAGGCTGTTTCATGTTAATGAATACAGGTGATGAAGGTATTAAATCAGAACATGGCCTCTTAACCACACTCGCTTGGGGGGTAGATGGAAAAGTAGAATATGCACTCGAAGGTAGTATTTTTGTAGCAGGTTCAGCGATTCAATGGTTAAGAGATGGTCTAAAGTTGATTGAAAGTGCTCCCGATAGTGAACAGCATGCTTTAAATGTCGAGTCAACAGATGGTGTCTATCTTGTGCCAGCTTTCGTGGGGTTAGGTACACCTTATTGGGATAGTGATGCCCGGGGAGCGATGTTTGGATTAACGAGGGGTACATCAAAGGACCACGTCATCCGTGCTACTCTTGAATCGTTAGCCTATCAAACGAAAGATGTGTTAGACGCAATGATTGTAGATTCAGAGATTGACTTAAAAACTCTGAGGGTTGATGGTGGTGCTGTGAAAAATAACTTCCTCATGCAGTTCCAGAGTGATATTCTAGGCGTTCCTGTTGAGCGTCCTGTTGTTCAAGAGACAACAGCACTTGGGGCTGCATACTTAGCTGGGTTAGCTGTTGGCTACTGGAAAGAT
Source organism: Halobacillus seohaensis (assembly GCF_042663045.1). Taxonomy (NCBI): domain Bacteria; kingdom Bacillati; phylum Bacillota; class Bacilli; order Caryophanales; family Bacillaceae; genus Halobacillus; species Halobacillus seohaensis. Next base: position 135,557 of record NZ_JBHSZV010000062.1, on the reverse strand, counting down.
AAACAAGAAATAGCTAAACAGTGGAAGAATGAAAAGACATTTACGAACGACATGGAACAAAAGGATCAGGAAAAGCTATACAATGGTTGGAAAAAGGCTGTACATGCTACGCGCGAATTTAAATAAAGTAGAAAAGAGTAGCTCTTGGCTACTCTTTTTTACATAGGAAGAATAAATTCAATGAGAAGATTATGAAAGAATTGGTTTACTCCGTTTTTTTAAATCCTTTCAAAATGTCTATAGCTGGACTTAAAAACTCTCGATTTTTAAACATATTAGTAACTGTACTAACATCAAACTCTAACATACAAAATAGAACGATTAGGAACAGAAAGTCGTCATTCTCTCTTTCTTCTTCATCTTGTTCGGTGGTTGAACCTCTGTTCTTTAGCTTATCTTTGAGTTCTCTTATTTCATCTTCTAATTCATAAATCTTTTTATAATTATCATAAGCTGACATAGGAAAACCCCCTTTTCACTTTTATTAGCTATCTTATGTAAGCATTTGTGGATGGGGTGGGTATTCGCCTTAATGAAAAAAACTATAAAAAAGACTGCACATCACTAAGGGTTTTAGAAATGTGCAGTCTTTCTGCTATGATAAGTCGTCACCAATAATACGGACTTCCCTTTCTAATTTCACTCCAAATTTTTCTTTAACAGTTTTTTGAACGTGTTCGATAAGTGAAATATAGTCGGTGGTTGTCGCATTATCTTTATTAATTATGAAACCAGCATGTTTGGTAGAGACTTCAGCACCACCAATATTTGTTCCTTGTAAATGACTGTCTTGGATGAGCTTCCCTGCAAAGTATCCTGGTGGTCTTTTAAAGACGCTGCCGCACGATGGGTATTCTAGAGGCTGTTTTGATTCTCTTTTATAAGTGAGATCATCCATTACTTCTTTGATATCTTCAAATTTTCCCGATTTTAAACTGAAAGTAGCTTCAATGACGATATCCTTGTTTTTGTCAATGTTACTCGTTCTATAATCCAATTCTAAGTCAGAAGCTGAGCGTTTGACTAATTTACCATGTCGATCAATGACATAGGCATAATCAAGAACATCTTTAATTTCACCACCATAAGCGCCTGCGTTCATATATAAAGCACCACCAACAGTGCCAGGAATTCCGCATGCAAATTCTAGTCCTGATAAGTGTTCCTTTAAGGCATGTCGGGAGGCATCAATAATTCTTGCTCCACTTTGAGCAACAATCGTATTACCGTCAGTTGAAATATCATCCAACCGTTTAAGGTTAATGACAATTCCCCTAATCCCCCCATCCTTAATAATTAAATTGGAACCGTTTCCTAGTAGTGTAAAGGGAATACTTTCTTCGTTGGAGAACGTTACGACATTTTGGATTTCTTCAAAAGTAGTAGGGGTAACGAAAAAATCTGCTTTTCCTCCAAGCTTTGTGTACAAGTGATTTTTTAAAACTTCATCTACTTTCACATTATCCTTTTTAACAAGATCCAGCAATTTATCATGAATGTATTGTTTATTGTCCATGAAACACCATTCCTAATTTATAGTTATCGTCATTATTGAAGTGTATAACAAAAATTTATCAATTCAAAGCAATTTCACAAAATTTGTGACACTAAAAAAGTGTGCTAACAGTTATTCTCTTTATTATATGGGTTTCCTTAAAAAAGTAACACCCATAAGCTTATAGGGATTTATTTAAGGAAAGTTTCCTATATTCTGAATATTTATTGCGAATTCTGTCGGGAATCTGTATTATCATGTTAGGTAGAATTTTTTATTTAATTAATGTAATTGATTGTGATATAGGAAAGGATGAGACAAGTGGACGAGAAAAAAGACTTAAGAATTAGAAGTAAGGTAATTAGTGAGGGAGTAAATCGAGTGCCGAATCGTTCAATGCTGCGCGCTATCGGTTTTGAAGACGAAGATTTTAAAAAGCCGATGATTGGTATTGCAAGTACGTGGAGTGAGGTCACACCGTGTAATGTACATATTGATGAATTGGCAAAAGAGGCGAAATCAGGAGCTAAGAACAACGGTGGCTCACCAATGATTTTCAATACAATAACTGTTGCTGATGGCATTGCAATGGGGCATGAAGGGATGCACTACTCACTGCCAAGTCGTGAAGTTATTGCTGATTCCATCGAAACTGTAACCAATGCTGAACGTTTAGATGGTGTTGTGGCAATCGGAGGCTGTGATAAGACGACTCCAGGTTGTATAATGGCGATCGGTCGTTTGAATGTACCTTCAGTTTATGTTTACGGAGGTACGATCCAACCTGGAAAACTTAATGGAAAAGATATTGATATCGTTTCCTCTTTTGAAGCTGTTGGACAGTATCATGAAGGAAATATAAACGATGAAGAGTTGCATCAGGTTGAGTGTAATGCTTGTCCGGGGGCTGGAGCTTGTGGTGGTATGTATACCGCAAATACTATGGCATCTGCTGTTGAAGCACTCGGTATGAGCATTCCAGGTTCTTCTTCTACTCCAGCTATTAATGATTATAAAGAGCAAGAGTGTCAACAGGCAGGGGAAATGGTTGTAGATCTGTTAGAAAAAGGTATCTACCCACGTGACATTATGACGAAAAAAGCATTTGAAAATGCAATCACCGTTGTTATGGCCTTAGGTGGGTCTACAAATGCTTTCTTACACTTAACTGCGATGGCCCACTCCGCTGATGTCGACTTATCACTGGATGATTTCGAACGCGTTAGACTTAATGTTCCTCATATCGCTAATATGAAACCAAGTGGTAAATACGTTATGCAGGATCTATATGAAATCGGTGGTGTTCCTGCTGTAATGAAACTTTTACATGAACAAGGCCTGCTTCATGGTGACTGCTTAACAGTTACAGGAAAAACGATAGCGGAAAATCTTGAAGAAGCAGATCCGTTACAAGAAGGTCAGAAAGTTATTGTGCCATTTGATGAGCCCATCAAGCCGAATGGTCCACTTGTATTACTTCGTGGAAACTTGGCACCAGAGGGAGCCGTAGCAAAAATGTCTGGCCAAAAATCAAGTCGTTTTGAAGGACCAGCTCGCGTGTTTGATAGTGAAGCGGAAGCAACCACTGCAATCGTTAATGACAAAGTAAAAGAAGGCGACGTAGTTGTTCTTCGTAACTTAGGTCCAAAAGGCGGGCCAGGTATGCCTGAAATGCTTTCCATTACGGCGATGATCGTAGGTAAAGGATTAGGTGGGAAAGTTGCCCTCATTACGGATGGACGTTTTTCTGGCGGTTCGCATGGTTTTGTCATTGGTCACGTGGCGCCGGAAGCTTTTGTCGGTGGACCAATTGGATTGCTTCAAGAAGACGATACCATTACGATCGATAGTGAAACACAACAAATTAACTTTGATGTGACCGAAAATGAAATTGAACGCCGCAAAAAGGAATGGGTGCAGCCTGAACCAAGGCATAAGCGAGGCATGTTAGCGAAATATGCTCGTCTTGTTTCATCATCAGCTAGGGGTGCAGTTACAGATTATGATTTAGATTAATTATTAAGGAAGGCCACTTCGGTGGTCTTTTTCTTTTGGCTATGTTAAACAAAAATGTTGGGGTTCACTTCATCGAAAAAATGGTCTTGAAGATATATAAGTTACCATCAAGTATTAAAGTGGATGATCCAACCAATCAGCGCACCATCCCTGATAAAAGAAGACAAATCTTGCCTCCATGAACAATTTTCGAAAGATATGGGTCTAGAAAAATTCTATCTAATCAATCATTATTATGACGATACATCTCTTATCTTTTAATCTCGAGACTTTCACTTATAGATTTTCTTTTAGAGACGGATAAACAATAGAGAGGAGCAAAGTTATGAAAATTGGTTTCATTCGACATGGAACAACAGCTTGGAATTTAGAAGGGAGGGCTCAGGGAAGTTCCGATATTCCTCTAGATGAAAGAGGGAATAATGATGCATTAGCTCTTGCTAAAAGATTAGTTGGTAAGGGTTGGTCACATATTTATAGTAGCGATTTAAAAAGAGCGCGTGAAACCGCAGAAATCATTGTTAATAAGGCATGTTCCGTCGGTTTGGAAATTGACGCTCGCTTACGTGAAGTTGGCGGAGGTCAGATTGAAGGAACAACAGAAGAGGAACGAGTAACTAAATGGGGAATGGGTTGGCGAGAATTAGAACTAGGTATCGAAAAACGTGAATTTGTTATAACTAGAGCGCTCGGCTTCTTAAATGACATAATTGAAACTCATACTGCTGCTAATAATAATGTTTTAGTTGTTAGCCACGGGGCATTTCTTAAACAACTCATAACCGAAATCTTGCCTGATGAAAAGGTTGATGGAACATTAGCTAATACATCATTAACCATACTTAGTTATGAAGATGGTCGGTGGAAAATTGATTCGTTTAACGATATCGGACATGTGCGATGATACTTTTTAGTTAGAAGTTCATCAATTTTATTAATGGGTTTACTTCTGAGGTGCATGCAAAACAATCAAATAACATATCCATGCACACGTTATTTTACATTAAAATTAGCGTGTGTATTTTTATTGTTATATCAAGTTATAATAGAATGTTCAGCAAATTTATATAAACTAAATATAGAGAGATATTAAACGATTATACTTAACGCAGTTATCTAGAATAAATGGTTCCTCGATAGAAAAGAAGCTCAGTGGAACGATTCGCTTTCCGCGGATGAACGGTCAAGATTTCTCGCTACAAACCCATTATCATTTATTTGTGGAGGAATTTTTGTTGGTTAAGAAAGGGTTTGCTAGTAGAAGTGATACGAGGAATAAAAGAACACCTCCCTTTTAAAATAACTTCACCTGTATTAGCACAGAAGTGTACTAAAATGAATGATTCATACAGTCAATCACAATCCTGTTAAAACATTTTAAGGAAATAGAAGGATCAAAATATAGTTTTAATTTTAAAGGTTTATGAATTTAGCGGGGTTCCAAGCCTCTCTGTACGGTCATGCCGTTAAAAAATTTAGAAAATTCCAAAATAATGGTTGCATTTCCAAGTTAATAATCGTAGACTGTTTTATAACAGATAAACAAAATATGATCTGTTATATCAAAGGAGGAATACAAATGAAAACAAAACCAACAAGAAATGTTTCTTGTCCACAGTGCGGAACTGAGGTGGAAGGTAGTTATTATACGTATATGATGGAATGTAATCGCTGTCTTGCGAAAAAGGATGAATAGTTTTGCTGTTACTGTTATATAACATTGGTTTTTATTTTTTCTATCATATAACAACGAGGTGATTTCTGAATGAGAACAAAAGCAAAAGGAATTCATGTTGAAAACTCTAGAAATAAGGAATTTGAAACAATTTTGACGGAAGATGCTCTAGCTTTTATAGAGCATCTTCATACAAAATTTGATACACAAAGAAAAGAGCTTCTTTCAAGTCGTCAGAAGTTCCAGGAGCAATTAAACAATGGAAAAAAGCTTGATTTTATTAAAGAGACGAAGCATATACGAGAAAGTGAATGGACGGTATCACCAATTCCTGATGATTTAAAGGATCGAAGAGTAGAAATTACTGGACCGGTTGATCGGAAAATGGTCATCAATGGTTTAAATTCAGGAGCGAAAGTCTTTATGGCAGACTTTGAAGACGCCAATTCTCCAAGTTGGGAGAATAATATTAACGGTCAAGTTAACTTAAGGGATGCCATAAATAAAACCATACAATTTAAAAATGCTAACGGTAAACTGTATCAATTAAACAATGAAACAGCAGTACTTAAAGTTCGTCCCCGAGGTTGGCATTTAGATGAAAAGTATTTGACTTCAAATGGTGAACCGATTTCAGCTAGTCTCGTTGATTTTGGGCTTTATCTTTATCATAATGCTAAAAATCTTATTCAAAATGGGTCTGGTCCTTACTTTTATTTACCAAAATTAGAGCACCATGAGGAAGCTAAATTGTGGAATGAAGTTTTTGTTGAAGCCCAGCATTATATGAACATACCAAACGGAACGATCAAAGCAACTGTATTACTTGAGACGATAACAGCTGCTTTTGAAATGGATGAGATTTTGTATGAATTAAAAGATCATTCAGCAGGATTAAATTGTGGACGTTGGGATTACATTTTCAGTTACTTAAAAAAATTTCATCAAGACCCAAACGTCATACTTCCGGACAGGGCGCAAGTGACGATGGAAGTTCCATTCATGTATGCTTACTCCCAGTTGGTTATTAGAACTTGTCATAAACGTAACATTCACGCCATAGGTGGCATGGCCGCTCAAATTCCAGTGAAAAATGATCCTGCTAAGAATGAAGCAGCTTTTGAAAAAGTAATGGCTGATAAATATCGTGAGGTTAAAAATGGCCACGACGGGACATGGGTCGCCCACCCTGGCATGGTTGGCACCGCGATGGAGGTTTTTAATGCAGGCATGCCTGAACCAAATCAAATTGGCAATAAGCGAGAAGATGTTCGTGTTTCCGCCTCAGACTTAGTAGAAGTACCAGAAGGGGACATTACTGAAAAGGGTTTAAGGACGAATATCAATGTCGGAATTTTGTATACTGCATCTTGGCTTAGTGGGAAGGGAGCAGCACCCATCCACAATTTAATGGAAGATGCTGCTACTGCTGAAATTTCTCGTGCACAGGTTTGGCAGTGGATTCGTCATCCCAAAGGGAAAATAGGAAACCGTGATATTACGATAGAACTTGTTCATCACTTTCTAGAAGAAGAGTTGGAAATATTGAAACGACAACTTGGAGAAGCGAATTATGAAGGAGGTCATTACGAACAGGCAGCCGAAATTTTCACAGAATTAATAGAAGAAGATGAGTTTGCTGATTTTCTAACACTAAAAGCTTATAAATATCTTTAAGGGGGAATAAAATTGAAAAATGAACGTGTAGAAACACTACGTCAGCAGTGGGAAGATAGTGAAAGATGGGGAGGGGTTACTCGACCTTATGAAGCGGAGGAGGTTATTAGACTTCGAGGCTCAATAGATATTCAGTATACATTGGCTGAAAAAGGTGCAGAAAAGCTTTGGGACCTTCTACATAAGGAGGATTACGTACACGCGTTAGGAGCACTTACTGGAAACCAGGCTATGCAACAAGTGAAAGCAGGACTCAAGGCTATTTATTTGAGTGGTTGGCAAGTAGCTGCTGATGCTAACCTTTCCGGACACATGTATCCTGATCAAAGTTTATACCCAGCAAATAGTGTGCCGCAAGTAGTGAAAAGGATTAATCAGGCTTTACAAAGAGCGGATCAAATTCATCATATGGAAGGAGATGATGGGACGGATTGGTTTGCTCCGATTGTAGCTGATGCTGAAGCCGGTTTTGGCGGACAGTTGAACGTTTTCGAATTAATGAAGGGAATGATTGAGTCAGGGGCTGCAGCCGTACATTTCGAAGATCAGTTGTCTTCTGAGAAAAAATGTGGTCACTTAGGAGGAAAAGTATTACTACCTACCCAAACAGCCGTAGGGAATTTAATATCTGCAAGGTTCGCAGCAGATACAATGGGAGTTCCTACGATAATCATAGCACGTACAGACGCTAATGCTGCAAGTTTGATAACAAGTGATGTAGATCCAGCAGACCATGAATTTATTACAGGAGAAAGAACAACTGAAGGTTTTTATAAGACAAATGCTGGGATCGATCAAGCGATTGCCCGTGGACTCGCTTATGCACCGTACGCCGACCTAGTTTGGTGTGAGACATCTGAGCCGAATTTAGAGGAAGCTCAAAAGTTTGCTGACGCGATTCATGAAGAATTTCCTGGGAAATTGTTAGCATATAATTGTTCCCCTTCATTTAATTGGAAGAGTAAGCTAAATAACGAAACGATCGCACATTTCCAGCAAAAGCTAGGGGAGATGGGGTACAAATTCCAATTTGTTACATTAGCTGGGTTCCATTCACTAAACCACGGAATGTTTGAGCTAGCTCGGCAGTATAAAGAACGAGGGATGGAAGCTTACTCGGAGCTTCAACAAGATGAGTTTGAAAGTGAGCGGTATGGATATTCGGCTACTCGACACCAGCGTGAAGTGGGTACAGGATATTTTGACGAAGTGGCTCAAGTTGTTTCAGGAGGTAATTCCTCTACAACTGCACTTAAAGGATCAACTGAAACCGATCAATTTAACAGTGAAACCGTGAAATCTTAAAGTGGAAAGCTCGCCAAAATGGCGGGCTTTTTATTTTGGATCTCTTTAGACACCTATTAGCTGACTAACCATAAACTATAATATTAAATTATTTTTACAGAATAGGAGTGTTCCTGATGGTCATGGTTACTGGATCGGAATACTTAGACAGAATTAATAGACTAGAGTCTGAAGTTTGGGTAGGTGGTGAGAGAGTTAAAGGTCCTATTTCTGAACATCCCGTCTTTAAAGGAGTCATGAAAAGCCAGGCCGAACTTTATGATTTGCAGCATGAGATAAACTTAAAAGATAAGATGTTTTATGATGATTTACCTACTGGTGAGAAGGTTGGAATGTCTTATTTAATACCCAAATCACGGGCTGAGCTTAGGGACAGGAGGAAGATGATTCAAGTGTGGGCACGCCACACAGCGGGGCTCATGGGGAGAAGCCCGGACTATATGAATACAGCTCTGGCTGCTTTTGCAAGCTCAACAACTATCTTAACGGATCAGCCTAACTGCTTTCCTGATAATCTGAAAAATTTCTATGAATATGCGATAGCTCACGATTTATCGTTTACTCATACATTTATAAATCCTCAAAATAACCGTTCCCTCTTAGCTTTTATTGAAGAAAATTCAACCAATGCACGAGTGGTCAAGAGAATTGAAGAAGGAATTGTTATTAAGGGAGCGAAGCTGTTAGCTACGCAAGGTGGTATAACTGACGAAATCATCGTCTTTTCTGCTCCGGGGATACAAGATCCTTCTCATGCATTTGCTTTTTCCATTCCTAGTAATACAGAAGGGTTAAAATTTGTTTGTAGAAAATCGTTTATTCAAGATGATTCAAAGTATAATTCTCCTTTAAGCTCAAGGTTTGAAGAAATGGATTCGATTGTGATTTTTGATGATGTTCTCATACCCTGGGATCGAGTGTTTTTCTATGATAACGTCAAAACGGCTAATGAATTTTATAAAGATGGAAATTTTGTTCCTTTTGCTCTCCATCAGATTGTTTCAAGGCAAGTAGTTAAACTTGAATTTATTTTGGGAATAGCAGAATTGATTGTAGACACGATAAATATAAGAGAGTATCAACATGTGCAAAGCAAAGTAACAGAAATTATAAAAGGACTAGAAACGTCCAAAGCATTACTTTTGGTCTCAGAAATTCAGGCTGAACAAAATGACCAAGGGGTCATGGTTCCTGATCGCACACCATTATATGTCGCAGTTAATCAATTTCAAGAAGCTTATCCAAGGTTTACCGAGATTATTCAAATCCTCGGAGCTAGTGGAATGGTATTGCTTCCTGAGGAAGAGCAATTTACATCAGCGATAGGTCAACAACTAGAGCATTATTTACAGGGGTTTGAAATGAATGGAAGGGATCGAGTCCAGCTTTTTAGTCTTGCTTTCGATCTCTGCATGAGTGGGTTCGGATCAAGGCAAACATTATACGAACGCTTCTTTTTTGGTGATCCTGTAAGATTATCTCAAATTATTTATCAGTCTTATGATTTGGATCAACCTGTGGCATTTGTTAATGAGATGATTGAAAAAAATAAGCTGACGTGAATAGTCAGCTTATTTCCTGTTTGTCTTTTTTGAACGCTGTTCTAATTGTGAATCTGGTTGTTGATCGGGAATATCTTCGGTAAGACCTTGAGGGTTAACTGTTTTAGGGTTTTTACTTTTATCTGAATTGCTCTTCTTACTCACTAACTTCACCTCCTTTTCGTAGTATGGCTTTCTTGGTGCCCTGCTTATTCGGGAACGACAATTGTCTTTTTGACTTTGAACATTTTAGGTATAAGTTAGCAAGATCTCCGTCAGGTTAACTTCACAATTCTTAGGAGACCTAAAAAAATTATTAAGGTTTTAATATAACCTTTATGCAATCATCTTTTTTTTCGTCAAATATTCAATATGCGTGTTGTGCTTGATCTAGCGGTAGTCGGTGAGTAATCATGTCAGTAGGGTCAAATTCTTCGTTGACAATTTTTTTATATAGTTCAGGGATATAATGAATGACAGGAGCTTGTCCCATTTTTAGTGTGATGTTTCGTGCAAAGAAATCTCCTAGCGGGAAAGCATTATAACGTGTACCGTATACGCCAACAATACTTACAATTCCACCTTTTCTAACCGATTGACTGGCAATTTGAATAGCACTTAACGTGCCCCCTTGCAGCTTTACGGCTGACTCAATTTCCTCAACAATATTCTTTTTTCCGTCCATGCCTACACAATCAACAACAGAGTCTGCCCCACCACCTGTTATTTCTTTTAGGTGTGTGCCAAGGTCGTCAAATTTGGTGAAATCAAAAACTTCCACATTGTTTACTCTTTTCGCGTGTTCTAAGCGATACTGAATGTAATCAACGGCAATTACACGTTTTGCGCCCTTCATCCATGCAAACTTTTGGGCTAACAATCCAACAGGTCCACAACCTAGTATAATAACGGTATCTCCATCTTTTACTTCTGCTTGTTCAATACCCCAGTAAGCAGTTGGGATGATATCAGAAAGAAATAGAATTTTCTCATCCTCTAGTTCACAATCTTCAGGAACGACGAACGGTGTAAAGTTGCCATAAGGTACTCGAAGTAATTCTGCTTGTCCTCCTGGATACCCTCCAAAGGTATCGGTATATCCAAAATAAGCACCAGCTTGGCCATTCGCATTCGAATTATCACATTGACTTTCCAACTCCATTTTGCAATACATACATTCTCCGCAGGCAATATTAAAGGGGACAATGACTCGGTCTCCTTTCTTAACACGTGTTACGTCTGGACCGATTTCTTCAACAATTCCCATTGGTTCGTGGCCTATAATATAATCTTCTTCGAGGTTGGGGATCATTCCGTGAACTAAATGTAGATCAGAACCACAAATGGCCGTACTTGTAATCCTTACTAAGATATCATCTTTTTCTTTTAATGACGCATTTGGTACTTCTTTAACTTGTACATCCTTAATTCCTTGGTAAGTAACTGCTCTCATTATGCGCCTCCTATAATCGAAACATGAACGTATTGTTTTCTTTAACGATCATGTTTATTCATCATTGATTTGTAAATGATAAAACTATATAAGGAGGTTAGTATTATGAGCAAAAACAAAGACAAAACCATTGGAGATCGTCAGTATAGCCCAGCTGACTATAATCGGAATGATGACACATCCGAAGGGTTGGCTACTACACATGAACAAGTTTCTGATACACTTACTGAAGGAACTTATGACGCGAAAATTGATAAAGTAGATAAAGATGGAAACTTAATTAGTCACGATGGAGAGGAAATCACCAAAAAGGAAATGCGTAAATAAAACGAGTACCCCATTGTCAATTGGCATTGTGACTTTTATTCTGTTTCATAAATCCACAATAACTGATCAAAATCGGTTAGTCTGCTGGAAGAGAACTGCAGGAATTAATGGAGAAATTGATGATGTTGGATTAGGGAAAAGCAATATTGAAGCGGAAGTTCAAATTCATGCGGTATCTGGTGAAGTTCTCACGATTATTTGGAAAGACTAAGGAGCGCAACCTTAAATGAGGGAGCGTTCTTTGTTATCTTTTAGGATAAATAAGCGGAAGATGGTTAATTAAGAATTTCAAGAGCTATTAAAGGAGGCGATAAATATGCCCAGAAAAAAAGGACCGAAACAAAATGACCAACCCAATTTACCACTCAGTCCTAAGCAAGGATATGGTGAAAAGTTAAGTGGATCGCATAAAGTAAAAACAGCTAACCACAGTAGACAAAAGCAAAAAACTTCCCATGATCTATAAACGAAACGTTCACTACGTTTGGGACAGTGTTCTTACAAATCAATAACGTGGGGTGATAAATGTTTAGCCGCTAAGATTTCTTGGCGGCTTTATTTATAAAATAAAGCAATTTTAATTAATAAAGGATAGAAGATTTGGGGAATCGTTAGAAAAATTGAATTACATAGTGGAAGTAACCAAACCAACTGTTTTTTGGTCCTCATTGGTCAGATCTAAAGAAAGCTTACTATTCCTATTATCAAAAGAAATATTTCCCGAAGAGGTATACTCCGTTATTTATTGAACTAATTATTCTCTTATATCGTAGACATTTATTACCTATGAAAAATTAAAAAAGAAGCCTGATTTTTAATGAAAACTCCACTTTACTACTATTAAAGTGGAATTTTTATTTTAGTACCTTAATTTCATGAGAATTTCCTTAATGTCTTCATCCTGCATGAGTGTAGTTTCATATTTTTTTGTGATTTCAGTTAAGGCAACATCATGATGGAAAAATTCTGTGAAAAACTTTACGAGTGGGCGGGACTTTGTAGTGATTCCTTGCCATATTTGTTGTTCTACCCCCGCAAAAAGTATGTCCTTTTCATCAATGATCACGAGTTGATGTTGTTCTAACGCTTCGTGCTTTTCATCAGGGAGAAGGATATGAAGATTCTCCATTATAGTTTCCACAACCCCAACGGATAAAATTTCAACTTCGATTCCTTTATCCTTTTGGTTTTCTAATAAGGGAAGAACCGATTCAATATCTTCATTCCATCCAGAAATGTATATTGAATTTTGAGCGGTTTGAATTTTATTGGTTAGAAGTGAATTTATGCTTTGTTTATTTTGTATAGTCCATACTCGATCATCTACAGGAGTTAGAGAGTAATCTTGTTCTTTTAACTCTTGAATATTTGCTTTAAATTCACTGGTAAGTCTTTCTATGGTCGTTTCTAAAGGAAGAGCGTAGTAAAGTTTTTTTCGTTCCTGAAAAGATGTAAGTAACAACCCTTTGGTGACAAGACGGTTAAGAACTTCATATACTTTTGATTTAGGAACATGAGAGTACTTTACAATAGATGTAGCATCTAAGGCGTCACTACTACTTGTAAGTACTTCAAAAACCTGACTTTCATATTGGGTGAATCCAAATTTTTGTAACATTTAATATACGTCCTCTCTCACGTAGTTTGTGATTTTAGAATACACGTAACTTACTCATTCGTAAAACTTCTTGTAATCTCCTTTAATTATGGTTACCATTACAGTGGTAACCATAATTAAAGGAGTCGTTTTCATGAATAAAAAAGTATATATGCTTGCGATTGTTTCATTTGTTGTTGGAACTGTGGAATTAATTATAGGCGGCACACTTGATTTAATTGCAGCGGATTTAGAAGTAACATTAGGACAAGCGGGATTATTGATTACAATTTTTTCTTTAGTATTTGCCATCGCATCACCGGTATTATTAACGGCAACGGCAAAATATGAAAGAAAAAGTCTAACATTAGTTTCTTTATCAATCTTTTTCTTAGGAAATATGTTAGCTTTCTGGAGTCCCAATTACACAATAATTTTAATAGCGAGGATTATTTCCGCAGCTAGTGGATCTTTGCTTGTTGTCTTAGGGATTACTATTGCCTCAACTATTGTAAAAAAGGAGTTTCAAGCCCGGGCGATTGGTATAATTTACATGGGTATCAGTGCTTCTTTAGTACTCGGAGTTCCAATTGGACTAACACTAGGAAATGCATTTGGTTGGCGTGCTCCTTTTTTATTGATTGCGATTCTTACACTTATTTCTATGATAGGAGTAACCTTTTTCTTAGAAAAAATCGAGCCAAAACCTGTACTGCCAATCAAAGAACAGTTACGTACACTAAAAAATAATAAAATCTTATCTGCTCAATTGACTTCCTTTTTATTTCTTACAGGTCATTTAACGCTATATGCTTATTTGACACCATTTTTAAAAAGTGCGATGGGGTTGAATGGGACATTGGTAAGTGTTGTCTATTTTATTTTCGGACTTGCTGCTGTGTTAGGAGGAGGACTTGGGGGATTCCTATCGGATAAATGGGGCACGGAACGAAGTATTATCGCGATCATTGGTTCCTTTGCCGTTGCTATTTTCCTTATTCCATTTGTAACCTTCTCGTTACCTGTTTTCTTAATCGTAATGGTAGTTTGGAGCATGTTAAGCTGGGCCATTACACCAGCTCAACAAAGTTACTTGATAAAGTCAGCACCTGAATCATCTGATATACAACAAAGCCTCAACAATTCAGCCTTGCATTTTGGCATTGCTTTAGGCTCTACTGTTGGAGCTTTTGTTATTGAACAATCTTCTGTCATACACAATGCTTCGGTTGGTGGAATATTCGTATTATTAGCCTTAGGATCTGCTTACTTCTCTATTACTAGGAGTCGGAGGGTCACAGGTCTGAAAAATACTGTGCCATCCTCATAGTAAAGTATTAATATGTAAAATAGCTTGAACTCCTCTTAAATGATAAAATAGAAGGGATCATCACAAATAAGAGGAGGTTGTACATGTTCAAAAAAATGGCTACAGATGCCTTAGGCTTAAGTGATATAGGAAGCGTTATTCAACCAGAAGATTATGATAAGGTAGATGCCGATGATTATGTAATGCATGAAGATAATGAAAAAATTTACTTTCTCATTAAGTCAAAGGCTGATGAATACTGCTTTACGAACAAAGCTTTGATCCACGTAGATGGAACAAGTGCGACGAGTAAAAAGCGTACCCTTCGCCGTTATTCTTACCATAAATATTCATTTTCTAATATAGAATTAGAAACGGCAGGTACAATCGACTTAGATGTAGAAATTAAGTTTCAATTAGGAAATGAAGAGTTTGACATTGATGTTCATAAGAAATTCATGGAGGAAATAAAGGATCTATATAAGTCCTTGTTAAAAATTTCCGAAATAACAGAAGAAAATAAAGTTTTTACAGATTATGCTAACCAAAGTCTGCATACAGCTTCTTCTACTCTGCAGCATAGCCGGACGAATGAAATGCGTTTATCTCATGAGTTTAGAGACATTAATGAAGCGGCTTTCCATTGGTTATTAGAAACAAAAGATCAATATCACATAAAAGATTTCGGGCACATTTTTGAATTGTTTATTAGAAACTAAAAAAAGCATCGCTGACCTCATAAGGTGGCGATGCTTTTTTGGGTTAGATTTCCATTAAGAACAGAATTATGGTTCCGTCGTTAGAAACAGAGAAAGGGATCAGCGGAACGATTCGATTCGGCTAGTGAACAGTCAAGTCAAACACTTCGCGAGTTCATTAACACTTTCATAATATCAACAGCAAGATTTAACATAGCTTCTGGTTAGAAATGATAATTGATTAGCTTGAATTTTTCGTATTGTGACGCTTTCATCCTCTTTATTAAATCAATTTTAAGCCTGTTGCTGCTACTATAATCAAAAAAATGCAAAATAACCTACGCCACTCTGCGGATTCTTTAAAAAATATCATCCCTAATATCGCTCCCCCAGATGCCCCTGTTCCTGTCCATACTGCGTATGCTATACCCATTGGGAGTTCATTCATTGATAACGAAAGGAAAAGAAAACTTAGGGCGAACGCTATTATAAGTATTGATAAGGATATAAAAGTTCGAGTATGGTGATAGACATTAATCATTAGTACACCTGACATTTCGAATAACCCAGCTATAATTAAGAAAACCCAACTCATGAGCTTGTCACCTCGTCAACATTCGTATGAGTGAGCACCTTTAAACCGATCACTCCACTTAGTAAAAGAAGGATGAGGAGTATTTTTGTCCATTGAAATAGTACGCCAAATAATAACATTTCTGATAAAACGGTTCCCACTGTTCCTAAGCCAGTAAATACTGCATACGCCGTGCCTACTGGTAAATTCCTACTTGAATCAATGAGTAAGTAGAAACTTATGTAGATAGATAACGCTGTGGCTCCCCATTCCACGAAAGTTCCAGCATGCTTTAAACCAATAACCCAGCACACTTCAAAAAAAGCAGCAATTATTAATTTTAACCATTCTTTATTCATCTGTTTTCCTCCTCATTAATTAAGAGATATCCCTAGGTTATGTTAATCTTGCCCGAGTTGAGGAGAAGTTTATTTAACCATCGAGCTGTATGATTGAATAAAAAGTAATATATATCACCGTTTGCTGATGGAAGTGATCACATATTTTATTTTTGCGTTCCTATTATCAACCCATTCTATTCGTTCTGAGTATTTCAATGGAGGTTTCGTTCTTCTTATGATCTTAATGAGGGATGGGAAATAATGAGACTATAGCGGGAAAGAAAAGACTGGCGAGAAGACACCACTGAACTTCAGATCGACGAGGGTTGCCATCTTCCCCGCAGAAAGCGAATCGTTTGAGGCCACTGAAGTACTGACAATTTAAGAGAATAAGAACCAAATCAATAAAAATAGAGCAAAATAAAGGAAGGGGATCTTGTAAAGACTTTTTTAGTGGTTTCAGTCGTTTCTCATCCCCCATTCACCTAAACAAAAAGCAGCGAAACCCTTATTCCAGATAATGGGTATTTAACGAATAACTAAAAAAATCAACAACAACATTTAACACTTCTTTAGATTAAGATATCTCCCCAAGTTTTTGTCCTTCCGTGACATAGCAATGTCAATTGGTACTATGAGTTTTCTCTTGGACCAGACCGATCAATACGCAGAACCCTAGAAAACAATGTATGAAATTACAATCAGTATAGAATAAGAACAAAATTGTAGCAAACCCTATAGTTAACCTTATCTAAAGGAGGAACAAAAATGGGAAGAGATGAACACAATAACAATTCAAATGCAAAGAAGAAACGAAGATTATCCCAAACACCCGAACACGAAAAATTTGATGGTATAGATGTTGAGTTCTCTCAAGATATGGCGGACCACGACGATTTTGAAGCTATAAAAAGAAGTGAAGCAGCAGATCGAAGAGCAAATAATGAGAATAAAAGAAAGAGATAACTTATTAAACCACCTAAGTGTAATTCCTTGAGGATGCACTTAGGTGTCTTTTGAATTTTTGTTCTGTATTTATTTTCTGTACAGTTTAAAATGTTTTAAAATGTGACATTTTGTGATAAAGTTTGCAATTAAGTGTCATAAGAAAAATTTGTAATCAATTATAACTATTAGGAGGAATAAGTATGAAAAGTTTGCGTAGTTGGTTTCCCGCTGTTTTCTTAAGTTCTTTACTTTTATTAGCTGCTTGTGGTGGCAATTCAGATTCAGAATCTGATTCTTCGGGCGATGAAGGTGGAGACGACTCTGAAACTGCTACCAAAGAGGTTAGTATCGGAATGAATAACTGGGCTGAAAACATAGCAGTATCCAATATGTGGAAAGTTATTCTTGAAGAAGAAGGTTATGATGTGGAACTTAAGAATGTAGAAAAAGGTGTATTGTATGAGGCTCTTGCAGGAGGCGATATAGATATTGGTATGGAAATTTGGTTGCCAAATACTGATGGTTCCTTCTATGACCAATATGAGGAAGAAATTGACTGGCGTGAGACATGGTATGAAGGCACGGAACTCGGACTTGTCGTACCATCATACATGGAAGATATTAATACTATAGAAGATTTAAATAAAAACGCTGATCAGTTTGAAGATAATCAAATTTTCGGGATTGATTCAGGAGCTAGTATTATGTCTTTAACAGAAGATGCAATTTCTGAATATGACCTAGACTTTTCTCTAGCTGCTTCTTCTGAAGGATCAATGATGACTGAATTAAAGGGCGCAATTGAGGATGAAGAACCTATTGTTGTTACTCTATGGACTCCACATTGGGCATTTTCAGAAATGGATCTTAAATTCTTAGAAGACACTAAAGGTGTTTATGGAGAATCAGAAGACATCTCTTACGCTGCGCGTTTAGGATTAGAAGAGGATAGTCCAGAAGTAGTGGAGATGTTTGATAAATTTAAGTTAAATGATCAACAACTTGGTAATTTAATGTCTTCTATTAATGAAGCTGACACTGAAGAAGAAGGAGCCCAAGCCTGGGTAGACGAAAATCAGGATGTTGTCGATGAGTGGATCCAATAAAAGATAGAAATAGCAAACCGCTGTCAAGTATTAAGTAGTTTCACAGTTGAAAAATTTTATAAATATGTCAAATTCCCTTTGCTTCACACAGTTTCTGATACATTAAAATTTCAGTAGATTCGGTTCTCTGTCAAAAGAGTTGATGTATTTTCCACTACACCAACTCTTTTGTATAAAATAGTGATTATGCATAGACTGGAAATATCCCCACTTTCTGCGGACGACCGCCGAATTCCTCGCAAAAATGGGAGGGCAACTGAAAAACTGATAATATAAGAGAACAAGAATTAAATCAATCAATATATAGAAAAACACAAGGGGATCACCGATAAATAGTAGGTGTGGTCTCCTTGTGTTTTTTATGTGTGAAGATTTTTAAGCGGACTCAAAACTGGCTGTGGGTGTCGGATCACATTTTTCTGCAAGAGTCTCGCATATTTCCTCTGATCATAATCTATCCTCAATTTATTTAAACTAAAGCCTTTCTAACCTCTGTTATTGAACGGGTAGATAAATGACTGCAAAATCTACTGCTTCCAACGTTTACATGTCTTCACCGTGAAATGCTTCAATAACTATCGTTGTGACCGCTTGAAAGAGTTGACACAGTTTTTGCTTATTAAAATACAACACTTTTTTCCAGTTAAGGACTGCCCTTTTATTTGTAACAATGGTTGTATGATCGTCTTAACAATCATACAACCATTGTTACTCTTATCAATATCGATGCTCACGAAAAGTGTATACATACTACTAGTTATGCACATTGACGAAGTTGTGCTTGTTGCGCTAACTTAGCAGGATTGTTGAAGACTCGATTCCGAGATGATTGTGTGGAGAAAGGGGCGGTGGGGAAGGAGTCGCCCCTTTCCGTATGTTTCTATCGAAATCGTGCCGTTCTACCGTCCCTGTTAAAGCATGAGATATCTGATATAACGCCAATTGTAGCCTGATACAGATCAGGTGATATGGCCATCACAGATTGAGCCATTAGATAAGTTAAAAATCGGGTGTGATAGCGTGTTTATATGAAGGGTAGGGGCTTACCCGGTATGTATACCCACCATCACTATCTCTCCTTGTGAAAACCGTTTCTGAATTTATAGTACAGATCAATAGTACAGGATCTATTAATGGCAGATGTGGATCAATTTCAAGGCATAAGTAGATCATTATGCACACAGAACCCCAGATTTTCATAAAAAGGGTTCCCATCCCCATGTTCCGATGAAAAGCAACGGAACCACGATTCTTTTATTGAATAATCCGAAGCTTTAAGCGATATGCAAGAAGGCACCTTCCAGCGCGATTCTCACTCGTAAGGAATGCTTTTCACTTGAAGCACCAAACCTTCTAACGCCATCCTTTGTAACGGAAACCACCGTATAAATCAGGACAATGATTAACAAATGTTTTGTTATGAGAGGCTGCAATTCACTATGAAATGGGGATGATAATTTCCAGTAAAGTGTGTCAGTTATTTTAGCAGAAACTGTTTCATTTTAAATGACGGTCACAATCGTACGCGAAAGAACCTTTTTGGTATCTTTTACGTTGATTAAATATGTATGTACTATAAACGACTAAAACTCATACCTGTTAACTGTTGTAGCAGTAATAAAAGAACCTACCAGTTGTATAAGTTAATATAGTCGTTTGAATAGAACTTGCACATATTCTTTGATAACTCTTTCTTAAACAAATTTCCACTGGTTTATTCGATACTACTCATATCCCAAGCATCTACATGTTTGTCTTTAGTCCTAAGTTACTTTTCACTTTTTCCCTCTACCTTGACCTTTTGTCTCGACAATTTTAGGTTAACAAAAGAGAGGGGAATGAGTGTATTTTTTCTGCTTTGACACATTGATATGACTGAGGATACCCCACATTAGAATAGAGCCGTAAATTCATATGAAAAAGTAGTTCAGTTAAAGGTACAAGTTGGTTTTTGTACTCCAAAATTTTTGAGGTGGATTGAAAGTCTTAGGTACAGAATCAAGAGTCCCTTGTCCGTTTTTCCATAGAAGTCTCATCGTTCCCCATCCTGACAAACATCACTGCTTGTAAGTTGTATGTACCTAAAATCTGAATTTAATAGTAGATTTATTCTAGGAAATTTTTAGTTATTTATGATTGATAGTTTAATAAGTAAATCTCTCGGAAACATACTTACTAGGATAAACATTATTCTGATAAAGGAGTAGATGAATTCTATGGATTTAAATAAAGAAATTAATAAATTAGAAAATGTACATTTAGAGAAGCCACAGCGCATTTTTACGATGTATTTAAATACAGACCCTTCTGATCCAGAACAGCAAGGTCGAGAATGGAAGATTCACCTGAAAAATGGTTTGAATAATTTTGAATCCTATCTAAAAGAAGGTGGGGATTCAGATGAAAAACGTAATTTCTGGGCCGTCAAAGATAAAGTCGAAAGATTCATCGAGAACAATGAACAACAGTTTGCAAAAAGTGTTGTCGTGATTGCTTCAGGAGACGACACGGTATGGTTTGCTGAGCGGTTCCAAATGCCGGTTAAAAGTGAATTCTTTTGGGAAGAGTCTCCGGTATTAGATCAATTAAAAGAAATGCGTGAGGATTTTCCAAAAACAGGTCTTATTCTTACACAAAAAAATCAAATTAAGTGTATAGATGCAAATCTAGGAATGGTAAATGACACTCAGCTTTTTGAATTGGATTTAAACACAGAAGATTGGAGACAACATCAAGGTCCTCATCAGGCTGATGCATCTATGGGTAAAGGTGGGGCAAAAAGCTCCAAGCAAGACGAATTTCAAGAGCGTTTTGAAGCAAATCGATACCGATGGTATAAGAGTGTAGCTCCTAAACTTGATAAGCTTGCTAAGGAATATGAATGGGAGCGCATTTATATGGTTGGTGATAAAGAGGAACTGAAGGACTTGGAAGATAATATGAATAAGCCAGTCGATGATTTTGTTAACAAAAACTTATTGGATCATGAAGAACACCACGTTATTAAAGATGTTGTAAAGGCTTAGATGAAGAAACATATGAAATAGCATACTAATTAGCAGACCAAATCGCATATGATTTGGTCTCTTATTTTCCCTTTATATATCAATGGTGGACTACTTAATAATACCGACTCCCCCCCTTTTTATCTTGAGTAATTATATTGTTTACCTAACAGAGGTATAGCGTATTGTGATTAATAAAAGATAGGAGTGGTAACCATGGATAATTCACTACCAAAAATAGTGGGAAAGAACCTGTTAATAAACGTACCTATGAAGAATACGGTGGTTTCCGTTACAAAGGATGGCGTTTAGAAGGTCCGGGAAATCACTCGCTTTCCGTGGGCATGTGGTGAGCTTACTCAGGCTACGCCTTGCGGGATCTCACCAATCATGTTCATCCCAGCTCTTACGTTTTATAAGGACGAAGGCTAAATCTAGTTCATCAATCACATCGGCGTTATCCAGCTCCAGCGCCTAGCGGCTAGTGAGACTTCCCTCGCTTCTGTACGATAAGTCAACATCGAATCACGATGTTCTTCGTGTTTCCTTTATCTCCGACAGCTCAGTCCAGTCCATACGCCGCTGACCAAGGCGCCTCCGCTTTTAAAGGTGGAGTCTCGCAATTTCCCGGACCTCCTTGCTTTCGTGAGGAGAACGGAAGTATCAGATGTGGTGCTTCAAGTGAAAAGCCTTCCTTACGAGTGAGAATTGTGCTGGAAGGTGCCTTCTTGCATATCGCTTAAAGCTTCGGATTATTCAATAAAAGAATCGTGGTTCCGTTGCTTTTCATCGGAGCATGGGGGAAGGGCAGGCATACACAACAGGTAATCTCCTACCCTTCATATAAACACGCTATCACACCCGATTTTTAACTTATCATCTGTGGATGTGGCCATATCCCCTGATCTGTATCAGGCTTCAATTGGTGTTATATCAGATATCTCATGCTTTAACAGGGACGGTAGGACGGCACGATTTCTCCACACAATCATCTCGGAATCGAGTCTTCAACAATCCTGCTAAGTTAGCGCAACAAGCACAACTTCGGTCAATGTGCATAACTATTCGTATGTATACACTTTTCGTGAGCATCGATATTGATAAGAGTAACAATGGTTGTATGATTGTTAAGACGATCATACATACTCTTACAAATATAAGGGCAGTCCTTAACTGGAAAAAAGTGTTGTATTTTAATAAGCAAAAACTGTGTCAACTCTTTCAAGCGGTCACAACAAGTTATTAATCGTTTCAAACCAATTGAAGGACAAGTGAGAGGGGTTCAAAATATGGTTGAAAATGGTCGATACTGTGTAGATATTCTCGTCCGAATTTCTGCTATCGATTCTGCCATGAAAAACGTGGGTTATTCTTTAATGAAGAGATCACTAAACATTGCGTAGTGATGCTGTACGTTTAGGAAATGGAAGCGAAGCCGAAGCAATGGATGAGTTAATTAAAGTCATGAGGTAATCAATACGATTGTATTCGATGAAACAGGAACAATTACAAAAGATGCCCCCTGAAGCAACTGACTTTACAGCTCAAGAACCATTAGGATTAGTAGGTAGTGCTGAAAAAAATTATCAACATTTGATGCTAGAACTTTACAGCAAGTGTTAGGACATGGAATAACCGCAAAAGTTCAAGGGAATTCTATATTATTTGGAACAAGGAAGTTATTTGAAGATCATAATGTGGAATACAAAACATATGAGGCCAAAATGACTGAATTAGAGAACCAAGGAAAACAGTGATGCTTATAGGAATTAATGGTCAGACACGAGGAATTGTTGCTGTTATGGATATCATAAAGCAAACAGCTAAACAAGCCTTAGCACAATTGAAGTAAGAAGGTATCGAACTTGTGATGTTAATGGGAGATAATAAAAGAACTGCTCGCCATATTGCGAATGAAGCAGGAATTGACAAAATCATAGCAGAAGTGTTGCCTGAAGAAAAAGTTATTAAGTGAAAAAATGAAGAATAACCGTCGAAATGCCTATAATATAGCTAAAACACCTATAGATTCTATAGGATTACTAGCCCCTTGGGTAGCCAGCCATGGCCTTTAGTTCAGTAAACTCATTAAGATTAAAAAGAATGAAATTACGATGGAAAGGATGAAAAAGCATGCAATTAACTTTAGAAGTAAACGGAATGACTTGTGGTCATTGTGAGAAATCAGTAAAGGATTCCTTGAATACATTAGAAGGCGTCCATGGTGTCGAGGTGGATTTAGCAAGTGGTAAAGTAGATGTCACTTATGATGAGGCTTACGTTTCAAAAGATATGATGAAGGAAGCAATTGAAGCTCAAGGTTATGAACCTGTTGGTTAATAATATAGGTGAAGAAGCCTGGCCCAAGTTTGGACCAGGCTTCTTACTATTGTACCATATAAGGAAGTTGTGATTTGTAGCCGGAAAACTGCTGATAAGAATTTTGGATCTTAGTTTGATCAGCTTGTTCAACGGCATACCAACCATTTTTAAACATTAAGTTATACAAAGTTCTTTGACAATCTTGAGTTTCTTTAAAAATTGTGGCTAAATCTTGGTAAAGGGTCTGATTACTTGCTTCATTTAAAGCAACATTATAGGCACTAGTCATATACTTCTCAGTCGTTAATAGATCATTAATAAAATCTCGTTCATTCATTTGTGGTGTTTTTGGAACACTTGTTTCAGGATTTTGTATTTTGTTTTGCTGTTGTTGGTTCTGTGGCATGTTTTTTCCTCCTTAGTTCATCATTTGCTTATTGGTATTTAGGTGTTCAAGTATTCTATTGTAATGTCTTTGATGCATTTGTCCTGCATCCTCTAGAGCTTGCTTTAACTCTGGAGTTGTACACTGTTCTGCAGAAAAATGTGCTTTTTTGCAAGCGTTCAAATTCCAAGAAAGCATATCGGTTATATACAATTGGTCCTTTGTGCTTACGATTTCTGGTACTTGTTCCATTGGTTGAGATTGTTTCATGTTAGTTGATATACCTTGATTTTGCTGCATTAGAAGTTCCTCCTTTTTAAAGTCGTTTTTAGTATTTCCGTTAGATGTTTGAATATGAAAGAAATATTTGTTCAATTTTTAATATATTCATGAGAAAACATACCCATTTTTTCTGATCAGATGATAAAATATAATTGTGCGAGTTTCTAAATATTTAGTTTTTATATAATTTCATTCAGATGGTTTGATTTTGAAGAATATTTCTCATTGAACCTTGGATGTAGGGGGCGAATTTATGGAACGATTGTTACGTAACTTCTTTTTATTCTTGTCAAAAAATAAATTTTTCACAAAGCTGGCTAGAAAATATGGATTGCGTTTTGGTGCAGGACGGTTTGTTGCAGGTGAAACTATTCCAAATGCTGTGAATACTATTCAGAAGTTAAATCACCAAAAGCTGAGCGTAACAATTGATCATCTTGGAGAGTTTATTGATAGCAAGCAAGAGGCTCAACAGGCAGCGGATGACTGCATTGAAGCAGTTAAGGCGATTGCTGAACATAACTTGGACTCTCAGCTATCATTGAAATTAACTTCTATGGGCTTGGATATTTCATATGATGTTGCTTTAGAAAATATGAGACGAATTTTAGATGCAGCGGAACAAAGCGGTGTTTTTATTACAATTGACATGGAGGACTATGAAAGATGCGAAACGACATTGAAATTATTTAAAGAATTAAGATCTGATTATGAAAATATTGGTACCGTAATCCAGTCCTACTTATACCGAGCGGCAGAAGACATTGAAGACTTGAATAGCTATAATCCCAATCTTCGCCTTGTAAAAGGGGCATATAAAGAATCCCCTAAAGTAGCTTTTCCAGATAAAAAGGATGTAGATGAAAATTACAAAAAAATTATTAAAATGCATTTATTAAATGGAAATTATGCTGCTATAGCCACACATGATGATGCTATGATTGAATATACTCTTCAAGTTGTTAAAGAAAACAATATTCCTCATGATAAATTTGAATTTCAAATGCTTTATGGAATTCGAGTAGAAAGACAAGAAGAGTTAGTTAAAGAAGGTTATAAGATGAGAGTATATGTTCCATATGGAAACGATTGGTATGGTTATTTCATGCGTCGTTTAGCTGAACGACCGGCTAACGTAGCTTTTGTTCTTAAGGGCGTTGTTGGAAAATAATAAAAGTCAGAGGGTTTCCTTTGACTTTGACTTTTGGATTCAAAATTTTTCTGGAATTTTATTTTTTGAAAACGATTGCGAAATGTCTGAATATATCTTATAGTAGTTATAGATACCAGATTTTGTACTGGGGATATTTTTTTAAATGTAAAATGAATGAGTGTTCATTCAAAAGTGATAGGGGGATTAATAATGAATCGAAAAATTAAGCGTGCTGCAGTCTTAGGCTCTGGTGTTATGGGTGCTGGAATTGCTGCTCACCTGGCGAATGTCGGCATACCAACAGTGATGCTTGACATAGTACCTCGTGAACTTACAGATGCAGAAAAAAATAAAGGATTAACATTAGAAAATCCGGCAGTAAGAAACCGTATTGCTGCTTCTAATAAAGCATCATTAAAGAAACAAAAACCTTCACCGTTGACGAGTCAAACAAACTTGGATTTAATCCAAGTTGGAAATTTCACAGATGATATGGAGAGGCTGAACGAAGTAGATTGGGTTATTGAAGTTGTGGTGGAAAATCTGGAAGTGAAAAAGAAAATATTTGCTCAAGTAGATCAACATCGAAAAGAAGGAAGTTTAATTACTTCAAATACTTCAGGCATATCAATTGAAGCTATGTCAGAGGAATGCAGTGATGACTTTCGTAAACACTTTCTAGGTACTCACTTTTTTAATCCACCACGTTATCTGAAATTATTAGAAGTTATACCTACAAGGGATACAGATCCAAGTGTTCTTCAGTTTATGAAACAGTTTGGTGAAGATGTACTTGGTAAAGGAGTAGTGGAAGCGAAAGACACTCCTAACTTTATAGCAAACCGGATTGGAACCTATGGATTACTTGTAACTGTTCGAGAGATGCTCAAAGGCGGTTATAGTGTTGGTGAAGTTGATTCGGTAACAGGACCGCTTATTGGCAGACCTAAAAGTGCTACATTTAGAACGCTAGATGTTGTTGGGTTAGATACTTTTCATCATGTAGCTAATAATGTTTATGATCAGGTAAGTGGAGAAGAAAAGAAAGTATTTGAGATGCCAGACTTTATGAAATCCATGTTGGAAAAAGGATGGTTAGGCTCTAAGAGTGGCCAAGGATTCTTTTTGAAACAAAAGGGTGAAAAAGGAAGCGAAATTCTTCAATTAAACCCTGAAACGCTTGAATACGAAGAACGTCAAAAGCTAAAAACCAAAGGTACCGAAATGGCTGCTCAAGAAAAAGGATCCAAACGAAAATTGAAAGCGCTTGTATCAGCTAAGGGAGATCGTGCTGGAGACTTTGTATGGTCTGTAGTTAAACCAGTACTCATCTATTCAGCAGAATTACATGGTGAGATAGCAGATGATGTTCCATCAATTGATGAAGCTATGCGTTGGGGATTTGGTTGGGAACTAGGACCATTTGAGATGTGGGATGCCATTGGAGTTAGAAGTTCTGTTGAGAGAATGAAAGAAGAAGAAGAATCCATTCCATCTTGGATTGAGATCATGTTAAACGATGGTCAAGAAAGTTTCTATAAACAGGAGAATGGAACCGTTTACTACTATGATAAAGCTAGTTATGAACCACAAACTTTTAATCCAAAATCAATCAATCTAAAAAGGTTGAAACAATCAAATGAAGTGTTGAAGAAAAATGCTGGGGCAAGTTTAATTGATCTTGGTGACGGTGTAGCAGGGTTAGAATTTCATTCGCAAAGTAATGCCATTGGAATGGACATCATTCAAATGATTAACCATGCGATTGATGAAGTAGATGAAAACTTCGAGGGGCTCGTTATTGGAAACCAAGGGAAAAACTTCTGTGTAGGGGCGAACCTTGGAATGATGCTTATGGAGGCCCAAGATTTTAACTTCTTTGAGATTGAAATGGTTGTTAAACATTTCCAAGAGGCGATGATGAAATTAAAGTATTCTGATAAACCTGTTGTTGCCGCTCCGTTTGGAATGACACTTGGCGGTGGAGCAGAGGTTTGCCTACCAGCATCTGCCGTTCAAGCATCTGCTGAAACTTATATGGGGTTAGTTGAACCAGGTGTCGGTCTAATTCCAGGCGGTGGCGGGAATAAAGAACTTTACATTAAACATTTACGCAATATCCCGCAAGGAGTAGACTTTGATCTTCAAAAAGTTGCCAACAGTGTTTTTGAGAAAATAGCGATGGCACAAGTCTCAACATCAGGCGAAGAAGCGAAAGAGAATGGCTTCTTAGATAGTCAAGACGCAATTAGTGTAAATAGTGATCACTTACTTCACGATGCAAAACAAAAAGTGCTGGGATTAGCAAAATCTGGTTATCAGGCTCCTAAGCGCACGAAGATTCCCGTTGTGGGCGAGCAGGGATACGCTACCATGCTTTTAGGTGCTAAGTCACTCGTACTGAGTGGATATGCAAGTGAACACGACTTGAAGATTGCAGAAAAACTAGCATTTGTTTTAGCTGGTGGTCGCGTACAAGAAGGAACATTAGTTGACGAACAATACTTACTAGACTTAGAGCGTGAAGCATTCCTAAGCCTTATAGGTGAAGCGAAATCACAACAACGGATGCAACACATGTTGATGAAAGGCAAACCACTACGTAACTAAAATATCAAAAGGGGGAGATACCGTGAAGGAAGCAGTCATTGTAGCTGGAGCTAGAACACCTGTAGGACGTGCAAAGAAAGGGTCGCTTGCACAAACTCGACCGGATGATCTAGCTGCGCTAACTATAAATGAAACATTAAAAAGAGCGGGTAATTATGAAGGGAATATCGATGATGTCATTATAGGCTGTGCTATGCCAGAAGCCGAGCAAGGAATGAACATGGCACGAAATATTGCTGGATTAGCAGGGTTGGATCATAAAGTACCGGCAATCACAATTAATCGATATTGCTCGTCAGGTTTACAAAGCATTGCTTATGCAGCAGAGAAAATCATGCTTGGACATAGTGATACTGCGATTGCTGGGGGAGCAGAATCAATGAGTTTAATCCCTATGGGAGGTCATGTAATTAAGCCAAACGTCCAGCTCGTCGAACAAGCACCAGAGTATTATATGTCCATGGGTCATACTGCTGAAGAGGTAGCCAAACGTTTTAATGTTTCTCGAGAAGATCAGGATGCTTTTGCTGCTCAAAGTCATGAACGTGCAGAGAAAGCTATTAAGGAAGGAAAGTTTCAAGATGAAATTGTCCCAGTAGAAGTAACAGAACGCACCTTGGGCAAAGACAATAAAGTCAAAGAACAAAAGAAAACATTTGAGATGGACGAAGGTGTACGTCCGGGTACAACAGCAGATATTCTAGGAAAATTAAAGCCGGCTTTTTCAGTAACAGGATCAGTCACAGCCGGAAACTCCTCGCAAATGAGTGATGGAGCAGCTTCTGTACTAGTTATGGATCGAGATAAAGCTGAGGCTGAAGGTTTGACACCGATTGTAAAGTTCCGTTCCTTTGCTGTAGCTGGCGTAGAGCCCGAAGTTATGGGAGTAGGACCGATTGAAGCCGTTCCCAAAGCATTAAAACAAGCTGGCCTGCAACTTTCTGATATCGGTCTTTTTGAACTGAATGAAGCATTTGCTTCTCAGTCACTTAAAGTTATTCGAGAGTTAGGGTTAGATATAAACAAAGTAAATGTAAACGGGGGAGCAATAGCTTTAGGGCATCCATTAGGATGTACAGGAACGAAACTAACATTAAGTTTGATTCATGAAATGAAAAGAAGAAATGAGCAATTCGGTGTAGTTACCATGTGTATTGGTGGTGGAATGGGTGCAGCTGGAGTATTTGAGCTTATATAATATGAGGAGGAACCGATGATGAGTGAATTAAAAGAAATGATTAAAGGTGGAGGATTTCTAGTTGAGGATTTATCTGCTGAAGATGTGATTACACCTGAAGATTTTACAGATGAACATCATATGATTGCAAAAACAACAGAAGATTTCGTATTGGGAGAAGTTGTTCCGAAAATTGATAAGTTAGAAAATCATGAATTTGAACATTCCGTAGATTTACTAAAGAAAGCTGGGGAACTGGGGCTTCTTGGTGCAGACATTCCTGAAGAATATGGTGGGTTGCAGCTAGACAAAATCAGCTCTTCATTAATTACCGAAAAGTTCTCTCGTGCGGGTGGATTTTCTATAACTCACGGTGCTCATGTAGGAATTGGCTCCCTTCCCATTGTGTTTTTTGGAAATGAACAACAAAAACAAAAGTACTTGCCTATGTTTGCTACGGGTGAAAAAATTGCAGCTTACGCATTAACGGAACCGGGTTCAGGATCTGATGCTTTAGGTGCGAAGACTACGGCTAAATTAAATGAGGCAGGCACGCATTATGTATTAAATGGTGAGAAACAGTGGATAACGAATTCAGCTTTTGCTGATGTATTTGTTGTCTACGCTAAGATTGATGGCGATAAATTCACGGCTTTTATTGTAGAAAGAGAACTTGATGGTGTATCCACTGGGCCTGAAGAGAAGAAAATGGGAATTAAGAGTTCCTCTACACGTACTCTAGTGTTAGAAGATGCAGAAGTACCAGTTGAGAATGTATTAGGGGATATCGGAAAAGGGCATGTTATTGCTTTTAATATTTTAAATGTTGGTCGTTATAAGCTGGCAATTGGTGGTGTTGGTGGTTCAAAGCGTGCGATAGAATTAGCTGTTAAATATGCCAATGAGCGTAAACAATTTAAAACACCTATTTCCAGTTTTCCATTAATTCAAGAAAAATTAGCTACAGTGGCAACGAACACTTATGCTAATGAAAGTTCCGTTTATCGCACAGTAGGTTTGTTTGAACAAAGCATGGGCAAATTATCTGAAGAAGAGCTAAAAGATGGTAAAGCTGTTGCTAAAGTAATCGCAGAATATGCTATTGAATGTTCTTTAAATAAAGTTTTTGGGTCAGAACTTTTAGATTTCGCTGTAGATGAAGCAGTACAAATTCATGGTGGATATGGATTTATGCAAGAGTATGAAGTAGAGAGAATCTATCGTGACTCAAGGATTAACAGAATTTTTGAGGGAACCAATGAAATTAATCGAATGATTGTTCCAGGTACCTTGCTTAAGAAAGCAATGAAGGGTGAACTTCCACTTTTACAAAAGGCACAGGCTCTTCAAGAGGAAATTATGACTCTAATGCCTGAAGAGCCAGGGGATGAGGTACTTGAACAAGAGAAGTATATTTTGAAAAACTCTAAAAAGATCGCATTACTGGCTGCTGGATTAGCTGCTCAGAAGTTTGGTGAGAAATTAGAAAATGAACAAGAAATACTTGTCAATATTGCTGATATCACTGGAGAAATCTATAATATGGAATCTGCTATATTAAGAACGGATAAAGCTATTATCAAAGACGGAGAAGAGAAGCATAAACAAAAACTTCTTTACACTCAAGTCTATGTTCAAGAAGCTTTTAATCGTATAGAAGGCCATGCAAAGGAGACGTTAATAGCTGCTGAGACTGGTGATACACTTCGCATGATGCTTGGTGCATTGCGTAAGCTGACTCGTCATACTCCTACTAACGTTATAGCAAAGAAACGTGAAATCGCTCAGACATTGATCACCACTCAAAAATATACAGTATAACTATTGAAAACCAGCTGTAATCTAATAGATGCAGCTGGTTTTTAACATAACTAAAAAATCTTATCGAATATCGAATGATAATATTGATCATAATATGGTAAAATAGGAATTAATATAGAATGAGGGGGAATGTTAGGTATGTCATTAACCTTCTATTGGTACCCTAAGTGTGGGACATGTAAAAAGGCGAAGAAATGGTTAGATGAAAAAAGTGTACCTTACAACATCGTACATATTGTTGAAGAAACTCCTAGTGAAGCAGAACTCTTAACTCTTATTCAAACTAGTGAATTACCAGCTCGTAAATTTTTTAACACGAGTGGGAAAAAATATAGAGAGTTAAATATGAAAGAGAAGTTACAAGATGCCTCAGAGCAAGAAATGGTGAAGTGGCTTGCTTCAGATGGTATGCTAATTAAGCGTCCAATTGTTACAGATGGCACTCAAGTTACTGTAGGTTTTAAAGAAGAACAATTTGATGAAGTCTGGAATGATTGAGCAGAACATTGGAAATAAAAGCAGAAAGCTTTTATGTTTATAATTGTTGTTTATATTAATTTTAATCTGGAGGGGTTATCATGAGTTTACCAAAAGACTTACTTTATTCTGAAGAGCATGAATGGGTTAAAAAAGAAGGCGAAAAAGTTCGCGTAGGTATTACAGATTTTGCGCAATCTGAATTAGGTGATATTGTGTTCGTAGAGTTGCCTGAAGAAGGCGAAGAAATTGAAGCGGATGAGCCTTTTGGAAGTGTTGAATCTGTAAAAACTGTTTCTGAATTGTATGCTCCGATAAGTGGAAAAGTTGTTGAAATTAATGAGGAGCTAGAAGACAGCCCTGAATTTGTTAATGAATCACCTTATGAGAAAGCTTGGATGGTTGTTGTCGAACCTAATGATTCTTCTGAAATGGACGAACTTATGTCTGCGGAAGAATATAAAGAAATGATAGACGAAGAGTAAGTCAAAAGAGTCATGTATACATATGTTTACAATAGGTACGTGGCTTGTAAGATCATAGCTGTATATTAATTATGTGCAGGCCGTGCTTCTTAGCATGGTCTGTTTCTATATAGTAGGTGACTGTGATGATGGAAGAACGAGTATTAATTGTGGAAGGTATTACTGATAAAAAGCAAATCAATAAAGTTTTGAAGAAACCTGTGGACATTATATGTACACATGGTACGTTAGGTATTGAACGTATGGAAGAACTTATTCTTGATTATAATCTAGATCATCGACCTGTCTTTATTTTAGTTGATGAAGATGATTCAGGCAATAAGCTGCGAAAACAGTTAACAGCTGAGTTGCCTCATGCGGAACACATCTATATAGATAAAACGTTTCGGGAAGTGGCTGCTACACCAGAACCTGAATTAGCAAGAGCTTTATTAAGTCATCATTTCGAAGTGAAACCTATTTATTTAATTTAGAACCTAGGAGGCAGATCGTGCGTGTGTTAGAAGAGAAAGATGTCTCGTCTGAACTTAATAACGCAGGGATTACCCTTACGTATATATTTACACCGTTTTGTGGAACGTGTCATTTAGCGAGAAAGATGTTAGATACGATTGAAGCTACTTTTCAAAGACACTTGTTCTATGAATTGAATGCTTCTTTACACCCTGAATTAATGCAAGATTATGAAGTGAAAAGTGTTCCTTGTCTTTTAATTACGGAGAATGGAAAAATAGTTAATAAAATTTATGCTTTTAAATCTGTACCTTACATGTATGAGGAAGTCACAAAATATGTAAAATAATAGCGTTGTTTCCCGGGAAATGACGCTAAATTAATGCTACATTTATGAAGGTTGAATCTCCTTTTTGCCGAAATGTTATATAAGGCAAAAAGGAGGTTTTTTTATGGAAATGGTAAGGAACTGGATAGATGTTGTCAATAGGAGAAGGGATATACTTTCTATATGGAAGGAAAGGCCTATTGTTTTATTTATACAGAATGAAGAGCAAATTATACCATTAACAATCGATTCCTATACTATACGATTAGATTACGAATTTGACTTCCATTGCCAGGTTTATATAAAAACAACTTCTGAAATATTAGAGCGATTGTTAGAAGGAGAGTTGAAATTGAGGACTCTCCCTTCTTCATCACTGATTTTGAAAGGGAAACTTCGAGATACATTATATATTGAATCATTATTTTTATTAGCTAAATGAGTGTACCTAAAGCTCGAACTATATCATAAAAAGAAGACTGATCTCCAAATTGATGAGTAATATAACCTTCTTGATTTATGATGACAGTTGTCGGTACACCCTGTGCTTCGTAGAGTTGATAGGTAGATACTCCTTGATCTACTAAGGTGGGCTGAGTAAGGAATTTATTCGCAAATTCTATACCAGCAACATCGTGTCTTTCCCGACCACTTACATTAATCGTTATCATTGCAACTTTATTAGGGTCGATGTTTTGGTAGAGTTGCTCTTTCTTAGGAAGATCTGTACCACAATCCGGACACCATGAAGTCCAGAAAGTTAATACTACAACTTGCCCAAGGTTTTTGTTGAGTTCGAATTTTTCTTCAGATTGTATGTGAAAAAGTTCAAAATTAGGAGCTTTTTGCATAGTATGAATCACCTCAGTTGTAATTGACATATTATCATTGTAATGGTAACATAAAAAATAATTCAATAGTGACATCTTCACTTATCCAGAGAGGCGGAGGGGACTGGCCCTTTGAAGCCCAGCAACCGGTTATTATAACACGGTGCTACTTCCAGCAAAGCAGTTGCTTTGACCGATGAGAAGAGGAATCCGAAATATATCTCTTCTTTCTTGAGAAGAGTTTTTTTATGGTTATTTTTTGAAAAATTAAGTTGACAGTTTTTTTAGTGGGTGCTAAAATCCTTTTTGTGCTTAATTGTTTAATGCGTTAAATGAATGAAAAATTAATCCTCTTATCTTGAGAGGCGGAGGGACTGGCCCGTTGATGCCCGGCAACCGTCAAGTGCATATCACTTGAAAAGGTGCCAATTCCTGCAAAGTATAAACTTTGACAGATGAGAGAACATGAAAGTGTAGCGCTTTTCTGTTCTTATGCAGAAAAGCGTCTTTTAGTTAGGAGAGAGAACGATATGATTTCGATCAAAGATTTGTCTAAGGTTTTTAAGACGAAAGACCAAGATGTTCGTGCTGTTGACAAGTTAAATCTTTCAATAGATAAAGGTGAAATCTTCGGAGTGATCGGATATAGTGGTGCAGGAAAAAGTACTTTTATTCGTTTGCTTAACAGATTAGAGGAACCCACTAGTGGTAACATTCAAATGAATGATCAAAATCTAACAGGCCTAAGCAAAAACAAGCTAAGGATTGCAAGACAGGAGATTGGCATGATCTTCCAACACTTCAACTTGCTTTGGTCACGTACGGTATTTGATAATATTGCATTTCCGCTAGAAATTGCTGGCATAGCTAAAAGTAAGAGAGTTGAACGAGTAAATGAGCTTATTGAATTAGTAGGCTTAAGTGGACGTGGCAACTCCTATCCCTCTCAACTTAGTGGAGGGCAAAAACAACGTGTAGGTATCGCCCGTGCCTTAGCAAATAATCCAAAAGTATTGTTATGTGATGAAGCGACGTCTGCGCTAGACCCAGAAACGACTGATTCTATTTTGGATTTGTTAGTAAATATCAATGAAAAATTAGGTTTAACAATTGTCTTGATTACTCATGAAATGCATGTAATCCGCAAAATTTGTCATCGCGTAGCAGTAATGGAGAGTGGAAGAATCGTTGAGGCAGGAGACGTACTTGATGTCTTTTTACATCCTAAAGAGAAAGTGACTAAACGATTTGTCGACCAAGTAATGGGTGATCCTGACCGAGAAGACTCCCTTCACCTTATTAATCAAAACTATAAGGCTGGTGAGGTTATTCAACTTCATTTCGTAGGAGAGAATACGAATCAAGCACTTATCAGTGAGTTATCTCGTGAATTTACTATAGATGTTAATATTTTACATGGTAAAATCACTCAGACTCAAAAAGGTGCTTATGGCACCATGCTTGTCCAGCTGGTAGGAGACCAGGACGAAGTTGACCGTTCTATTGCTTATATCAAGACAACCTCTGTAGAAGTGGAGGTGAGTCCTGATGTTTGAGAAGTTGTTTCCTAACGTAAAAATGGAAGATATGGTAGAAGCTACTTATGAAACTCTGTATATGACTGCGGTGTCAGTATTCGGAACTTTTGTTCTAGGCCTAATGTTAGGGTTGGTTTTATATTTATCTGGACCTGGAGGAATGTGGCAAAATAAGATCCTGAATTGGTTGACTGCTTCACTTGTAAACGTGTTTCGGGCTATCCCTTTTATTATTTTAATTCTGCTATTATTTCCTTTTACAGACTTTTTAATGGGAACAATCCGAGGGCCAGGGGCCGCGCTTCCTGCTTTAATTGTTGGTGGAGCTCCATTCTACGCACGATTAGTAGAGATTGCCTTAAAAGAAGTGGATAAGGGCGTTCTTGAAGCTGCAAAGTCGATGGGTGCTAAATATCGGACGATCATCTTTAAGGTTCTTTTGCCAGAGTCAATGCCTGCTTTGATTTCGGGAATAACAGTTACAGCTATTGCATTAATTGGTTATACAGCAGTAGCTGGTGTGATTGGAGCAGGGGGATTAGGTGATTTTGCCTATTTCTACGGTTTCCAACGAAGAGATTTTGATGTTGTTGCGTTTTGTACAATTTTAATTGTAATCATCGTATTTATCTTTCAATTTATTGGAGACTTTGCTTCACGTAAATTAGATAAACGATAAAAATATTTAGGGGGAAATGAAAATGAGAAAATTATGGACAAGTTTATTTTTCACAGCGTTAGTTTTAATTTTAGCAGCCTGTGGATCTTCTGAAGAAGAAGGTTCTTCTGGTGATAGTGAAGGGGACCAAGAACAATCAGAGATTACTGTTGGGGCGACAAGTACACCACACGCTGAAGTTTTACAGGAGGCTCAACCACTTCTTGAGGAAGAAGGAATCACTTTAAATATCGAACAATATCAGGACTATATTTTGCCGAACCAAGATTTACACGAGGGTGTGCTTGATGCCAACTATTTTCAACATATACCTTATCTAAAAGACCAACAAGCTCAAAACGAAGATTTTGATTTTGTAAAC
This sequence comes from Halobacillus seohaensis, assembly GCF_042663045.1. Taxonomy (NCBI): domain Bacteria; kingdom Bacillati; phylum Bacillota; class Bacilli; order Caryophanales; family Bacillaceae; genus Halobacillus; species Halobacillus seohaensis. The sequence goes on along the minus strand of NZ_JBHSZV010000062.1, from coordinate 99,589 downwards.
TTAGGTGGTATTCATATTGAGCCTATGGGTATTTATTCAAAAGATATTGCGAGTGTAGACGATATTGAAAATGGAACGACGGTACTTATGAGTAATTCTACTGCTGATCATGGCCGAATTCTTTCTCTAATTGAATCTGAGGGTCTAATTACTTTAGATGAAGATGTAGAAAAAGTTGAAGCTACAGTGGATGATATTACTGAGAATCCAAAAAATTTAGAATTTGAAGCAGGTATTGATGCAGCTATGCTTCCGGAAAACTATAAGCGTGAAGACAATGTTCTTGTCGCTATTAATACTAACTATGCGATTGAAGCTGACTTGAATCCAAGTGAGGATGCTTTAATTATTGAGGGATCTGAATCACCATATGTAAACGTCATTGCAGCTAATAGTGAAGATGAAGATAATGAAGCACTAAATACTCTTGTAGAAGTACTACGTTCAGAGAAAATTCAATCCTTTATTGAAGAAGAATATGAGGGAGCGGTAGTTCCTGTAAATGAATAAAGTTTGAATGAAATGCGTCATGAGGTTAATACTAACCCATGACGCATTTTTTAATTCAAAGGAGTTTTCATACAATGGAAAATCAGGATATTAACCTTGCTGAAGCATATTTGCATGAATACAAACATGGAATAGGGGTATTTACAGAGAAAATGCCTACATTAGCGCATAAGTTTAGTGAATTCTCGGAAGCCTGTTTTCAAGAAGGTGAACTCTCAAAGAAACAAAAACAGTTAATGGCTTTAAGTATTAGTATAGTAGCTCAAGATGAATATTGTATTGTTTATCATACTAAAGGTTGTGTCGATCAAGGTGCGAGTGAGCAGGAATTAATGGAAGCTTGTGGTGTGTCCGCAGCATTTGGTGGAGGAGCTGCTCTCAGCCAAGCGGTTACTCTAGTTCAAGAATCCTATTATGATTTAACACAAGATTAACATAATTATTAGAATATTGAAGCAAAAGAGATAAATTTGATTTGTCATTCCGCTACAAACGCTTACATTCGGATATTTGTTTTCAAACCCTTTATTTTAGTTTTATATGGTTTTTGAGAATGATGATTTGGTTATGGTAAACTAATATATGTAAAAAGTGAGAAAGGGATTGATTTATTATTAGTGACAATCTGGGTTTGAATTATACTGCGGAAATGGAAAAGGCGATGCACCAAACGCATGATTTGAGTTATGCACAGTATGCGGGAAATATCGACCAAATGATGAAGGTCGAGGAGAAACGCCAGAAAGAATTCGAACAGAGCCAGAAATTTGTTGCAGAAGTAGATCGTCAACTGTATAAATGATTATAGAAAATCAGGTAGCCTTTTAGGGAACCTGATTTTTTTCTTGTATACGATTTTGTTATTATAATAAGGTAGAAACTAGAAATGTTATACTTTTAGCATCAACTCTTCCTCTTGTCGAATTAATGGAAATGAGTTGATATCAGATGCTAAATGATATAAGATTGTAATGAGAATAAATTGAGAATGGTTTTGAACCACAATAACCAGAACAATTAATTTATAAATTAGATACTGGAGGTATTATTTATGGCAGGATCAACTCTTGAAATTAAAAATCTTCATGTAGAAATTGAAGGTTCAGAAATCTTAAAAGGTGTCAATCTAACAATCAACGGTGGAGAATTCCACGCGGTTATGGGGCCTAACGGAACTGGTAAATCAACACTAGCTTCTGCAGTTATGGGACATCCTAAATATGAAATAACACAAGGTGAAATAATTCTTGATGGCGAGAACGTTCTTGATATGGAAGTGGACGAACGTGCTCAAGCTGGACTTTTCTTAGCAATGCAATACCCAAGTGAGATCAGTGGCGTAACAAACTCTGACTTCTTACGTTCTTCTATTAATGCACATAGAGAAGAAGGCGATGAAATTTCTCTAATGAAGTTCATTAAGGAAATGGATGCTACCATGGAAACGCTAAACATGGATAAGAACATGGCACAGCGTTATCTTAACGAAGGCTTCTCTGGTGGAGAGAAAAAGCGTAATGAAATACTACAATTAATGATGGTGAAACCTGCCATTGCCATTCTAGATGAAATTGATTCTGGTTTGGACATTGATGCTCTTAAAGTAGTTGCAAAAGGTATCAATGAAATGCGCGGTGAAAACTTTGGTTGCCTAACTATTACTCACTATCAACGTCTATTGAATTATATTACACCTGATAAAGTACACGTAATGATGCAAGGCCGTATCGTGAAGTCTGGTGGACCAGAACTAGCTCAACGTTTAGAAGAAGAAGGCTATGACTGGGTCAAGCAAGAGCTTGGCATCGAAGACGAAACTATACAGCAAAAAGCGTAATCAAGATAGGAGGGATATAATGACTGTAAAAGTATCACAACCATACGATAAAGATTATGTTACCCAATTCTCTCAAGGCTTAAATGAACCAGATTGGATGAAGGAACTTCGTCTGAGCGCACTGGACAAAACAGAATCTCTAGAGATGCCTAAGCCTGATAAAACTAATATTAAAGATTGGAATTTCACTGAATTCAAACATAATGTGTCAGGTGAAAAGATACAATCTATTCAAGAATTACCTGATGAGCTGCTTGTTTTACTCGATCAGGATAAAGAACAGCAAAATTTAATTATACAGAGAAATCACACCGTGGCTTATAAGAGTTTAGATCAGAAATTGCAGGACCAGGGCGTGATTTTAACAGACATTAACTCTGCTATTCGAAATCACAGTGACTTAGTAGAAAAATATTATATGACTGAAGCTGTTCAGGTGGATGAGCATCGTTTAACCGCTCTACACACTGCGTTAATGAATGGTGGTGTCTTCTTATACGTTCCGAAGAATGTAAATATCGAAGAGCCTTTGCAGACAATTTTCTGGCAAGAAGATCCAGAGGCTTCATTAATTAATCATGTGTTAGTAGTAGCAGAAGAAAATAGTTCAGTAACGTATGTTGAGAACTATACTTCAAATAATAAGGACGTTAAGACTTCTGCGAATAACGTTACAGAAGTTTTTGCGAAGGCTGGATCTAAAGTTTCTTTTGGTGCAGTGGACAACTTTGAAGCAGGTACTACTGTATATACAAACCGAAGAGGCCTTACTGAACGTGACGCTACGATTGAATGGGCACTCGGTCAAATGAACGAGGGTGACACTGTATCAGAGAATATTACTCATCTTATTGGTGATAATTCGTCATCTAGTGCGAAAACAGTGACTATAGGTACAGGTACTCAAAAACAGAACTTCACTGCCAATATTACACACTTTGGCAAAGGTTCAGAGGGTTATATTTTGCAACACGGTGTAATGAAAGATAAATCTTCTGGTATCTTTAACGGAATTGGAAAGATTGAACATGGCGCAGCTAAATCAAATGCAGAACAAGAATCACGTGTTCTCATGTTAAGCAAAGACGCTCGTGGTGACGCAAACCCAATTCTATTAATTGATGAAGATGATGTCACTGCTGGGCACGCAGCTTCTGTAGGTCGTGTAGATCCAATGCAGCTCTTCTACATGATGAGCCGAGGCATTTCACAACATGAAGCAGAACGACTAATCATTCATGGTTTCTTAGCTCCTGTTGTTAATCAATTGCCAATTGAAGCTGTGAAGCAACAGTTGACACAATTGATTGAAAGGAAAGTATATTAATGGATGTGAAAGCCGTTCGTGATGCTTTTCCGATTTTGCATCAAGAAGTAAATGGACATCCTCTTGTATACTTGGATTCATCAGCAACTTCTCAGAAACCAAACCAGGTTATTGATAAGTTGAGTGAATACTATCGCGGCTATAACTCTAATGTTCACAGAGGTGTGCATACTCTAGGCACAAAAGCTACGGATGAATATGAGGGAGCACGTGAGAAAGTAAGAAACTTTATTAATGCCCAAAGTTCTCAAGAAGTTATTTTTACTAGAGGAACAACAACGGCTATTAATACAGTTGCTGCAAGTTATGGCCGTGCAAACTTGAAGAGTGGTGATGAAATTGTTATCACACCTATGGAACATCATAGTAACATTATTCCTTGGCAGCAAATTGCGAAAGAAACAGGAGCAACTCTGAAGTATATGCCACTTCAGTCAGATGGAACGATATCCCTTGAGGATGCTGAAGCAACTATTACGAATCAAACGAAAATAGTCGCTGTTATGCACGTTTCAAATGTTTTGGGTACCATTAATCCTGTAAAAGAAATTGCGGCTATTGCTCATAGACATGAAGCTGTAATGCTTGTAGACGGAGCACAAAGTGCGCCACACATGAAAATTGATGTACAAGATTTAGATTGTGACTTTTTTGCTTTTTCTGGTCACAAAATGTGTGGGCCAACTGGTGTTGGTGTGCTTTATGGTAAGAAAGCGTTACTCAAAGAGATGGAACCCGTAGAGTTCGGTGGAGAAATGATTGATTTTGTAAACTTATATGACTCTACGTGGAAAGAGCTTCCTTGGAAATTTGAAGGAGGCACTCCTATAATTGCTGGAGCTATTGGTCTTGGTGCTGCTATTGATTTTCTAAATGAAGTTGGACTTGATGAAATCGAGGCACATGAACATAAACTCGCACAATATGCACAGCAACAGATGAAAACTATCGACGGTTTAACAATATATGGACCAGAACAAAGAGCAGGTCTGATCACATTCAATATATCTGATGTGCATCCTCACGATCTAGCAACAGTATTAGATGCGGAAGGTATTGCTGTTCGTGCTGGTCACCATTGTGCACAGCCTCTTATGAGATGGCTAGACGTTTCAGCAACAGCAAGAGCAAGTTTCTACTTGTATAACACAGAAGAAGATGTTGATCGACTTGTTCAAGGATTACAAACAACGAAGGAGTATTTTGGCGATGTCTTTTAATAATTTAGATACGCTTTACCGCCAAGTTATCATGGATCATTATAAAAATCCTCGTAACCGTGGATCAGTTGAAGGTGATCACCTCACTGTTGATATGAATAATCCTACTTGTGGTGATCGAATTGAGCTACAGCTACAAGTGAACGATGGTGTAGTGGAGGACGCAAAGTTTGATGGAGAAGGATGTTCCATTAGTATGTCTTCAGCTTCCATGATGACACAGGCTATTCAAGGTAAATCCGTTGACGAAGTGCTCAAAATGTCACGCATTTTTTCAAACATGATGTTGGGTAATGAGGTAGAAGATGATACTCTTGACTTAGGGGATATTGAATCTCTTCAAGGTGTATCTAAATTCCCTGCACGAATAAAGTGTGCAACACTAGCTTGGAAGGCAATGGAAAAAGGTGTCGACGAAGAGGAAGCATAATTGCTTGATATACCAAAAGGAGGTATTATAACCATGGCTAAGAAAGCGCCAGAAGTCGAAGAGTACCAATATGGATTCCATGAGAAAGATGTTTCTATTTTCCGTACTGGGAAAGGTTTAACAAAAGAAGTCGTTAAACAAATCTCTGATTATAAAAGTGAACCAAAGTGGATGCTTGATTTCCGTTTAAAATCACTTGAACAATTTTATAAAATGCCTATGCCTCAATGGGGCGGCGATCTATCCGAACTAAATTTTGATGACATTACGTACTATGTAAAACCATCCGAACGTTCTGAACGTGATTGGGATGAAGTACCAGAAGAAATCAAGAATACGTTCGATCGCTTAGGCATTCCTGAAGCCGAGCAAAAGTATTTATCAGGAGTTTCTGCTCAGTATGAATCTGAGGTTGTTTATCATAGCATGGAGAAGGACCTTGAAGATTTAGGTGTCGTCTTTAAAGACACAGATACAGCTCTTATAGAAAATGAAGAGTTGCTTAAGGAATACTTTGCAAAAGTGATTCCAGCATCTGATAACAAGTTCTCTGCCTTAAACTCAGCGGTTTGGTCTGGTGGCTCTTTCATTTACGTACCAAAAGGTGTAAAAGTTGAAACGCCTCTACAAGCCTATTTCCGTATTAACTCAGAAAATATGGGACAGTTTGAGCGTACTCTCATCATTGTAGATGAAGGAGCTTCCGTCCATTATGTTGAAGGGTGTACAGCACCAACGTATTCTTCAAGTTCTCTGCACAGTGCAGTAGTAGAGATCTTCATTAAGAAAAATGCCTACTGCCGTTATACAACGATTCAGAATTGGGCAAACAACGTGTATAACCTTGTTACAAAACGTGCAGTAGCTGATGAGAACGCTACGATGGAATGGGTTGACGGTAACTTAGGTTCTAAGTTAACGATGAAGTATCCATCCGTTATTCTCAAAGGAGAAGGCGCTCGCGGAATGACTCTATCTATTGCACTAGCAGGAAAAGGTCAACACCAAGATGCCGGTGCGAAAATGCACCACTTAGCTCCAAACACATCTTCTACCATCGTTTCCAAGTCTATCTCTAAGAATGGTGGTAAGGTTACGTATCGTGGTATTGTTCAATTCGGACGTAAAGCACATGGTGCCCGTTCTAACGTTGAGTGTGACACATTGATTATGGATAATCAGTCTACTTCCGATACGATCCCATATAATGAAATTATGAACGAAAATATTTCATTAGAACACGAGGCGAAAGTTTCTAAAGTATCTGAAGAACAGCTTTTCTACTTGATGAGTCGTGGTCTTTCTGAAGAAGAAGCAACAGAAATGATTGTAATGGGCTTTATCGAGCCATTTACAAAAGAACTACCAATGGAATATGCTGTTGAAATGAACCGTCTTATCAAATTCGAGATGGAAGGTTCAATCGGATAATAAATAATAACCCTGTGATATCAAAGGGTTTAAGTGAATAATTATATATCTCTAACGGGGTCGTGCCGATATTGTGCCGACTCCGTTATTTTTTTACATAAGCAGAGAACTTTTGTAGCTCATCTTCCTCAATTTTATCTGTAACATCTAGGTAAGTGTCAGCTGTTGTTTTGATTGTTTTATGTTCAAGTCGGTCTGATACATATTTAATCGATGCTCCGGCCTCTAACAATAAAACTGCATGGGTGTGTCTGAATCCGTGGGTTCCTTTGTATTCAACATCAGCCGTAATGAAATATACTTTTAATAATCGATAAGTATCGCAAGCGAGCCCCAAAAGAATAATCTCTTTCGGCATAATCGTTCATCCATTTATTTATGTGCGTTCGTTTTATGTTAATAACTTTTAGATGTCCGAAATGGGGAAGTATATGATTAGGCAAAACTGATTCATATTAAACGTATGTAGAATCTTTTAGTTGGTTTTTCTTATGTTCTTGTATCCATTCTGTTACAACTTCATCAAAACGTTTATTCTTATCGTTTAAAGTTTGTCCATAATATATTCTTTCAACTTTCCCTGCCTCGATCTCTGCCTCCTTTTTTGTTCTGAATGTACCTATTGAAAACTCTCTATTGTCTTGAGAAACTCGAGCTTGCCATTTACCACTTTTCAGTTTTCGGAATGTAGCCATTTGAATTCACCTCTTCATCGCGAATGTATGTTCGGTTGAAAAATTAAATTTTTTTATCGAACTTCTCCACCGTTTTCAGTTGAACGAGATCTTTGGGAATTCCGTACATATTAGCAGCTTCATAAATAGTAATGTTGTGATCTTTAAAGTCATCAAGGTCTTCATCTGGAATTAGCAATTCAACTGCAAAACCGTTCGCTTCTCGTTCAATTTTGTGAGTAGAATAGTAAGTATGTTTTTTAAGGAATGGGGTATTAGACTTCGGGTGAAGTGTAGCATGTCCAAGCTCATGACCGCATACAAATCCTATCTGATCTTCTCCGATATTTTCATTGATATGTATAAATGGGATTCTAAAGTGTCTACTGTAATACCCAAGAATTTCACCTAAAGGTTCAAACTGGACCTGAATCCCTATCTTTTCAGCAATCTGGAACCGGCAATTAGTATTATGTTTTCTTATTAAACTATCAACCTTCTTCTTAACACCCACTTATGATCCCTCCTATTTCTTGAACTTCTTAGATGTAAACTTTTCCTTCGCCATACGTTTTGCTAGTCTGAGGGAATTTTCTAATGAAGCGACAAGTAGTTGACGGTCTTCTTCATCCATATCCTCAACAGATTGACCATCAAATGCTGCGTAAGCACTTTCGCCATTTAGGTCGTAAATAATTTACTCCAGCTCATTCTGTAAATCTCGTTCATCCTTTGTGTTTAAATTCTGGCAGGTTACCCTCATGTTCTTCATTTAACTCTTGGCCATTAGCCAACTTCTCTAAATCATCGGTGGATATTCCTAGCCCCTTACAAACTTTTATAATATTATCCACAGAAGCGTTACCGATTCCTCTTTCCAGCATAGACCTTACCGCTTCACATTTGTGACGTCAGAGCGGGAGCTGGATTTCCTAGTATCCCTTTGAAAATTGCTTTTCCACAAATTAAAGTGACAATTGTCGATTCATTAAAGAAACGAATCAGATTTTTGAATCACTTAGCCCACGAACTTGGGTTGAATGATGTTGCTTTTTATCATTTTTCTATAAAGAAAAAGGTGGTCTGACCTACTTATTCGATCGGTGATTTATTGGGATTTCCCGCTTTACGCGGATACTTTTTAGGAGTTTGACGGCGTTTTTCTATAAGATTCTCTATCTTAGGCCTGTTATATTCTTTAGTTGAAAACTGCTTGCTGTAAATAGTGAACTCTTCATGTAAATTAACTTTACTCATTTTAACCCCTCCAAAGATATACTTAGCAATATTATAGAATTATTTCCCATAAAATTCAAAAAATAGAGGGGTGTTAATTACCATTACGTCACGAATATGAAGGAGGCGCCAAATGGAATAGTTAGTTATGTTTGATGATGAACCAATCGAAATACCGAAAACTGTCCTTTCTCCAATTGAGGTGTACCAAGAAATAGATTCAGCTAAGTATGTTGGCAATCAGAAGTTATTTGCTAAGTATGTGAAGGATATCCAAAGGCAACATGGTTGTTCTTGGTTTGAAGCAAGGAAGAAGTTTTTTGAGATCAAGACAAATAAAAAGACCGAAGCCGAAGCTCCGGTAACGTGAGATGAATGATAACTATTAAGGGCTATCCAGCGCAAAGGGGAATCTTATAGCTCTGCGACTATTATATGGGAACTTTTTAGGAAGTATTCAAACTATTTGAAGGGTTTATTGGACAAACTTGATTGGAGGAATAGAACTAGCTGCGGGGAGATGTAGCAAGTATGGAAAACAGCTAGTCCTGTTTATTATTATGTGCTATCGATAACAGCTTCAAACATAAAAAAAGGCCAAGAGCAAGGCTCTCGACTAATTTCCCTAACACTATTTTAACATAGGGGTACTACTCAATGCGATTGAATCAAGTACAGACTGAAATTGATAATGGAAAACTTAGATTAGAAATGGATCTACCAGAAGGTGATTCCCCGTTCTGTGTCGTATATTGTAACGGAAAGGCAAAATTAACCCTTTACCTGAGCATGGAGAGACAAAGGTGATAACTCACCAGGGGAAGGTGAAGAGGGTTAAGTTTGATGAGGGGGAAGAGTTTTGAATCTGCTAACGAGAATTATAATAGATGAACCCGTCCAATTAGAAAAGTGCGAGGGGTTTTGGAAGTGTATATCGCCAGCTAATTACCTTACTGTTGTAATGACTTTTTTTGCAATCGCTATTCCGGTGATTACAACAATCGTTATTGAGAGGGGAAAAGCAAATAATGAGAAAACGAGAAGAATAGAAGAGGAGAGAAAACCTTTAAGTAGGCAACTATTGTTGAATAAACATCACATTGAAAATATTTTAAAGAACTTTGAGAGCATAGAAGAGAAAGAATCAAGCGAGGATCATGTGAGGTTTATTAAAGAAACGAATAGGGAATATTTAGGTGAAATCGAAAAGGTGCTATTGGATAGTGAGATAATAAGAGTTGATGAAATAGAGAGAATGCGGCTCTTTCGCGGATCACTAAAATCAGCTAATACCTTTCTTCTCCTGAATCACTATAATGACAAAGAGTATTTCAAGTCTGTAAGGGATAGTAAGGTTTGTTGGGAAAGAATTAAATGTGACTATAAAATAAGTTGATGTTCTACCAGCTAACTGGAGGACACAGATTGAGAGCAATACGCTCTTGGTTTGTGTCCTTTTTTTATTACCTATAAGGAGTGCATTCAATGATCGGCATTTTGATTTATATTGTGATCGGTGTAACTTTATGTGCAATCAAGGACGAGCCCGACCATGAAGATCAAGAGAGTGAAACGTTTTATATGTTCTTCTTAATCGCCTTGGTGTTTCTTTGGCCATTGTATCTCCTATGGAAGTTGGTGAAACGAAATGGCTAGACATCAGCATTACCGTATGCAGTGGAAAGTATCTAAAGATAGAAAAGACAAGCGTTCAGGAGTCAGACACAGTAGCGCAAAGTAAATACATGAAGAGTTTGATGGAAGGGGCGAGGTTTAAAGATGAATGAAAAAATGTTAAGTTTTTTGCTACCGAATATCGATCAGAAGAAAACCAAAAGTAGCTGTAAGAAGATAACTTATTAAAGTATAAAGCCTACATTCTGCTAGATACAAACGTTCGTACACCTAAAGTTACCTCAACCATTCAAGACACACCTGCATCTCCTAACAATCAGTTCCATTCATCAACGGAAGTACTGCTGTAGAAAACCTAGATGAAGAAAGAAAGAGAATCAACCATATGAAGTGGATTGAAAACGCGGTTAAACGCTTTCGGTTTATAAATTAGGGGTAAATTGGACTTAATCCTCCACTTTGACAGGAAAAAACAATGTGACTTTGGGATAGTGTTTTTCCAAAAAGTTCATTATTAATAGAAAAGAACTTTTCAGTGGCCTCGCTTAATCATAACGGGGGGGCCTGATGGGCTGGACATAATTCACGCTTCCACCTCCTTACTTTTAAAGACTTCGATATTAAGGAAGTAGGCTAAGGCTAAGAAGGCTCTTGCCTTCAATCGGTATATATCCAAGGTCCCTGTAGATAATGTAGTCAGGCTCCTCTTTATCCTCCATATAACTCTTTTCAATAATGCGACGCTCTTTCTTTGACAAAGTTGGGATGGAATTTTTAGGGGGTTGCTTTTCTTAAAATTAACCGGACTTTTTTCAGTGGCCTCGATTAAGCAGGTGAAGGATTATCTTGTGAATAAGAACCCCAGAGATTACATGTTATTTGTTCTTGGTATTAATACAGGACTAAGAATATCCAACATCCTAAGTTTGCAGGTGAAAGATGTTACAGGTATTCATATTAATTTAAAGGAACAAAAGACAAGAAAGTTTAAAAAATTACGGATCACACCCCAATTAAGGCGCGAAATTAAGTGGTTTGTCGAGAGTAAGGATCCGGAAGAATACTTGATTAAGAGTAGAAAAGGTGTTAATCAACCCATTGGACGGAGCATGGCTTATAAGATTCTTCGTAATGTTGCAGATCATTTTGGCTTACAGGAAATAGGTACACATACATTAAGGAAAACATTTGGTTATCATTTCTATCACCAGACAAAGAAGACTGCCATGCTTCAAGAATTATTTAATCATAGTTCTGAAAAAATAGCGCTTATCTATATAGGTATTAACCAGGATACAATGGATAAAGCCATGACGAAGTTTAAAGTATAATGTGTTATAAGCAGGAAAAAAGTAATACGAATAGAAAGAGTAAAAAAGGCACTATGTGCTAATATACTTTTTGTTTTTATGAAGAAACCATATTTTACAGGTTGTCGCATTCAAATGATAGTATTGGCTGAGAGTAGAGGCTCCAATGCTTTCAGCCTTTTGCCGAATGATACACAATATAAGATATGGGTAATTAATCTTTATAAAGGAGTCCGTTTGGGTTAGAATGGTAGAAAATAGAACGGTGTAATATTCTGGAGGGATTTTCATGAATTGGGATAATATATATAAAATGCTAGAGAAATATACCCAATACAAACATTATCAAGTGCTTTTTGAAAATATAGGATTACAAAAAAGAGCTTCAAGGGAAGATATGTTAAAAGAGCTACACCAAGAAGTAGCTCAGGGGGATTTGTTTGGTACATTAATGCCGCCCGAAAAGCTAGAAGAATGGTTAGCACTACACCAAATAGATGGCAATAATCACACATTTGTGTACCATCTAGAGTACCACCTCACTCCAAGAATAATACAAGAGTTGTATTCAACAAGAAACGAGCTAACAGAACTTAAGTTATGGGATGTTGATCCTGACAATGATTCAGAAGAACTGCCAGAAGTGATGCCTGAGTTGGATGATATTAAGTTAACCGGTATTCATAGAAATGATGAAAAAAGAACCCATACTTTTTCATTTGTGGCTCCTTGTATAATTACTGGGTCAAGGGAGGATGGGGCTAGTAGGTTATATAAAAAGATGTTCTTTGCCCATTGTGTATTTTTGGATGGTTCAAAAGACTTCAAAGTAATTTTTAACCCCACTAGTAACCTACATAATGTTAATGGTGTTAGAAAAGAAAAAAAACATGACTGGAGCCCAATTGCGAATATGATTTTTGAAAAAGTCAAAACATACATAGGGAACGTGCAAATTAAATCGCCCATTTGGATTCCACAAGCCCTGTATGAATTCGCTGAAGATGCTACAAATCACAAGAATGAAGAAATAAATAGTGAAGCATTTAAAGCAGAGAAAAAGATAGAAGGGTTCTCTGAAAAATTACTGAAAGAAGCAAATATTGATACAGATAAAGAGCCTGCTCTCCTTACTAGGTTAATACAAGATATCCAACTATCATTTGAAGCTCAACTTCTGGAGGTCCATGGGTCTAATGATAATGAAGAAGAGTTTTCTGTGTTTCAACAACGCTCTGATGGCTTAACTCACGTGATTAGTGTAGAATCAACACAAGAAGGACTTGTTGGATCAGCTGCTCAAGCTGCAAAGAGATCACGTCAAGATGGTGATATCGATATGCTTGGTGTTAATTACAAGAGTAATGGTCGGATGTACAAATTCTTAGTAGAAAGTGGTATTGATGCATACCTAATCAGAGGGACAAATACCTTTATTGAAGAGGAGGTAGTTACAATTGTTGTCTCTAGACTTAACAAATATAGAGGACAAATACAAGCTAAGACAGAATACTATTCAGGGAATGGAGAAGACGCTTCTTTCATTGAGGCCGAATGATGTATTGACAAAAGTACAAATGGCTAGAGTGATTAAGTCTGACTTAGAATTTGCTGAGAATATACTTATTGATCTCTTCAAAGAAAAGAAACTCCAAGTCTTAATAAGAGTTGATTGCAACAATGATGACTACTCTCATCCAATTTGGTTTAATTCCCTTGAAGAGTATTATTTCAGTAATAAAGATTCTTTGTGTGAAGAATGTGGTTGTAGTTACGATTGGAGAAATGCCAGAATTGGCTTCAAAAGAGGAATATACAAGCTATGAGTAGAATCAGTATAGAGTCATTAACAGAAATGCAAAAACTGCTTGATAACTTGGACGATCAGGAACATGATAACCTTTTCTGGAAACCTTTAAATGATGATGATTCTATTAAGGAATTTGATGAACATATTAGACTAATTAAGGAAAGTAAATCATGGGACAGAAAATACAACCATAAAAAAGGAGGGGTTTTAGAGGATTTCGCAATGTTTCTATTTAAGAGATTCCCTAGCCCTACCGTAGATAAGAATAAAAGACCAGGAGATAATGAAACAGATATTGAAAGTACTCTCAGTGACAAGCATAGGTATCCTCCATTTATTAACGATAAAATGGGGACTAAATTTGTATGCGAATGCAAAAATAAGAAAACTACAGCAATTGATGTGACAATGGTTGCAAAACTTTCCGAAATCCTTCCTACAAGAGGGTCCAACTTCGGAATATTCATTTCCATTATAGGTATGGGCGGTCACGGTTGGCGTTATGGTGAAGGAAAAAGAAAAAAAATCATGTATAGTGAACAACGTCCAATAATCTCAATTACTGTAAAAGAGTTGGAAAAGCTTCGAGAAGGAGCAAACTTTTACACAATGATAAAGCAAAAGTATGATTATTTGATCGATGAAGTTGAAGACGAGACCGGAGATATTCCACCAGCGGATCATGATGAATATACGAAAAGGTTAAACGAAGTTGTGTCTCATTTAAGAAAGTGTGAGTTAATTAACGAAGAAGAATTTGGACAAATTAATACAAGAATAACTAATAAATACGGTAATGAATAGATAGTAAATGGCGGCAGAAAGATGGCAGAACATTTTGCTATAGTGGTGTTATTCTATTAATATAGGAAATTTACATAGTCATCCAGTCACTAGAGTTATGTTAGTGGTTGGGTGACTTTCTTATTACCCTTTAGAGATAGGGGTCTTTTTTGATGTTAATGACCATACTTTTAAGAGGGGTGATAACCATGTGCTTATACGGTAATTACAAACGTGTGAAAGTAATTAGCCAACAGAGTAATACTGAAGTAACTGTAGATGCTTGTATTGCAGATGAAATTCAATCGTTGAATGATAGAGGTGTTGTTACGCTTGGGTGTTGTTGTGGTCATGGTAAAGCCGGTAGCATTGTTGAATACGAGAATGGATACGGTAACTGGAAGGCACACACTGACCCGCCAATGGCGTTACTAGAACATCAAAGTGTTGACTTAGCTAGAGAACTGGAATACACTCCCTTTCCTTATTTCTATTCTGATGGAGCAAATACAGGTGTATGGCAAATGCAGCTTAAGACGGGGAGTGTGACTTCAGAACAATGTGAAGAATGGCATAGGATGAATAATATTCCTTTTAAAGAAAACCAAGGTCTCATTTAAAAAGAAGAGGAGCTGTAACTCCTCTTCAACAATTAACCAGTTAGTATTTAGAATTACCAATACAGTGTGCACAATTGTCAAACCCTTCTCTCTTGGCTTGACTATGTGAGTCAGGAATAAATGTTTTAACATGATCAGTCTTAATCTTATCAATCTGACAAGAAACCTTTTCGTCATCTAGATCATGGACTTCATTACTATTGGTATTTCCAATATAGCGATTACCTTTAAATGGTGATTGATATCTCCTAGACATAGTTACACCTCCTTTACTCCTGTATTCGACACAAATATTGGTATCCCTTTATTTTTTAGGAAGGCTTTTTTCCTATACTGTCGAATGAATTAGCATAGAAGGGAGTAGATAGATATGGGAGAAAAGAATAGCATGGAAAGGTTAGGAGAAGGTATGCAACAAGCAGGTAACAACATGATGGGGTGTGGGTGCTTACTTACTCTACTGATTACGATACCTATAATTATAATAATATTCTTATGACATTCCGAATAGGGGTGTCTTTTTTGTGCGAAAGGAGAGTGTTGATCATGCCGGACAAGTCTAAGATAAAGGATGGACTTAGATACAAGCATCCTATCTAGAAAGTAGAGCTATCGCTAAACATACAGAAGCGTTGGCTAATGTACTGGATGGTATCGATGGGGAAACCTGTCCTGAATGCGGTGGGGAGGCAGAGACTTGTACCTTGAGCTGGGGAGATAGCGGAAGAAACCTTGCATTGTGGAACGTGTGGGTATTTCCGTCGTCATGAATAACAACGAAGCCTTTGCTGAAACCGCAAGCCCAGCAGCTGTTCCCGCTAATGCTGTTAACGATGCAATTAAAGGGAGAATTATCGACGCTTTTGAGCGAGTTTAGGGTATGTACTTGTGCAAATGTCCCATTATTCATTGACCTATTAGCCGGAGTGGGTGAAGCGGTATAAAGGCGCTCAATTGAGTTCCTAATATTTTATTTTTATTGAAAAATCTTGAAACGTAACCGATACTTGTATGTAAAGGTGGTAATAGGAATATAAATAAGGAGTGGTGATTTGAAGAAGTTATTGCTGTTCGGGTCTTTTCTATTAATGATGGCAGCGTGTTCCAGTGAGACAGGTGCTAGTGAAGACGGGTCATATATTGATGTACGTGAGCGATCAGATTACTTTATGTTTAGTGATGAAACCTTTGAAGATTTAGATAACGATCATCTACCCGATGAAGTTACGGTTGATGAAGATGGAGCTTCAAACGGAAGTCCGGCAAAACTAGGGGATACGGTTATTATTAAGCGATATCAAGGTCAAGAATTAGGCGTTTCGGCATACGGTTTAGAAAGAGGTAATAAGGCGGAAGAAGCCATGAAAGATGATGACATTTATGTAGAGCCAGACGAAGGCAAGGAATATTTACTAATCAAAACGAAAAGCACAGCTTACGATGCAGGATCAGAACCTCTTCAAGACTTTGGGGGTATCTTTAACCTGACAGATGGTGAAAAAGAATTTGATGTTGCAGGTTATATTGACTTGGACGACAAGGTAGAAACCCTAAGAACGGGAGATAGCCAGGAACATGTTTTAGTTTATGAAGTTGATAAAGACACGTCCCAACTGTTTGCCGTATATGATTCGTTGGATAATGGAGAAGTATGGTTCTCCTTAAATTAAAACAGCTATCCTTCAAGGACGGCTGCTTGTTTTTACGCTATTATACTTATCAATGAAAGTCTTCTGGTTTTTCCTTAACACATATAATAGGAAGAAACTCATCATCGGCACGTGCCGATATTGTGCCGATAGAGAAATAAACTATACGATAAAGTATGAAATTGAGTATTATTAAAAACGCTTTAAACGTACAAAAACATTACAAAATACGCAATTTCACAAACCTTAGTTAATTAAATTCGAGATGGAAGGTTCAATCGGATAATCTTATTAAATATAATCCGTACAGATTGAGTCTAACGGGTTTCGGTTTAATAGTACAAAACATTAATAACAAAGTTTTTAGCAGTCCAATTCGCATTTAAATTGGACTGCTTTTTTGTTGATATTTAGTAAGAGAGCAAAGGTTCCCGTCCAATCAACAAATCTCATTTCAGACAATACATTTCTTGATATCAATATCAGCCTGTATGTTTTTTATTCTTCAAATTGAGGGCGGGTTTTGTTTTCGTCATAGAAAACGTGATACTATAATATTATCTCTAATATAGATAGAAGGCTGATTATGTTAATAGTTCTTTCCATACTTATTGGATTTATAGCCGCTTTTATTGGAAGTGTAGCTGGTTTAGGTGGCGGTGTGATTTTAGTGCCAGTGTTACTCTTCTTAGGAGATCGCCTGGATGCTTTTCATTGGGTAACCCCACAATCAATAGTAGGTATCTCATTAGTCGTCATGATTTTCACTGGACTATCTTCTACGCTTTCATATTTAAAACATAAACGTGTAGACTTAAAAGTAGGATTCATTTTAATGATGGGCAGTATTCCTGGAGGGATACTGGGGTCCTGGCTTAATCAATTTTTTAAAACAGATGGATTTGCCTTACTCTTTGGAATTTTTATGGTCACTGTTTCTCTCATGTTTTTCTTACCAAGGAATCCTTCGAATGAGAAGGATAGGACGGGAGGAATTCGAAGAGAAAAAGTAATAGATGGACAAACATTTCATTATCACTTACCGCTTTTTATTAGTATAGGTTTTGGCTTGGGAGTAGGTGTGCTTTCTGGATTGTTAGGGATCGGTGGTGGATCATTAATTGTTCCTGCTTTGATCCTTTTATTTAATTTTCCTCCACACATTGCTACCGCAACTTCTATGTTCATGATATTTTTTGCAAGTATTACTAGTTCGGCCACCCATATTTATTTGGGACATGTGGATTGGGGTAATACTTTATTATTTATCCCCGGGGCATATGTTGGAGGAATGCTAGGAGCTGTAGTAAATCGAAAGCTCAACAGCCATGCTATAGAATGGTTCCTTAGAATTTTACTTATATTAATTGGAGTACGTTTGATTTGGGAAGGAATCGGATGAGGAGAATGAGAATGAAAGAAAAAATTTTTCTTTATTATACTAGTGACTTGCATAGCCATTTTGAAAATTGGCCGCAAATTGTAGGTTATTTTAATAAACGGAAAGAAAAGCATAAATTAAATAAAGAAACTTACTGGTTGTTAGATAACGGTGACCATGCGGATCGTTTCCATCCGATAACGGAAGGATTAATGGGAAAAGGAAATGTGGAATTATTAAATAAAGCAGGCTACTCTTTTGCTAATTTGGGTAATAATGAAGGGATAACTTTATCTCACGATGATTTGTTTCATTTATACGATGATGCAAAGTTCGATGTAGTTTGTGCAAACCTCAGCTCTTTAAAGGAGCCTCAACCTAAGTGGTTACAGCCTTATCAAATTAAAACGACACCACAAGGAACTAAAATAGCTGTGATGGGTTTAACGGCACCTTTTGAAACTTTTTATCGTATGTTAGGTTGGCAGATTGATTCGCCTATTGATACTTTGGATCATTACTATGAGGAGATAAAGCAGCAAGTAGATATTTTTGTTTTGCTTTCTCATTTGGGTATCTATGATGATGAAGAGATCGCAAAAAACTATCCAGCAATAGATATTATAATTGGTGGTCATACCCACCATTTATTTCAAAATGGTGAAAAATATGGAGACTCTGTATTAACAGCAGTTGGCAAACACGGAACTCATTTAGGAGAAGTATATTTAGAGTGGGATCATTCCAAACGTTGTCTAAGCAAAAGAGAGGCGTATGCTGTTTCTACAGAAAATATGAGGAAAAATGAGATTGTCACCGAAGAATTAGAGTCTATGAGAGAGCAGGCTGTAGAACATCTTAAAGAAACAGTGACAATTCTAGATGAACCCTTGAAAATAGCTTGGTTTAAAGAAACTACATTAATGAGTAGGTTAACAAATGGACTAAAAGAGTGGGCGAACGCTGATATAGGTATGCTTAATGCTGGAGTATTACTGGATCATTTAAATCAAGGTGAAGTCACTTATGAAGATATTCATCGAATTTGCCCTCATCCAATGAATCCATGTAAGGTTGAAATAACGGGTGATGAGCTGCTAGAAATTATTCGAGTGGGTCATACGAAGAAGCTAACTGAAATTCGCTTAAAAGGATTAGGTTTCCGGGGTGAAGTAATTGGTAAAATGATCTTTAGTGGACTGGAAATTGAAACTGTAATAGGGGAGGATGATGAAGAACGTGTTCGAACAGTTTCTTTTAACGGATCCCCCATCCAGCGAGACTTGACCTATTCCTTAGCTACTGCTGATACATTTACATTCGGAAGATTATTTCCAGAAATTGCGTATGCTAAAAAGAAGGTTTATTATATGCCAGAGCTGTTACGAGATGTGCTAGCGAAGGCTTTACTTGAAAAAAATTGAAAAATTGCATGGAATTTCTACAATTGCTATAATTAGATTTAAAAGCTGCCTAAGGCAGCTTTTATTATGAGTCATAATATATAATGTAGTGTGAAATAATTCTTACTGGAAAAGAGGTTTTTATGAAAGTCGTATATACAGCTCATTTACAACAAGGAGATACACTTGGAAAATCTATTTATAATGAGAATGGAAAAGTTCTTTTACGACAGGGAGTTACTTTTACTAAAAGTTTGATAAGAAGGTTGTTCGATTATCAAATTACATATGTTTATGTAGATGACCCTTTAACTTCAGATATTCAAGTCAACTATCCTATTAATGAAGAAACCCGTTCCAAGGCAATACATACGATTAAAAGATCTTTTCTTGATTTGCAAAAAAGTAATAATAATGATCAGAAAATATTATTTGAAAGAATATCCTTGGAAATGAATCAAACAGTAAGCACGATTGTGTCGGAGTTAAGAGGTAATCATGATACGATGTCGCTTTTATCAGATATCTTTGTATATGATGATTATGTTTTTACACATTCTCTAAATGTAGCAATGTACGCCATTGCTTTAGCTAATGAATTGGATTTACCGAATCGTAAAGTAGAAGAAATAGGTTTAGGCGCCATTCTTCATGATATTGGAAAAATGACGATTCCACGGAATATTTTATTAAAAACATCATCACTAACAGCTGAAGAGTTCACTTTAATCAAAACTCATGCTGAAGCTGGATTTCAACTATTGCGTTCTGTTTCTTCTGTTCCGCTCGTTGCGGCTCACTGTGCTTATCAACATCATGAGCGTTTAGACGGCTCAGGATACCCAAGAGGAATTACAGAGAAAGATATTCATTTGTATGGAAAGATTTTAGCGATCGCTGATGTCTTTGATGCAGTAACGAGTAACAGATCGTATAGGAGCGCCATGTTACCACATGAAGGGCTAGAAGTGCTATATTCTGGAGCAGGTACCCTATTCGATAGAAATATGGTAGCTGCATTCAGAAAGTGTGTGACCGTCTATCCTAATGGATTAGGAGTAGAACTTAGTGATGGTCGTAAAGGAATTGTATCAGCACAAAATGAAAATTTAAGTGATCGGCCTATCGTGAGAATCGATCATTATCAGTCGCAGGATACTCAAGAGGTTGATTTGTCAAAAGAGTTATCCTTAACCATAACAGACTGTCTCACAACTTCTGTAACTTAGTAAATAAACCCCTTTTACTTATCATATAGATAGGTCAGGAGGGGTTGTTTAATGGGGAAAAATAAAACGAGTCCACCACCTTCAGTTGCTAAAAGAATATTATTAACATTTGTATTTTTTCTTGTTGTTACAAGTCTTTGTTTATGGTTAATTGATAGAGGTATTACTCCGGCATTAGAAGGAATAGCAGAAACGAAAGCACAACAATTGGCAAGAGATGCTATTAATGAAGCAGTTAATAAACAAATATCAGAAGATCTAAATTTTGAAGACTTAGTAAGAATTGAAAAAGATAATGATGGTGATATTGTGTATATGGGGTGGAATTCAGTAGTTGTAAACAGAGCCCTTAGAAATACAACTTACAGAGTACAAAATTTTTTAAGACGTATGGAACTAGGTGAATTACCAATGGAAGATACCACCTTAGACCCAGAGATTAATCCGAATATGTCGAGAGAAGAACTAGGAGAGGAACCAGCAACATTGCTTGAGGTACCGATTGGTTTAGCGACAAATAATACGATTCTTGCTAACCTAGGGCCAAAGGTTCCCGTCCAGTTAAGAGTTATTGGTGATGTTCAATCACAATTTAAAAATGAGATAACAGAATATGGTATCAACTCAGCCCACTTTCAATTATCTCTTACTTTTGAGGTGAATTTGCGAGTAGTTATTCCGTTTTCCACAGAAACCACGACTGTAGTTAACGATATTCTCATAGATGCTTCCGTCATCCCTGGAGAAGTACCGGAATTCTACAACGGAGATGGAGGAGGAGAAGTCGAAGGGGGAAATAAGTCAACACCATTCTCAATTCCAATGACCCCCTTGCAATAAAAGAAATCACCTGTTAGAATGTGTAAGAATTTAATATGCGTGACCTTATCAGATCGGTGAGGTAGAGGTGCAGGCTTCATGAGTACCCAGTGGGAGTGTGACAACTAGGATCACTGGAGAAAGGGGATTCCCTGCCGAAGAAGATAGGAGTTGTCACTTCTTATCTTCTGGTATATGTCTGAAAAAGAAATATACTGTCATGCATGCTTTTGGGTGCATGGGGCGCTACTGATCGAAATGGAGGATAATCAAATTGCTACAAAGCAATGGTAGGTTATTTTCTATCATTGCTTTTTTGTATGCTTTTAACTATATAAGTCTAGCTCCGGCGCGTGTTCAGGCGCTTCGCTTTTCTAAATCCCTCATTTTCTTAAAGTAGATTCCACACCCCGTTATCATCATTAGATTTACGGAGGGGAACCACATTATGGAAGGAACTATTTTTTCACTAATTCCAGCATTATTGATGTTGATTCTTGTTATTGTTACAAGGAAAGTAATTTTGTCCCTAGGCATAGGGATTATTGTTGGTGCATTTATGCTAACAGGATTTAATATCGTGGAAGGTTTAGAACTAATTTGGATGAATTTTTATTCGATCTTTATTAGTGATGGAGTTTTTAACACAGGAAATCTATATTTGCTGACTTTCTTGCTTTTGTTAGGAGTGACGACCGCTTTTATGACAGCTTCAGGAGGCAGTCGTGCTTTTGGTAAGTGGGCTGTAGATAAAATCCAAACTCGCCGAGGGGCAAAGCTTGTTCCAGCATTATTAGGTATTATTATTTTTATTGACGACTATTTTAATGCTTTAGCTGTCGGCCAAGTTTCAAGACCAGTAACCGACCGCCATAAGATTTCTCGTGCTAAACTGGCTTATTATATAGACTCAACCTCAGCGCCGATCACTGTAATCTCACCCATTTCGAGTTGGGGTGCTTATATTATTGGGGTAATCGGAAGTATTTTAGCTGCTAATGAAATTGCAAATTATCAGGCGCTAGAAGCATTTGTTAGAATGATCCCTGCAAATTTTTATGTTTTCGCGGCTTTGTTCCTAGTCTTTTTAACGATCTTTATGAAACTTGATATAGGTTCTATGCGCCATCATGAACAAAGGGCAATGGACAGTGGAGAACTAATTGATCCTAAGAAAGGCGATGTTCCAGGCGATTTAAATGATCAATTTCAAGAACATAATCGAGGTCATATCTATCACCTAGTACTTCCAATAGTTGCACTCATCATAGGAACGGTATTCTCGATGGTTGTAACAGGAATTAGAAACACAGAAGGCGTTGTTGGCATTCTAAGTATTTTTGAAAATACTAATGTGAATATCTCGCTGTTTATTGGTGGACTTGTTTCCGTATTATTAGCAGCGGCTATGTATATTAAACAATCAGCTCCAAAATCAGGAATGGGACATGTGACATTTGAAGGTATAAAAGCGATGCTCCCTGCCATTTACATTTTGATTTTTGCGTGGATGATAGGGGATGTTATTGGTCAATTGGGAACTGGGGAATACTTGGCAGAGCTTGTTAACCAGTCATCGATTAGTTCAGCTTACTTGCCATTTCTCCTCTTTATTGTTTCTGGATTTATGGCACTCTCTACAGGTACATCATGGGGAACATTTGGTATTATGCTGCCAATTGCAGGAGAGATTGCCGCCGTTACCGATGTAACACTTGTGTTGCCAGCATTATCCGCGGTACTAGCAGGTTCTGTTTTTGGTGATCATTGCTCACCAATTTCAGATACAACCATATTATCCTCTACTGGAGCTGGAGCAAATCACATCGATCACGTGCTTACACAGTTACCTTATGCAATGATTGCAGCTTTAGCGGCATCTGTAGGTTACTTGATATTAGGCTTTACTGGTCAAGTAATTATGCCACTTATAGTTACTTTAGTAGTTGTCATTATAATAGGTATATTGATTCACTTTTCGAATCGATCGAAACAACTTAATGAGTAAAAATGATGAACAAAGAAGTGCATCAAATGTACTTCTTTGTTTTTTTATTGGTATATTTGGAAAATTAGTAATTTTATAATATTATTTTGACAACCTACAATCGTATGGTTATAATTTAAGCATCCATAATCAGAAAAAGACAAATATTTGTAACATTCTTACCTTATCTTTATCATACTTTAAAGGGAAAGAATGAACTTAAAAAAGAGGAGGTAATTAACAGATGGAAAAACGTGCACAATGGGGTACGCGGGTTGGTTTTTTACTTGCGGCCATGGGATCAGCTATCGGATTAGGTAATATCTGGCGTTTTCCCGCTACGGCCTATGAAAGTGGCGGAGGGGCATTTATTGTTCCTTATTTATTTGCATTATTAACTGCAGGTATTCCACTTTTGATATTGGAATACACGATCGGTCATAAGTATAGGGGTTCTGCTCCTAAATCATTTGGAAGAGTAAGCAAAGGTTTTGAGTGGATTGGTTGGTGGCAAGTAACTGTAGCTTTTGTTATTTCTACTTACTACTCGGTTATTATCGCTTGGGCAATTATGTATTCATTTTATTCTATTAACTTAACATGGGGGGACGACCCTACATCGTTCTTTGTAGGAGATTTTCTTACACTAGTTGATCCGGGAGATTTTGGTGGAATCGTACCAAAGATATTACTACCGCTATTAATAGTATGGGTCATCACACTAGGTGTACTTTCTAAAGGAATAAAAAAGGGTATCGAGGTTGCAAACAAAATCTTTATTCCTTCGCTAGTTATACTATTTCTAATTATTGTAATACGTGCTGTAACACTTGAAGGAGCTAGTGATGGATTATCTTCATTCTTTACTCCTGATTGGTCTCAAATAGGAGATCCACAAGTATGGGTAGCAGCCTATGGACAAATATTCTTCAGTTTATCTATTGCATTTGCTATTATGATTACTTATGCTTCTTATTTACCGAAGAAGTCGGATATCACAAACAATGCCTTTATCACAGGCTTTGCTAACTCGTCTTTTGAAATATTAGCAGGTATTGGTGTGTTTGCAGCCATAGGTTTTATGGCTTTCCAATATGATACAACTGTAGGTGAACTTGCTGCAGAAAAAGGTGTAGGTGGAATTGGGCTAGCCTTTATGGTGTTTCCTGAGATCGTTAACCAAATTCCTGGGCTACCTGGATTATTTGGATTCTTGTTCTTTGCATCATTAGTATTAGCTGGTTTATCTTCACTTATATCCATTACAGAAACTTATGTGGCAGCTGTGTCTGAGAAATTCAATCTTTCACGTGTGAAAGCTGTTGTGTTTGGTGGAGGACTAGCCGCTATTTTATCTCTGTTTTATGCTACTCAAGGAGGTTTGTCCTTACTTGATACAGTGGACCACTTTATTAATAACTTTGGTGTAGCGTTAGCTGGTTTGTTTGAAGTAGTAGCGCTTACCTGGTTTGCAAAAGGACTAAAGGGATATCAAAGCCATGCGAATAGCGTATCAGATATTGCACTAGGTTTTTGGTGGCGCTTTTGTTTAGGGGTCATTACACCGTTAGTTCTTGGTTACATGATGCTTCAAAACTTACGTGCAGAGATTTCTGCTGCATACGAGGGATATCCAATTGACTTCTTATTTAACTTCGGTTGGGTGGTTGCCATCGGCGCTATCCTAATTGGGTCACTTATGTCTATGCGCAAATGGCCGAATAATGAATTAGAATATGATGAAGAGAAAGATGATAAGGAGGGTCTAAGCTAATGGCCATTGTCATGTTTATTATCACGATCGGAATTGTTTGGGGTGGCCTGGCATTAAGTATTATACACGCTGTCAGAAAATCGAAAAGTTCATAACAGAAAATCCGTAGCGTCTTATTGACGCTACGGATTTTTTGTTAATTATTATCCAGCTTGTTTTTGCCATCGTTTTAAATAAGGGTAAGGATCAAATGACCATTCATTTTTTCCGTTATCTTGGTACATTCCATAATGAAGGTGTGGAGGGAATTTACCTGAAGTCCCAGGAGGACCGTATCCCGTTGATCCTACGCTTCCTATTACATCTCCCGGTTGAACGACATCTCCAACCTGTTTAGAATCCTCGAATCCGCTTAAATGAGCATAGTAGTGGTAAATGTTATAAATGTCTCGAATTCCTATGCGCCAGCCTCCAAACTTATTCCACCCTTTCATTTCAATCACACCGTAAGTTGTAGACTGTACAGGGACACCATAATTTGCGAAGATATCCGTTCCTTCGTGGATCCGGCGTCCTCCAAATCCTCTAGCATCTCCCCAAGTGTTATTGTAGCTAAAGTTTGCTGTAAGAGGTACGGGGAAGTCTCTATCTTTAAGCGAAACCGTTTGGAATTTGTTAAATACTTTAGCTGTATTCATAATCGTTTGAACAGTTAAATCGCGCTTATAATAATTCCATAAGGCAATTCGGATATCATCTTCAGTCGTTCCATAAGACTGAATGTATTTACCAAGACTCCACAGGATATCTTCATCACTTGTCATATCTACTTTTTTATTACCATCCCCGTTATCGCCCCAACCTTCAGGAAAGAAAGATGGGTCTGCATCAATTCCATTCCAAAATAAAGGGTCAGGGCGAAAAGCGGTGACTCTACCTTTTGGAATTTCGTCATGAATTTGCCGTTCGTATTGGTCAATAGCAGCTAAGTAAGTCCAAGGAATGCCTGTAACTACCGCTGTTTTTTTATATAACGACATTCGTGTGACATCATCCTTCTCAGAGGAAGCGGAACTAGTAAGGGAAGGGAAAGCAGAAATGGACAATAAAATAATGATCATACTCAATCCTAATTTCAACATCTTCACCTTCCTTGTATATTTGGTAGAGGGCAACGAATTAACTTTCTTCAACGGTTTCACTCGTTGTATTTCCCTGCGGAGACTCTTTTAACTTATTGATTATACTTTCAATGCCTTCACTATATTGTTCATCATATACGGTGGAGTTACTCAAGCTTTGAATATCACCAAATGCTGATGGGTTATCCGACACGTAGACTTTGTAAAAGCTCGGTACAAGTGAGTATGCTGTTTTCTTTACCATATCAGCTGCGTTATTACGGTCTTTATCTTCTGGTGGATCATATGCGACGAGTATTTCATCGTCTGTGACTAATGTGGCTACGTCTTCAAAGTCCTCATAACGAAGGATCATTCGAGTAATCATATCAGCCATGTCCTCGCGGTTGACTTTTATTTTATGATTTTGTTCTGTTTCTTGATCTAACTGGCCTTTCTGAAAACGTACATAGCCTACTTGTCCGTCAGCTGGCTCTTCCTTATTATAATTATCCATTGCGTTGCCTTCGATTGTGTGGTCTTTATCTTGTTCTGTTTCTTGTAAAGTGTTCTCATCTTCTTGTGCTGGACTACAGCCACTTATGAACAATGCTGATAAACTTAATGTTAAAATGGATGTGTAAACAGTTTTCTTCATAATCAACTTCCTTCTTTAGTTCATACTATATCTTTAGCTTGGACGGAATTTTAATAATGATACAAATTTTATCGATGTATTTTCTAACACCAATGGAAATGTGGTAAACTTATGACAAGGTTAGAGGTGATTGTAGTGGTTGAATTATTTGGTAAAAATTATGAACTTATTGAAGATTATAGAGAAGCCTTTGACGAGGAAGAGTTGGAAGGACGCTTTAGCGATATTTTAAGTAAATACGACTTCATTGTAGGAGACTGGGGTTATAGTCAACTAAGGTTAAAGGGCTTCTATGACGATCAAAATTCGAAGGCAACATTTGATACTAAGATTAGTACACTAGAGGATTATTTATACGAATATTGTAATTTTGGTTGTGCTTATTTTGTATTAAAACGTGTGAAATGATAAACCGACGTGCAAAAAGCAATGCACGTCGGTTTATTGTAATTTTCTTTGAGGTTCTTTAAGTTCATGGGAAGCTTCTGTAGCCTAAAGGAAGCTTTGAAAGCAATCCCTTAATTGATCTGCTTCCATTTCGTTCATATGGAATACATGTTCAATGTGACCTTTCCTCTCGAGAGTGTCGTGATTAAGTAAATAGTTACGATTTCCCATAAGGTCGATCACTAAGGTATCTTGATCAAAATAATTTGCTTTCATAAATGCAAATTCATATCGTCTACTTCCAACCGTGAAGCTTATAAATCGAGTGTTTGTTTGTTCCTCACTATCGCTTAATACTTTTAGTTTACTCATATTGAAATCTCCTTTACAAATTCTTGAATTTAATATACATCATATCAGAACAAAGTCTTGTCAGTAAATTTACATCTTTATTTACTTTAGAAGGAGGTTTGCCTTATGTATTTTGTAGATCGACATAAAATGGAAGATATACTAAGATATATGGAAAGATTAATTGAAGAGCAAAAAAAACACGGTTATCAGACGTTTGCTGATTATCTATTGTTAGAGCGGTTGAGTCATCTAACCGTTGAAGCCATGATTGATGTTGGCAATCAAATGATTGATGGTTTTATTATGCGTGACCCAGGGAGTTATGAAGATATCATTGATATTTTAACGGATGAAAAAGTACTTCCAGATGAGGAACTTGAGGATTACAAAGATATTATCAGACTTCGTAAATCTGTTGTTCAAGAATATATGGAAGTTGACCACGATTATATTCTAAGGGTTTGGAAAAGTAAAAATTATTCATTATCTCAATTCCCCAACCGAGTACGAAAATATTTAGAAGAAGAGCTAGGTCCAGTGTCGGCTTTTCTGAAAGCAGAGAGTAAGGATGACAATGAAAAGTTATAAAGCTTATTTAATTGATTTAGATGGTACAATGTATCGGGGAAAAGACAAAGTCCCAGGAGCATCAAGTTTCGTGCAACGTTTAAACGAGTGCTCTGTACCTTACTTATTCGTAACTAATAACTCATCTACTAAGCCTATACAAGTTGCTAACAAATTAAACAACATGGATATAATTGCTAGTAAAAGTCAAGTCTTCACTTCTAGCATGGCTACTGCTAAGTATATTCATTTTTTAAGTCCAGGTGCCAAAGTATTCATTATTGGTGAAGAGGGTCTTTATTTTGCGTTAGAGCAAGAAGGATTAGAGATAGTGAATACTCAGGCCGACTATGTGGTGATAGGAATTGATCGAAACCTATCTTACGAAAAATTGGCTGAAGCGTGTTTACAGGTTAGAAATGGAGCAAAACTGATTAGTACAAATAAGGATGTAGCCATACCTACAGAACGCGGAATGCTACCTGGAAATGGGGCGCTTACTTCTGTTGTCTCCGTTAGTACAGGGGTTACTCCTACTTTCATAGGAAAACCTGAACCAATAATAATGGAACAAGCTATCCAAAAGTTAGGTGTGGAAAAGGAAGAGGTATTGATGGTAGGAGATAATTACCAAACTGATATTATGGCAGGCATTCAATCTGGTTTGGACACACTTATGGTGGAAACAGGTGTAAGTTCTTTTGAAAGTATTAAGAACTTTGAAAAACAGCCGACTTTTAAAGTGGAAAATTTATTTGAATGGGTTTTATAAAAAATTACCGCTGTTTCACATAAGTAGTTCTGTTTCGGTGGAGAAAGATATGAAATAGCATACGAATTAGCAGACCAAATCGCATATGATTTGGTCTCTTATTTTCCCCTTATATATCAATGGTTATTGGATAATCACACTTGGAACTCGATTTCTAGATTGTGTGGCAGTTCCGTCATCGGTAGGAGGAGAAGGTGGTCGGGGAAATAACTTGCTTTCCGTGGGCGTACGGTGAGCCTCCTTGGACTTCATCCTACGGGGTCTCACCATATACTCTAATCCCACAGGAGTCACGTCATTTCCCCGACCCCCTTGCCATGAAGAAGAGGGAAGGAACATCAATGAATCTTA
This sequence comes from Halobacillus seohaensis, assembly GCF_042663045.1. NCBI lineage: Bacteria > Bacillati > Bacillota > Bacilli > Caryophanales > Bacillaceae > Halobacillus > Halobacillus seohaensis. The sequence continues at coordinate 70,374 of NZ_JBHSZV010000062.1, read as the reverse complement.
GAAGTTGGCACGTAGCCATTGATATAAGAGCATGCTCATCCTCTATTTTCCGTTCCTTGCCAAACTTCATACGGCAAACGGACCTTCTTGTTATTATACAATTTGGGGCTATAGCTGCACTGTTGCTATCGCTTATTGTGCTAATGGGCAGTTATCTGGAAGACTTGACTCCGAGATGATTGTGTGGAGAAAGGGGCGGTGGGGAAGGAGTCGCCCCTTTCCCTATGTTGCTATCGAAATCGTGCTGTTCTACTGCCCCTGTTAAAGCATGAGATATCTGATATAACGCCAATTGAAGCCTGATGCAGACTAGAGAATATGGCCATCACACAGATCTATTTGAGTCATTAGATAAGTTGTTAAAAATCGAGTGTGATAGCGTGTTTATATGAAGGGTAGGAGCTTACCTGGTGTGTATGCCTATCCATCACCACTTCTCCTTGTGAAGACCGTTTCTGAATTTATAGTACAGATCAATAGTACAGGATCTATTAATGGCAGATGTGGATCAATTTCATGGCACAAGTAGATCATTTCAATGGCAATATTCACACAGCACCCCAGATTTTCATGAAAAGTGTTCCATCCCCCATGCTCCGATAAAAAGGAACTGCCATCTTTTTATTCCAACTGCCCCTTTACTCCAAATCCAAAACCATGAATTTCCGGATAGTTGGCATGATCATTCGGGATACGAAAGGATCGAATCCATAAATCCTAATGCGTGAAAATAATGGATTTTGTTCTAAAAAAGATGAAATTCCTGACTGTCTACTAGCTAATTGATACACTTGTTTAAAAAGGAAACAGCGTTGACATTGAAACGTTCATGCAGAGCTTGTTTGAAGATCGAGGTCTTGAATTGAAAGGATATAGCGCTCCATAAACGATGTAAGCTGTTTCTTTTAACAGTGTACAGAGACTCAAGAATTTCAGGCTTGAATGTACTGGAACGATTCAAAAAGCCGGTTTCTTTAGCTGTTTGCCTTTCATAATCCCGGGCAAGTGTGTTTCTTTTGATTCATAAAATCATCCTTCCCTAGAAATTTCTTCTTTCAAGGAAGGATGACGTTTATAAAAGGGATGACGAAAATGTTGAGGTTAGTTTGACGGGTATGCGTCATTTCCCTGCCCTCCCAAACTCCATACGGCAAACGGATCTTCTTGTTATTTATGGTGCTAAGCATAGTGTATGTTATTTCATCTGTTATTTTAGATTTTCTCCACGGTATCGGAACTGCTTATGTTTCACAGCGGTATTTTATTATAATAAGTAAGGTCCAAAAAATATAGTGATAAATAACAAATGGATGATCACAAAGTAAGTTAGCTTAAGGGTAATAGACCAATCGAGTTTTTTTTCGCTTATGGATAAAATTCCATATGTAAGCAATGCAAATGCAAAGATAAAGATATACGGACTAAATAAAAAACTTAAATATCCCGGTGCTCGTGCCATTAATTCCGGTGTGAAAATACGGTCTTTGAATTGGAATGCGGCTGCTATATAGATTGCTACTCCTGCAAAGAATATCCATGATCGATCTCTGTCAAGTTCTCTCCCTCGTTTTAGCATTACAATTAAAATGAAAACAAGTGGCCAAATGAACCATAGAAATCCTACGATGAAAGCAAAAAAGCTGTAGGATAGCATACCGAGTGTTTTTCCTAACGTGTTGAGGAAATAATCTATAGACATTTTATTCGCTTGTTCAATTACTTTTTTATTAGAAGATGCAAGCAGGAGGCGGTTAGTTTCTCCTTTTATATCAATCCAAGTAATTGTATTTTCATTTACTATACTTGGAGAGGTCGATAAGTTGGGAGTATTGCTTAGTCTGGAAACATCTAATATATTACTGCCACTGAATGTTAATTCATAAATGTTAGAAATGTTCGATTCACTAGTCGATCGATATAGTGTTTCTGAACTTCCGAATGCCTTAAATATCATTTTAGTCTGACGATCATCATGTGGCTTAAGGTGAATGTCACTAATTTCTGTTAGGTTTCCAGTCCCCTTAGGATCATTTACTGAAAGCTGATTAAAGTTCGGATCTTCATTTAATGAAGCGCTAGCATAATAATAATGATTAGTTGGAGAGCCTGACATACTTTGCTTCTGATAGGTCGTTAAAACGAGTGAGTAATTTTGGGATTGAACAGAAAAATTAATATCTTCAATTACTTCCGAATCTTTAATGTTAAATTCACTACTACCAATTTCCAGGGCTTCATTTGATGTAATATCATAAAAAGTAAGCTGAGTGTTTTTACCCTGATTATTTTGGCTAAGTAAATAAGTTTTCTCTTGGTTTTCGAAAACATCTACTTCTGATTGATCGTTCTCTAATGTTAAAAGTATAGAAGGCTCTTGGGTCTCGGGGTTTAAACGCATAATTTCTACTTCATTTTGATACAATATTTGATCTTGTAGAGGAATAAATTTAGAGATTTCGGATATTTTTTCATCTGTTTTTCCATCATACATAGCATAATAATCTGAATAGATAAGGTGATCTCCCTTTAGGAAAAATTGCGTCCACTTATCATAGGGGATGTCGTATGTATTTTCGTTCGTGATTTCTAAGGATTCATTTAAAGAAATTTGTTTAACACCAGTTTCCATTAAATAAGAAACATCAAGATGGCCATTCTCTCTCTCGTTAACTATCGGTTCTAATGTTGACGAGGTCAAACCTAGTTCTACCTCACGACTCCAATTTTCGTTTGGGGGTTCTGTAACTTTTTGATGATTTTCATAAAATAAAACACTTATTCCTATGAGAATGACTACAGTAGGAAGAATCCATATAAACTTTTTGATTAGTCGGTCCATAAATTACCTAACCTTTCCAAATATTTATAAATTCTATGTGATTTTATACGGTTTAACGAGAAAAAAGTTTCATTAATGTAAAAAAAGCCACGCAAGAACTGCGTGACTTTTTTTACATTTTAGTATTCATCACCTTCGGCACTATGAGCAAGTCGACTTGATGCAGCTGCAGCAATCGCTCCTACAATATCATCTAAAAACGTATGACAATCTCCAGAGGATTTATCATTTAACTTCTTGAGGATACCTGGCTTTTGTTTATCAATGTACCCATAATTGGTGAAACCGATAGAACCATAGACGTTCACAATAGATAAGGCAATAATTTCATCGACTCCATATAATCCCTCATCAACTTCAATGGTTGATTGTAATGGTTCCTCAAGCATATTTTTCTCAGCTAGCTTATCAAGCTGGATTCCAGTTATAATGGCGTTGTGCACTTCTCTTTTTTTAAGAACTTGATGAACGTTATAACGACACTCATCCATGGTTAAATCTGTGTGATAATTGGACTGTAAATAATAAACAAGGTCTGCCATATCATCAATGGTCACCCCTCGATCGGTAAGCCAATCTCTGGCTGTTTTTTCCAATGAAGATATTTTTCTGTTTTCATCTTTCAAATTAATGACCTCCAGTACATAGATGCTTAGTTCTTGTTTAGTGAGATAATAAAAATAACGATAGCTATATTATATCAGAAGATGGTATAAGTTACCGAAAAAAATGATATGCGGTTTCATTTCTATTATAATTGATGAAGAGGTGATTAGTATGGAAAAACCATATGTATTTATAACGAGGAAACTACCAGAGGAAGTAGTTGCCCCATTTAGAGAACAGTTGAATATCAGGATGTGGGAGAGTGAATTTGAACCTGTAGACCGCAATTTGTTGAAAAAAGAAGCCAAACAGGCAAATGGATTACTTACGATGCTTACTGATCAGGTTGATGAAGAATTATTAATTGACGCAGCTCATTTAAGAATAGTAGCGAATATGGCTGTTGGGTTTGATAATATTGATGTAGAAAATGCGAAAAAACATAAGGTGATCGTAACGAACACTCCTGATGTACTTACAGATACTACGGCTGATTTAGCGTTTGGTCTTTTAATGGCGACAGCAAGGCGTATAGTTGAAGCTGCAGATTTTATTAAAGAAGGAGAGTGGGGGCAGTGGTCGCCTTTCTTGCTTGCGGGTTCAGATATCCATCATAAGAAACTTGGGATTGTTGGAATGGGAAGAATAGGAGAAGCAGTAGCTAAGCGAGCGCAAGGGTTCGATATGGAAGTGAGTTACCATAATCGATCAAGAAAAAAGGATGTTGAAAAAGAATTATCTATTCAATATGAAAACTTAGATGACCTTCTTAGATCATCTGATTTCATAATGTGCCTTGTACCATTGACTAAAGAGACGAAACATTTATTTAATGAAGAATCTTTTAAAAAAATGAAAAAAAGTGCCACTTTTATAAACGTGTCTCGGGGAGCCACTGTAGATGAGCATGCTTTGTATGAAGCATTAATATCTAAAGAAATTAAAGGTGCTGGTCTAGATGTTTTTGAAAAGGAGCCGATTTCTTCTTCCCACCCTTTACTATCCTTAGAACAAGTGATTTGTTTACCTCATATTGGATCAGCAAGTATAGAAACCAGACAAAAAATGATCCAGCTAAGCCTAGATAATTTATCTCGTGTATTGCATGGAGACTCTGCTATTACTCCAATTAATTAAGACGAAAAAGATGACAAAATAATCCGTACACAATTTGTGTACGGATTATAATTTAGTGGGGAAATCCCCCTCTTGTTATGCCATTCATTTAACTAAAAAACTTGCTCTACTTCATAAATTCCAGGTATTTCTTGAGCTAAGGCACGTTCAATTCCTGCTTTGAGAGTGATTGTAGAACTAGGGCAGTTTCCGCATGCACCCATCAAACGTAAGCGGACAATACCTTCATCTACGTCTACTAATTCCACGTCGCCTCCGTCACGCAGTAAAAATGGGCGAAGTTTATTAAGTACTTCTTGAACTTGAGCTTCCATGTTCAATCTTCCCCTTTCGTTACTTCTTATTATAAAACGAAATCATAAAAAAATCTATTCTTGTCTCATTAAGATAATAAATTGAGAACCATTTTCATTCTACCTTCTATAAGAGGTTTTGTAAAATGTTATTATTAGATGTATTAAAGCAAATGGGGGGAATCACAATGCCAGAAAAGCATGTGTTGTTAACAGTTTATGGAGCAGAAGTACGGTGTGCCAGTTGCGTGAATGCACCCGGTTCAAAGGAAACATATGAGTGGCTACAGGCCGCTATTTCAAGAAAGTATCATGTTGAATTTCTGAGTTTTCGGTATGTAGATATATATGATACAATTGATAACGAAAAGGATCAGGAATACATTAATCAAATAATGAATGATGAACTTTTTTATCCTCTAGTGTTAGTTAATGAAGAAATTGCCGGAGAAGGCAACCCTAGATTAAAAGCTATATATAAAGCATTGGAGAACGAGGGGATAGAACTAAAAGAAGACTCTAATGTTTAAGAATTTGCAATATTATTTTTTTGTTAAATGTGATAAGATAGGGTTGTACTGGGGTTTCATCTAGGTCAAAGAGGTGAGACTGATGATGAATTCAATGATCGAGTTTTGTGTTAATAATTTAATTAGCGGATCTGATGAAGCAATGGAAGAATTGGAGAAAGATCCGGATCTAGATGTTGTAGAATATGGTTGTCTCAGCCATTGTGGCATATGCTCTCAAGGGTTGTTTGCTTTAGTTAATGGTGAGCGTGTTATGGCTGACACTGCGGAAGAACTGGTATCCAATATATATCAACACCTAGAAGAGAATCCCCTGTTTTAATAATACCGTGTCAAGCTTATAGATAAAGCCTTTGCGATGAAAGTTGCAAAGGCTTTTTTTGATTCCTACTTTATGATTTCAAGCTCTATAATGTACATCAAGGACTCAGGAGAATTAAAAAATGCACTCCATTCTCTCTTTTGATCCCCTAAAGTTGCTAACTCCTCTGTTTGAAGGGAGCTCGTACATTGTTGATAAACGATTCATCACCTGAAGGCGTTCCTACTAAAAATCTTTGCTTAATAAATCAACAGTGAATGGGTGATCATAAATGGAAATGAGTATTTGTTTTTAAAATACTTTGTTTGATAAAATGTGTCGTAGTTAGTATACTGAAAATAACGATAAGAAAGGAGAGTCCATAGATGATTCTTAATATCACAGAAGCAGCGAATCACCAGATAAATGAAATGATGAAAGATGAGGAATCAAATGAGGTATTCCTTCGTTTTGGTATAAAAGGTGGAGGCTGTAGTGGGTTGTCGTATTCAATGGGTTTTGAAGAAGAATTTAATGAAGAACTTGATACCATAGAGCAATATGAAGGAATTCCTGTAGCTATCCGAACACAAGATATTCCGATAGTCGAAGGAACTAAAATAGACTTTAAGCAAAATATGATGGGTGGAGGTTTTACGATCGATAACCCGAATGCAATCGTTTCCTGTGGCTGTGGATCTTCTTTCAAAACGGCGACGAATGCGGGTACACCTGACCCGAACTGTTAATGTGACGCGGTTTACATCGTTTTCTTCCACGTAAATAATCCGATAACCTATCCGGTAACATATGCGGAAGGGGTGACGGATTGTATTATAAAATCGGCGAATAACAATCGTTCAATTGAATAAAAACAATCCGCAATTGCCTGTCTTAGGGTTGTGGATGACGGTTATTAACGGCCTCTTTAGCGAAATTCATTTTTCGTTAGGGAGGTCGTTTTTTATTGTGCTAAAAAAGAGGCGAAGGGTTACAAGTGTCACCTCGGAGAAAAGAGAGTATCCGAAACTAACGCTACAAGAGGCGGTGGACTTCGTTATCTCCGGTAAACGTGCAGAAGGATTAAGAGATCGGACGTTAAGGGATTACGTGAAAATGTGGAGATACTTTACGGATTGGCTAGTCGAAAATTACGAGGTTGACTATATAAGCGATTTAACGCCGGAAGTGTTTCGTAATTACATTAACTACATGAAATACGACAAAAAGAAGTACGACGGCCACGCCTTTATAGACTCGGAAAAGCAGGGCGTAGGGTTATCGGATACAACGATAAATATAAATATTCGCACAATCCGGTCATTACTTAACTTCCTTGACCGCGAAGGGCTGATCGAGGTAAACCCGGTAGCCAACGTCAAACCTATTCGTCAGGATATTGATATGGCCGACGCGTTTACGGATGATGAGTTGAAGGCGATCCTAGCTCAGCCGAATAAAAGAGATTACGTGGGGTTCCGTGATTTTGTGGGGATGAACTTATTAAGTGATTGCGGCTGTAGAATACAGGAATTACTTTCATTGCGAGCAACGGACATTGACTTTAAAACGCGGTTCATTACGATAGCTTCCGAAAAGAGCAAGAACAGACACCAACGGATTGTACCGATGTCAACGCACGTATCAAAGTTACTACTTCAATTAATCGGAGAGAATCAAGAACACTTCAAGACCGATCGGATATTCTTATCGAGCTACGGAGAGCCGTTAGGCGCGAATCATTTTAATAAGCGCCTCAAGTATTACGCTGATAAAGCTGGCGTAGACAAGCCTAAAGTTACTGCGCACATTTACCGGCATACATGGGCGAAGAGTATGATTTTAAATGGTTGCGATCCTTTTACACTTCAAAAAATAGGTGGTTGGGCTGACATTCGGACCATGCGGAGGTATATACAGATGGACCTTCGAGAGATGCGTGAGAGTCACGATAACTATTCGCCAGTTATGAGGTTCGGAAGAAAACGATTGTAAACAAATTGTACACAAAAAAAGAGAACGCAACCACCGAAGTGATATACGCCCTACACCAAGTTCAGTATATCGCAAAAAATAGAGGGTTGTCAATATTGGATAAGTCTGCCCTTTAATTGGAACATACGTTCGTGTGGTTACGTCCTCAATCGGAGGGTAAACGATGACTATTTATTTATCGGAATACACAACGTTCGATAGTACGCAGGAACTAAATAAACACGTTAAGCAGCACGAACAAGCCAACGCGGAGGAACTAACCGTAACCATGCGCCAGGTACTCCGATTCATAGCACGTTATTCAGTTAAGTATAGTGGCGCGTCTCACTTAAAGACGGCAACGATTGCGGAGGGTATTGGTAAAACAGACCGTACGGTTAGGCGTGTTATGAGCACGTTAGAAGGCTTCGGAATCATCGAGCGTATCAATACAACCCGTAAGAAGTCCGGCGGCTCAGGCGCTAATATTGTGCGTATATTACCCTTTACGACTGACGTTATGACCGCCCGTTTGTCAGAGCGTGAGGTTACGGAGAAGGCACGTACAGCAAGCGATAAGCCCGATAATTCACCGGAGGAAACATTACATAAGCGTGAAGATCAAGAGCACATACTAGAGACGGCTGCCTTGCGCGGATCCATTCCCGCTGAGCTTTACGATAAACTCTCTCCGTTCTTTAACGTAAAAGAATTATACGAGGTCATCGGTACGTTATATAGGGCGAAGGCAAGTATAAATAAATCGATCAGGGCGGAAGATCATCCGGAGTATATTGATGCATTCCTTGCTTGTGTGCGTCGATTTAAGACGGGGAAAGTACGCAGTTTATCCGGGTATCTATACGCATCTTGGCGTAAGGTCAGTCGAGGTATATACTGGCGTCAGATGGCCGAGGATATGTACGTATAAAGTTGGCGATAATAGTACCGTTAAAAGGACGGTGCTATGAATGAAAGAGTATATAGAGTACGGCGTGTTCTTCGGCTTGCTGGCGTTCACTGGCGTATGTGTGCTTCGCTACAAGCCGGCAGAGGAAGAGGTTCAATCGGTTGAGCTTATCGAATATAATAAGTGTGAGTCGCCTATTGAGCGTCGTTTATACAACGGCTTAGTTTCGTATGGCTTGCAACCGCGTACGCAATGGCCGGCAGGCAGGAGATACCGCATCGACCTTGCGTTCCCAGGTCGGATGATCGCGATAGAAGCCGACGGCAAGGCGTACCACTCTACGCCAGCTCAGAAGGCCCACGATCGCAAAAAGGACCGTTATTTACGTAGTAAAGGATGGACGGTGCTGCGCTTTAGTGGGTCGAGAATACACCGTAATTTGCCGAGTGTGGTCCGGAGAATAAGCGATGAGCTGTCCGATGAGGGTACGTAACTGTACGTGACAGGTGGCGAATAAACCAGGCGCAGGCACCCACCGCACGCGCACCGGTGAACCTCGAGGGCTCAGGCGAACACACCCCCGGAAATATACACGTCTGTATGCACGGATCATTACGGTTTGGCAACGTAGGAATGCGGGTTGAGGCGATGCATAAACGGAAGTATCTCCGTAATCATCCGAAACGGACAATGAATGCCGTCATATAAACGATTTAATTCGTGGTTGAACGTATCAGAACGTACATTTGTTGCGTTGAATATGCGTTATTACGTATACTTATGCGGTATATGCATACGGCGGGGGGTACCTGCGATCGAGAACTGGCCCGCCGCGTGCCTGAACAATGAGCGAATTATGAAACGACCTCAGGGGTAAAAAATAGCGGAATATTTTTCGCAACCTCGAGGGTTCGTGTCACCTTCGGATTTCCTTCGCCTAAGCACGAAAAAACCACCGCGGATTAAACCACGATGGCTTCGATTGCTTCGTCTATTTCGTCCTGTTCAACGCCTATATACGATAATGTAACGTCCTGGCTCGAATGGTTTAACGCTCTCATAATACGCGTGATATCGAGGCCTTGTTCGTATAACATCCAGCCGTGCGATTTGCGAAGGCTATGGCATCCGACGGATCCGATGCGTTCTTTAATGCCTGCGCGTTCAGCGGCTTCGTTTAAAATTCTGTACGACTGAGTCCTGGTAATCGGCTTGTTATCGCCTTTACGTGATGCGAAAAGGTAATCATCGTCGAAGCCTTTAACTTTCGAGAGCTGCTTTTGTAGGTGCGAGTTGATTCGGATTTCTTTCGTCTTGCCGGTTTTTCCTTCTCTTAACTTTAATAGGTGCTTACCTCTTACGTCTCCAACTCTAATCGTTAATAAATCGCTTACTCTCAAACCGAATGAGATACCCAACGTAAATAGAAGTTGATTTCTACCGTGAAGAGCCTTTTTCATCTTGTCTCGATCGGATTTTAATTTAATCGGTTGAACCGTCATATTATCGCCTCCGAATAGTTTATATAACTATATTATTACGTTTAACGTAATTTGTAAAGCGATTATTCTTTATCTTTTAAAGTAAGTAATTCGTTTATGCTCTCCAATTCTAATACACTGGCTATTTTTTCTAATGCTTCTTTAGGTAGTCGTCTGGTTTTACCGTTTGCTAACTCACTTATAGTACGTTCGGTTAAATTTGTTTTATTTGCCAGTTCTTTTTGCCCCATTTGTTTTTCCTTCAATAGAGACCTTAATTTTATTTCTATAATCTTCTCCATGGTCGCCGTCCCCTCTATAAGTACTTATTTATATTTTACCATATATAAAAATTTATTACGTTTAATGTAATGTTTCTGTTGACAATTACGTTAAACGGAATTATTATATAGTTAAGGTTACGGTAAACGTAATCAAAGGAGGTTATCACATGACTTGGACAAAGGAAATGGATGTACGCATCAATCCGGAGGCACATAGGATCAGCGCCCATATGTCTTATGCACAGGCGGCGACCATCGTAATGGCGTTAAGCACGTATTCCGGGAAAGAAGACGGAGAATCCGGCGAAAGGGCTATGGAACTAGCCCAAGCGTTTTGTAATCCAAAAATAGAATCCGAAAAGGGGATGAAATAATGAGAAGCGAATCAATCGAAGTAAACGTTAATTATCACATCAAAGGAGACGAAGGTAAGCCGCAAATCATCTCCGGTAAAGGACGGGTAATAGGCGATGGGCTCGTACTTGCTGCGGACAATGACGGATTTGACGTGTTTCAGTATAACTCTCGTACAGGCGATACAGTCGAAGTTTTCTCGGACAACCACGCGCTAATCAGCATCGGTTATAACTTCGGGAATGAATCGGTCCAGTCGAGAATCACCGACCTCATCCGTGAAGGAACGGACGTAGTTTCGTGGATCCGCGCAGCTATTCAATTAAACGAACAGGCGCACGATAATTCCGAAGGAGGGACGGTTTAATGAGCTTCGTATACTTAACGCCAAGTCCAGCCGAAACCATCGAGTTTCAAGTCGTATTTAAACGAGAGAAGGCGGGAAATATTTCCACAAGGTTGTTTGTCGCCGGGAATGTATTTGCTGAGCGTCTACTATCAACCAACCACTTCTTCGAGTTATATCCGGAGACTTCAAGGTTATTTACGATAAAAGCCGACGAGATTTACCTGACGGAGATATCCGAGCTGTTCGGCGGCTCTGTAGCGGACCAACTATACGAACATATGGAGGTAGTTTAAATGTCTGATGCGCAATTTTACTTTGAAGAGTTCACTAAAATCCACGAAAAAGTTGTAACTCGTTTTGAGCAATTAAACGCGGCTCAGTCGGAACTAGACAAAGCGTTGGCACGCGAATATCACGAGTTAGAGAGGCGCGATGACGATTACTCAACGGCTGATGGGTACGAAATGTCTAAACGAATTAAAACGATACTTAACCGCCGCCGAATAGTTAAAGACGAGTTGGTACGCTTGCAGCCGATGTATTGCCTGCTCCAAAAAAATTACGGCCAAGTGGTCGAGGATTATCGTAAGAGATCGGAGAAAGGCGATCAATTAAAACAAAGTTTGAACGCTACGATGTCCATTGAAGAGGTTATGGCGGATGGTATTAAGCTATAAAAAGACCCGACGCGGCAACGTCAGGTCCATAGGGAGTATTATGTGCGACTTACTGCAATAAGTCGGAAAGTAAGAGAGGTTCGGGCGCGACAACGCCTGAGCCTCTTTTTTATATCTTACTATATATCACGAATAAATAAAAACGATTTTTTGCGTTTGCTGGCACAGTCGTAAGTTGGCGTGACTATAACACAGTAGGAATCAAATCTGTAAATGAGGTTTACTTATACAAACCATTCGTAAACTCTCTCTATTCAATGCTCTTCAATTACTTTTACTCCGCAAAATCTTAGCCCCTCTTCTTGGGTGAAGGGGCGTAAAATATTTCCTGCGTAAAAGGTAATTGAATCGCCCGCGCGGTTGAGTGATTCCGATTATACCGCAAGTTACGGATTTACTAATTAAGTTCAAAACATATCGGGCAAAGACCGCCCGGCCAACGTGACAATTCGCCTTGGAACTCACTAGTAGGTTAGAGAAATTATTTCATGTACCCTGCAATTACCCCTAAAACGTTGGGTACTAAAGAATGAGGAAAACTTTTTACGAAAACGTGATATTTTGCCTTATAAAAAGCGTAATAAGGGGAGAGTGAAAACGTGGACATTTGCCCCTGTATGGCGGCTATAAGGGGAAGGAACTTTTTTAAATAAAAACGTCACATTTTACCCCCTGTATGGCGGCTATAAGGGGAAGGAACTTTTTTACATAGCTCGCGCTCAATCGGCGGCGGGCGTTTTTAAATTGGCGACATAGTAAGCAAATATTAATACGAAAGGGGAACGCACTTATGAAATTAACTGGCGAAACTATCCGAATGGCACGTAAGGCGTGCGGCTGGCCGCAAGGAAAACTAGCTAAAGAGGTCGGAGTACATCCGTCGTTCATCTCACTAATCGAGGCGGGCTATCGAGATATTCCGGAAAGCAAGGCGCAGGCTATCCGAGACGCTTTACCGATTAAAGACGCGGAGCTACGGATGCTAACGGAAATAGAGAAACGATTACAAGCGGAGTAGTTAAGTTCAATATATTCCGGGCATAGAGCGCCCGGGCAACTCGGGAAAACCGCCCTCATTGCTATCTATCCTTAATCACGTTATCTCCTTTACGAAAGAACTATGCGTAGTAGGAGTTGGTGGCGACTTGAATGGTTTGTATTCAAGGCGAATGAAACTTAAATCACTAGCCCTTATTTGTAGTTGTATTTACGCAGATGTGCTAAAAGATGATGACTGAAGAGATATTGAGGAATAACCAAAAACCTAGAAAATAGGAGTTAAACGGCGATATGACGGGGTTTTAGGAGGGAAATAGCCAAAAGTAATAAGGACGTCAAAGCAGTGTATTCGATGAAAAAACGGACGTCAAAGCAGTGTAATATTTTATTACGAGGAGTGGATGGGAATGGGAAACGCAAAAAGATTAGAAGAACAGCAAATGTGGCAAGACCTTAACCCGAAAGTTAAGCGAGGTATTATGGCGGTTAAGGAAAACGTAACTTTCGAGGACGGTAAAGCGACAAGCGCAAACGGAACTGACGTCGATCACATGGTAGAAGTGGTATCGAAAACAACAGACGATCAAGTAAGGGCGCTAAAATCGGTCGATACCTTAACGGAGCACCAAATAGAGAACGGAAAATTCGTATTCGCCTTTTTCGAGCAGGCTCGCATGATGGAGGAGAGATTCCCGTCACTATCCGCACAGGACACGGCGCGTCTAATGTTCATCGGCACATACGTCGCCTGGGAAACTAATCGCCTACAAAGCGGTAAGCACATTATCCGTAAGAAGAAGTTAGAGGAAATGGTCGACATGTCCACAAAGCGATTTAACGAGTTATTCAAACGTTATAAGACGGAAGGTATCTTATATGAGAAAGAATCCGGGGAAATATTCGTCAATCCTACCGTATTTTATCGAGGCAGCTTAAAAAAGCATGAATACGACATCACCAACCTTAATTATACGAGGATGTTCCGGAAGACCGTTCGAGATTTATATACGATGTTTAAAGGACGTAGGTTGGCTCAGTTAGCCGTTATCTATTCCGTACTTCCGTTTCTAAACTTCAATACTAATATCATTTGTTATAACCCGGAAGAGACGGATGAGGAATTAATACGACCGATGAACCTCGAAAAACTAGCGGCGTTATTAGGTTATAAAGATACGTACAAACTGAAACGTGCTCTCGATAATATAAAAATAGACGGGCAACCGGTTTTCTGGGTTCCGCAGAATGTCCATGACAAACGGAATCGTAGAATTATCGCTAACCCACGAGTGGTTTTCGGAGGAGACGGGGAGTCCTTAAAAGTGATTAAAGCTCTATTTAATTAAGCGCCCACCAAGGCGTCTTTTTTATGCGATTTTTAAGGAGGTGAGGAAGTTGAACGGAGAGCAATTAAGACAAATTCGATTTAAAGAGGGGCTTACGCAAGAGGAATTTGCTGGGAGGATCGGGTTCCACCAGTCGTATATATCAGCGATGGAAAACGAGTCAAAGCCGATAAGTGAGAAAACACGATACAAAGTCAGGACAACGTTTGAAACGCGTGAATAGCGTCATCCGATGAGGGCGAGTGCCGGAGGATAGCAAATTACTTAGGGAAATGGGAGGTGATGGGATGGAGAAAGATCGAGGAAGTATGTTAGCGACATACCTTGTCGGACTAGCAATATTAGAGAGTAATGGTCAAACGTATGTAAGACAGGAAATTCGAGAAGCAATGTCAGCAATCAAAAAAGAATTAGAGATTAAAAAATAGCTTTGGAATGGGGCGGAAGAAAATGAAAAACGAAATATTCACGAAGAGTCGACGGACGATCGAACGGCTACAATCCGATGAAAGATACGAGTTAGCCGTCGAAATATACGATGAACGAGAGCTCCTAACCGGGGCTCTTTTTCAATTGAAAGGAAAGGTTTAAATGGCTTATTACCCACGAAATGAACAAGAAACCCATTACGCATATGACCCGGTTAGCGATACCTGGTCGGTGCACAGCACGTACCCACCGCACATTAAATCGATTCTTGAGCGTGTTCCTAACGTATCACTTGCACACAAGGACGAAGACGAAACGGTTATTGCGGTCGAAGGGTACGCAATGAAGGAGCAAATCCGGCTTTACCGAGGTAAGTAGCAGCCCCCTATTTCTAGGACATAAGGGGCGTTCGATACCTACGACACCTGACACGGTAGAAGTATCCGAGAAATGCGGGGCTACCCCTATAAATTTCAACGTAAAAACGCTATATGCACTTATAAATCGTCTTACGGGAGGGGTCAATTATTAAAAGGAAATTCAAATGTTTTGCGATCCGAGAAGAGTCAGAAACGGCGTTAGGGATCATCGAGTATCAGGAAAAAGAGACGTTATATATAGCCTCTTTATATTTCGGTAGTCGATTAAGCAATCGAGAGACTTTCATATCTGCTGGTGATCACATTTTCGAAATGTTAGAGCCCGAAGAACCCGCGATAGTTAGGATGAGTGACTTCCAGGTGAAAAAAGGATTCGCCGTCACCTTTCCGAGAAATATGAATTTTCAGAGGCAACCGTATCACCAAGCATATGAAGAGCCGAAGTTGCTGGCAGAGGGTGCACTAAGCCGTAAAACTACGGTAAATGAACGTATTATGGGAGGTGGTAAGGATGGGCCGTAGAAAAAATCGGAAAGAGATGCGGAGTCCACGGGATGATCGCAGGAGCAAAAAATTGAACGGCGGAAAAAGTTGGGCGGAAAAAATGATGAAAACAATAGAAGAATCAGAAAAAGGGGAGAGTTCAAATGAGAATCAATAGCCAAACACTACAAGGTATGAGCAAAGAATCCTTAAAAGAGCATTATGATGCAGTCAAAAATGAGTACAACGAGAGAGGAACACCCGACTCGAGGACAAGGGCTTACTTGATGACAATCGATTCTTACATTCAGATGAATAGAGGTGAAGAATAATGGCTAAATCATTCTTACAGCAAGCAAAGCAGTTTCTCGCGCAAAAGTCTAAGAAGCGCCAAGCCTTCTTCGATCGAGAGGAAGAGTTACGTACGAAAATCACCGAACTCGATGCGAAGAAGTCGCAGATCACCGCGGAATACGATCCGACCGTCGGCTTCGATCCGAAAAAGCTCGATGATGTGGACGGTGAAATCGAGGCTACTCAAAAGGAGTTGGCGGTACTCACCGAATCCAAACGAAACACACCGGAATATGAGTCCACGGAAGTCGTCGAGCATATCCGGACGCTCAAAGACGAAGCGGAATCGAAGCTGTCCACGAAGCGCACGGCGGAGGAAAAACAGCGAGATAAGATCGAGAAGGCGCGACAAGCGTACCTCGAAGCACTCGCCGGTCATCATTCGATCAAACGCGAGGTCGATGAGGTTAAAGCGGACGCAAACGAAACTTTGCAACAACTTTCCGCGCCAATTAAGCGGCATAGAGACGCCTTGCTACGTGAAGTACAAGCGCTAGAACTTGAATCTTATCGTTTGGCTCCAGACGGGTCTGTAAGCGGAAACGCGCCTCGTTCCGACAATTATCAGAAGCAGGAAATCGACGCGAAGATTCGGGAAATAAAACGGGAAATAACCGAGTTGCAGTCGGCTCAGAGCGAGGTAGTCGGCGGGGTTGCTCCGTTAAATAGCTACAGAGATAACGATTATAAACACGTTTATTTCCTTACAGATAGCGAGCAAAAAGACGCAGCAGAACGAGGTAAGACCGAATAATAAACGCTGGATGCGAGGGCCTAACCGATGCCATCATCCAGTAGAAATAGGTGACGTCCACAGGGCGGCGCCAGGGACTTAGGGTCGATCTTAAATGATCGGCTCTTTTTATTTATCAAAACAAAGGAGAGATGACAATTGTGTTGACTAAGTATATGAAATTAGCACGCAAGACAGAAAAAACATGGAGGAACTATTCGAAGAATCCGAAAAGGGTTGCTATCGAATTAAAACGCAGAAAAGAGGAATTGGAACGGCTAGACGAAGGTGAACTATTGCCCCATGAAGAAACATCGCGTCATTACCTACTCGCAGGATTGGCCGGATTAATACACGCAGCCGATACGATCAATGAGCCGGCGCTTAATTTAGCGATTCTGAATCTCAACCGCGCTCGTTTCGCACTGGAAGCAGGCGGTGAGAGGTATGGCGGCTAAAAAGAATATTACGTACAGAGTTAGCGTTACAGACCGTTTCACTAAGCCTTTAAGGCGTATGCAAGGCCAATTAGAATCGTTCAAACGAACGGCTGACAGCATTGACCGAAATATTGCGCCTTCCGTCAACGTCCAATCGGCAAAAGCCGTTCAAGAATTATCACGGGTGGAGCGGAAAGCGGACAGCATTCCAAGGCGAATCGTGACGCATGTGTCCGTAAGCGCTGATCGTTTCAACCGGGACATAGATAATTTGGCGGATAAGATAAGGTCGTTTAGTACGGTGTTTCGATCCTCTATATCCGGATCTATCCTTACGATGGTCCCTCCGGCAGTTACTGCGTTAGGAGTCTTGGCGGGAGGTCTGGGTGCGATGCTTCCGGTACTAGGAACGGTAGCCGGCGGAACTCTTGGCTTAGCCAGCTCGCTAGGTGCGGCGGCTAGTGGCGCTGGTCTATTGGCTCCGTTCCTTTTTACTCTAGGCTCCGACTTAGCCGACATGGACAAGAGTATAGAACGGAATACAGACGAATGGTACTCGTTATCGGATAGTACGAGGGGCGCCCTTAGTGCGCTGGACAAATTACGAGAGACGTTCGGAAAATTAAAAGACTCCGTAAGCGACCCTATTTACGAGGGAATGGCGAGTATGTTCCAGGCGGCAGAACAAGCGGTGAAGTTAGCGTCGCCTGCGGTTAAAGGAATGGCCGAAGCCTTTAAGGACGTAGGCGCCAGCTTGCGGGAAAATATGGGGTCGGCGGACGTTAAAGCGATCTTTAGCTGGCTAGAAACCGCAGCACCACGGGCGTTTACCGCGATTTCTGAAACGTTAGGTCACTTCCTAGTCGGAATAGGGAATTTAATGCGGGCGTTTGACCCCCTTGCCTCCGAAATTGAATCGGGGCTATTACGCATGGCTGAGAGCTTCCGCGAATGGACTGCAAGTTTATCGGGCTCGCAGAAGTTTGAGGACTTTTTGAATTTCGTTCGTGACCAAGGTCCAAAGTTACTCAATATTCTCGGTAACATTGTAGGCGGGTTAGTAGGTATGGGAGTTGCATTCGCCCCACTTTCGAAGGATATGATCTCCGGCTTCGAAGATATGACGCAGAAGTTCGAAGAATGGGGTGGGGCGCTGTCGGAGAGTCAAGGCTTCAAAGACTTCGTTAGCTTCGTACGCGAAAATACTCCGGGCGTATTGGAATTAATCGGAAACCTAACGAGGTTCGGCTTAGAATTGGCTAAAGGTTTTGCTGAAATCGGCAGCGTTATGTTGCCAATAATTAATAATTTCCTTCAATGGACCACTGCGCTTATGCAAAACAATCCCTGGATAAGTAAACTAATCGCATTGTTACCCGTATTAGTCGGGGTATTGAAGATTGGAGCGGGGATTGTGCTCGTCTTAACCAACGCATTCCGATTCCTATGGCCTGTTATCTCTAAGGTATTTAGTTGGATAGGAAAACTAGGCGGAGTATTTGTTCGGTTAGCTCCTGTTATTACTCGCGCAGGTATTTTCTTATTACGATTCGCTGGACCTATTGGGGTCATCCTTTCGTTAGTAGGAATGTTAGCGAGCTACATCATGATAAATTGGGATAAAATCGCTGCCTATACGCAGAAGATATGGAACAAAATGCCTGAGTGGGTCACTGGTCCGCTAGGTAAAATCGGCGGATTCGTAAAAGAGCAATGGCAGGAAATGACCGGCCAAATAGGTATCGAAGGCGAAAAACAAAAAGAGAAGGTAAGCACGGATTTTGGAGCAATGAGCACGGACGTATCTACGAATATGGGTCAAATGGAAAGCTATATAAGCAGTGGACTAACCAATATGCAAGGATTGTTCTCGTCTAATCTTCCCGGAATGAAATCCAATGTAGATCAAAACTTCGGAGGAATGGATAGTGCGGTCGGGGATAACGTACGACGCATGGAAGCTACGACAGGTAAATCACTCTCTTCAATGTCCGGTATCGTAAGTACCGATACAGGATTGATGAGCTCCGACGTCCTCTCGAATTTTGAGGGTATGAGTGGAGACGTATCTAGCTTCATGGGCGATATGGACTCCAACGTAACTTCACAATGGGGTAACGCGGAAAGCACGACGGCAACTAAAACCTCAGCTATGCAAAGAAAAACAACAGCCGAGTTCCGTGCTCAGCTAATGGCCGTAACAAATAGTATGAATCGATTAAACTCTACGGTTCAACGCTTATGGAATACGACTCAGGCGTTCTTAAACGCGATTAATTTGCACTCTATCGGTACGAATATCATGGCTGGCTTACTCAACGGTATCAGTGGAATGGCAGGCGCTCTATTCAGTAAGGCACGAAGCATTGCGAGCGGGATATCAGGCACTATTAGAGGCGCATTAAACATTCACTCACCGTCCCGCGTTATGGCGGATATCGGCGGAAACATCGGAACAGGTTTATTAGTCGGACTCGAACGTATGAAGTCTCCGGTAGAGCGGGCTGCAACGAAACTAGCGGAAACCGTTTCGAAGCCTCTCGATAAGATGGCAACAGACCGCAATTTTAGTGTATCTACGCACGCTAACTCATATGGAGAGGGACTCGGAAAGCAAATCGCAGCTTCGCGTAGTGGCTCCGGAAGTAGCAATACGGATACAGACAGAATCGCTGAGGCCGTTGCGTCAGGATACCAACTGTTTGCCGACAGATATCAAAACGGGCATGAAACCGTCATAAAGATGGACCGTCACATAGTCGGCCGTTTAGTTGAGCCCGAAGTCTCGACGATTCAGAAACGAGAACAAGATCGAGACAAACGATTTAGTTAAGAGGTGATTAATTGATTAACTTAGCGATCAACGACCGGAAAGGAGATAAGGTAAATGGCAGAAATGACGCATCATCAACGTATAAAAGAGTACCGGACAAGGCTAGACGAAGCGAAAAGAGAACGGCAAGAAAGGCGGGTTGAAGCCGGTTTACCTGCGGAGGCTCCTGCCGAAGATTTCGTCGATGACGCGCTCGCTACCGTGATTTTCGATGAGCACGTCCGTCCTTTACTGCCAGTAGTTACCCATTATATAGGGGCGACTATTAAGGCAGGGCGGATTATTCCAGTCGATACGAGTTACTTCGACGATGTAGAGCCGTATTTCGCGGTGCTCCGGTATTCCGATAAATTATCGATGTACTCCGGGTTAGTACGTGGAGTTGTCCGGAGCATGCGGCAGTATAACGCCGTACTCGATAGCGGTGAGCCTTACGACATGGACGATGTAAAGCATAGTCTGCATAAGAGCGCTCGTATGATGAAGTTATTCCACGAAAACGAGAGCAGTCTAACAGACTTGCGTAATGAAGGACTTTACGAAAGAGTCGCTTGGCTGCGCGATAGCGAAGAGAATGTACGGGAAGAGATTCATAAAGTGATCGCTCACTATAAAGAGATTGAGCCATTACTAGAAGAAAGTCAAAAAGAGGGGGAATTGAAGTATGAAAACAATTAAGGACATTGAAGCACATTTAGACAACAGGAAGATTAGAGCAGCTCATCTATTGGTTGCGAACGACTTCGCACCTAAGGGCGAGGTAAGAAAGGTTGAAGATATCGCTGAAGAAGTGGGGGTATCCCGTAAGACTATCTATGAGTGGAAAAAGGAGCTCATTTTTATCAAATATATGGAGGCCCTTTCCGATGTATCGCTGGCGGCATATCGCAGTAAAGTCGACTCACAACTGATGAAGCTAATAGAAGGCGCGTCAAATAACGGTAATGCCTCGGTTAAAGCTTTAGAGATGTGGTATAAGCTTCATGGTCGATTAGTCGAACGCTCCGAGATTATAGACGAAAGCACACCGAAAGCCTCACGCACTTATTCAGACGAAGAGATTGAGCGTGAAATGGACGAATTAAACGAAATGATGAACAGGCCGAAACACTAAATGTTATGCGGGAGCTTTCGAGCTCCTGCGTTTATGGTTCTAGAGGTTCGGGAATTGAATAAACATAGTTGGTAATAGTGTGCTTTTACTAACAAAATCTAATTATATACTTGATAAAAGTGGTAATCAGGGTGTATAGTCAGAATAAGAAGTTAGGCATACTATGTAATACTACTCAAAAAGGTGGTGTTGCATTTGTGTGATAACAAAAAGGAGGATAAAAAGATGGCGATTACTCAATATGCTCCTACACAAAAGAGGCGAAGAAGACCAAAGACAAAAAGATCTAATCTTTATGCTACAACGAATCCGGAAAGAATGGAGATGATCAATAAGTTATCTGAAAGAAACGGTGGATTGAGCAACCTGACTTATAAGCAGGTCTATGGGGAGGACTAAGATAAGTGCCGCATTCTAGATATATTCACCCTGAAAACTGGGGTGAGATTGAAAAAGGATACTTCTTTCAGGCTGCGATGTATTATCTATCTGATACAGAGCAGCCTTTAAAATTTTTGATGACCGATGAAAATGGAAATTTATCAGTTGAAGAAAGACACGGTAATTTTGATTCGATAATTGGACCGAATGGGAGACCTAGTGCGGTAGAGCAAGATGTGGTCGTTACGGTAAAGCCAAGACAAGTGGTTATACTTTCAAATAATAATGTGAATCAATCTGAACGTTTTAAATATGTCCAAGTTGCTCCTGTATTCGGAATTAAAGGATATGAGACAAAGAAGCCGTGGTATGAAGATTTAAAAGACGATTCATTAGAGGGCTTTGTCTTCGTTCCAAAAGGAAGAAACGGAATTGCTATTGATTTGACTCAGATTTCCACAATACATAAAAGTCTTTTGTTAGAAAAGCAAGATTATTTACGACAACCACGAATGGATTTCTTAGAATCTCAATTGTTAGATCAATTGGATATAGAATAAAGAGGGATCTCTACCTGCAAATAAGCAGGAGGGAGCTCTTTTTTATTTAGAAGGAAATTAACGGAAAGTGTCGAATATAACTCCGATGAAATAAAAAGGAGTTGACCGCAATATGTTTGATGATCCGTACAAAACACGCCGCACCCTCGAGCTTTACGGACTAAGCCAATACGAAATAACGAAAGCCGTTAAAATGGCGGACGGTGATCGCCTCATTACCGTTAAAGATAACGAAGCCCCTGAAAACTCTCCGACAACCTACGTACAGTCCTACATACCTACGATTCCAGACGATGAGATTCGCAGCTTTCTTATGCGCCAGATGACCATGATTCAAGGCGAGTGGTATGATGAGGAATAAGGCGCAAATCTAAACTTTATTATACGCGACGGAAAATTTAAGTCTTGGGACGAGTGCTATCTTTTTACACAACGATATAGCTCGTCCCTTACTATTCCAAACTCCGTATATTTTCCGTTAGAACAACCCGACGATAAAGTCCCATAATCCTACGCCTATGAAAAGGAGTATTACGAACAATACCGCCATAGGAACCGCAGCGTAATAAAAAATCGTAGCGCCTGCGAACATCTTTCCAATACCGAGCCAGCGTTCGTTAGACGTCTCATCACGCCAGCGTTTTCGGGCGGGCTTGCCGGGAGATTCCGGCTTTGCATCCGCCTGCTTCACCTTCGCCTCATCGCCTTTCTTCTTAGCTTTATCGTCCCATTCGCTTATCTTCGCCTGATACTTCCGTTCTGCTTCCATTAACTTCTTAAATACGCCCATTCGATCAACCTCCGTTTATTTCCTTTAACGTAGCATAGGTCGTCCGAAAAGGTTGACGAAGATTGCAGAGAAACGAACAAAATGACGGGGCCCGCTTTTTTTTATTCCTTTTTTCGATCGTACAAATCATCAACTTTCACATTCAGGAGGTCGGCCAATTTATAAGCCATTTTTAACGATGGATATGCTTTATTGTTTGCCCATTTTGAGACAGTCTCTCTGGAAACCTCTAGCTTCCGCGAAACTTCCTCGTTAGATAAATCTTTTCTTACGATCCATTCTTTTATTCTGCTTTTCATAGAATCACCTATTATCTATATTCGACAAACAAATACATAACCCTTTTGAATTATTACTTCACATTTTTGGATGTTTATTTCACATGGACAGGCAAGTTTAGTAGGCTCTATTGCATAGATTAAGGTATATATATTGGAAGAGTGAAAGGAAAGAGGTATAGAGTATTCCAACTATATTTCCCACCGTGCAACTACCAAGGAATATTCCAACCCTTATTATCTCCCTTTCATCTTCATTCCTTCTCCTGCCATTCGTCAGTCACAATACTTATGTATTTTATTTTTTAGGAGGTTTCTATTATGTACTTTTCACCTGATGTTTTTTACTGGTCAGGATTACTAGCTTATCTTGGATATCTCTCGACTAGAAGGTCGCTCACTACAAAGGAGATGATTCGATTAGTATTCGTAAATACGAAATTTACCGTAAACGAAAAACCGCCTAAGCTGATAGAAGTATATAAACGTGATCATTATGTGGAGTATGAATACCTCTTACCGTTCGGCCTGTGTCTTAATGAAAAGGTGACGGAAGCACTCACGCAAATATTCACGAAGCCAGTCCGAATTTACACCGAACATTCTAAGCTGTTCATCCGGGCATATAACGAGGACTTACCTACCGAAGTTAATCACGACAGCTTTCCGAAGCGAGGCGGTTGGCAAGTTCCGTTAGGGCTCACATTAGAGGGTCCCGTTTACCATAACTTCGAAAAGCGGCCGCATATGATAGTCGCGGGCATGACCCGTTATGGAAAATCAATTCTGCTAAAGTCGGTCCTCACCTCATTAATCGAAACAAATCCCGATAACCTACGCGTATATATCATCGACATGAAAGGCGGATTAGAGTTCGGGAGGTTCGATCATTTACGGCAGGTCGTAAAGGTAGGCGCGGATACGAGCGAGGCAAAGGAAATATTCGAAGAGGTCCACGCGGAAATAGAAAAAATGATGAAGTGGATGCGGCAGAAACGAATAACTAACGTAGTTAAGAGCGGAGTTAAACAACGCACATTTATCATTATCGACGAAGGCGCTCAGTTAGCACCGGCTCCGTTTATGGATAAGGAAGAAAAGAAAGCGATGCAGTATTGCCAGTACGTAATGTCCGAAATCACACGCGTAGCAGGAGCGCTTGGCTATCGGCTAATTTACGGATCACAATATCCGACCGCCGACAATTTACCGCGTCAGGTTAAACAAAATGCCGACGGTGGCGTTAGTTTCCGACTACCTACGAAAACGGCGAGCTTAGTCGCTATTGACGACACAGGTAGTGAAGAATTGACCATACCAGGTCGCGCTATATACAAGACGAGTACGAGAGAAGAGATACAGACGCCTCTCATTGAGGACGACAACATGCTGAGCCGATTAGATAAGTACAAACGAAAGGAACCGAAAGGGGAAGGAAACAATGGCAACGTTAACGAAGTCGGAACAACGCCAGATACGAAACGAAGCGATCTTGTCCAGTTTGGATAAGCTACAATTCGCAACGCGCGAACACTTGCGCCAGTTACACGACTTAGCGGGTGTGCGTAATGCTAACCGAATACTTTCCGAACTGGAAACCGCAAAGCTAATTCAGTCATTCCGCAAAGAGGCGAAGATTTACTCGTTAGCAAAGGCCGGGCGGGATTTAATCGGAAGCACGCAAGAGGTTGCGCGTAAGGTTAGCTATATTGAACACGCCTTATTACGTAATGACGCTTACCTACGCTTAGGGATGCCGGACGACTGGCGGACTGAGGAACGGATGCGATTTAAGGTGCACGGCGAGACAGTTTCGATTACTCCGGACGCAACGTTTTCCCACGGAAATATAATGACATTTATCGAGATTGACCGTACTCAAAGTATGCGAGAGAATCGCAAGAAACTCGAAAGGTACGCCCACTTACTTCCGTTAATTGAGCAGCAGTTCTCCAAGCCGCCTATAGTCGTGTTTTTTACGGTGAGCGATTCACGAAAGCGCAGGATCAAACAGGCTTGCGATGAATACAGAGTTCGAGCGAAAGTTTATACGAAAAGCGGTTAATGTACTCAGGCGCCATATAAGCGAATTAGTTTACGTTAGACGGGTGATAGTACGCTTCGATTCAACTGAGAGCGATTGTATAATGGGGCTTGTATTATGCGGAAACTTTGGGTAGAATTGTAATAACGTAATCTATCGCTACTGAGGTTGAGTAATAATAACCCAATTGAACGATAACAGCCGTGTATATAATGGAAGAATTACTGAAAACCGTATAACCTAGCGCTTAACATAACGGTAAGGGGTTCGAGGTGCATAACGGAGGTTTTACGATCGATAACCCGAATGCAATCGTTTCCTGTGGCTGTGGATCTTCTTTCAAAACGGCGACGAATGCGGGTACACCTGACCCGAACTGTTAATTTTCAATAAATACAAAGTCCAAACATGTTTGTTAATACCCCTTGTGAATTAATTAATTCACAAGGGGTAACGGGATATCAGCAGTCACCTTCTTAGCGGAGTGAATTTTCGTTAAGAAGGTTTTTGTTTTTGCAAAGGTTTATCAAACGTAATAGAGATTAGCTTAACGGATTCGGGATGTGAGTTAAATATTTAATCCGTACCAATTAGAAGGCTATCCACATAGTGAACAATAGCTTTTTCAATTAGGAGGAGGAAATGTCTTTCGTCAATAGTTTTGATGGAGGATTATTTTTTCAAAACTTTCACACTTTAATCCTTTAAAACACCTATACATTAAAGGGTGATTATACTACAATAGAAATTGTATTTCACTTACTCACATTTCTAACCAATTTGGTGAGTAATTTATGTAGTGGATGATCTCCGTACTTATATTCCCCCTTCATCATTAAATCTGATAAAGGGGGAATCTTTATATTTATTATTAACTACTAAACATGTTTGTGACTCTCTAATAACTTGATAGAAAAAAAGTAACTTTTTAAAAAAACATCTTCTCCAAAGTTTGGAGAAGATGTTTTTTCTTGGGCATATTATAGAAACAAATAGGTTTATGAAAACATACTTGTTGAATGCTTTGGTTGTACTCTGGCGTCTGGATCAATGTAGGATTTTGCATTATTAACGGCAGTAGGTCCCTCACCAAATCCTGTAGCAATTAGTTTAACTTTTCCAGGGTAAGTGCAAATGTCACCTGCTGCATAAATGCCTTTGATATTTGTTTCCATTTTAGAATTGACAATAATGCTGTTTTTTTCGATGTCAAGTTCCCATTCTTTTATTGGACCTAAAGAAGATATAAAACCATAATTTACAATGACTTCGTCTACATCAATGGTATCTACTTTATCCCCTTTAACCTCATGTAGTTCGACCTGTTGAATACGTTCGTTTCCAATCATCTTCTCAGGTGCATAAGGAGTCATCAAATTTACTTTAGAATTGTTCAGTTGTTCTACGCTATGCTCGTGGGCACGAAACTTATCCCGACGATGAACAAGGTTTACTTGTTTGGCAATGGGTTCTAACATTAATGCCCAATCTACTGCTGAATCGCCGCCGCCACAAATCATCACTTTTTTGTCAGCGAATTTGTTCATATCATCTACATAATAATGAAGATTGGTATCTTCGAATCTTTCTGTTCCCTCTATTTTTAATCGACGTGGCTGAAAGGCTCCATTTCCAGCTGTTACTATAATCGTTCTTGTATAATGTACTTCTTTATTTGTAACAAGCTTAAAAGAACCGTCTTCAAGACGTTCGATCGTCTGAACAGATTGTTCAAGAGAAATAGCTGGATCAAATGCTAATGCTTGCTCTTTTAAATTATCAACTAATTCTTGAGCTCCAACACGAGGAAATCCTGCTACATCAAAAATATATTTTTCTGGATAGAGAGCTGATAGCTGACCACCCAAATGAGGTAGACTTTCTATAATTTTAACGCTTGCTTGACGCATGCCACCATAAAATGCTGTAAATAAACCAGTGGGTCCGCCTCCGATTATGGTTATATCATAAACTTTATCACTCATATAGTTGTCCCCCTGTTCAAAATCAAATGACACTTTTCCTATTCTATCACAAATCCCTAAGTGTAAGCACGAAAGTTTACCGAGTAAGCGCTTTATAATTATCGGAATATTTACAACCTTTGGACAAATCAAGAAAGGGTTGAAAATAATAAAAAAAAAGTCTAATATTGACTCTAGAAAATAAATTACGATTTTGTGACAGATATATATAAATTGATAGGCTTTTTTTTATGTATGATTGTGTGAAACGAGTCACAAGGTAACATATTTAGTGTAAAATTTATAGAGATGGAAGTGATTTTCATGAACAACCCAAACATTGTCATTCTTGGCGCAGGTTATGGTGGGATTATGACTGCGGTGAAATTGCAAAAAAGTCTTGGACCTAATGATGCAAATATTACTTTAGTAAACAAGCATAGTTATCATTATCAAACAACTTGGTTACACGAGAATGCGGCAGGTACGCTGCACCACGACCGTACACGTATTGCTATTAATGATGTTGTGAATACAAGTCAAGTGAATTTTGTACAAGATACTGTCTCTAGTATCTTACCAGAAGAAAAGAAAGTTGTTTTAGAAGATGGTGAACTTAGTTACGATTATTTGGTTATTGGTCTAGGTTTTGAGGCTGCTACATTTGGAATACCAGGACTGAAAGAGAATGCTTTCACGATTAACAGTATTAATAGTGCTCGTTTGATCCGTCAGCATATCGAGTACAATTTTGCTAAATATAATAATGAAGCAAATCCAAAAGAAGAGCGCTTAAACATTGTTGTAGGTGGTGCTGGATTTACTGGTATTGAATTTGTTGGTGAACTTGCTAACCGTATACCTGAACTGTGTAAAGAATACGATATTCCACGTGAAAAAGTCCGTCTGATAAATGTGGAAGCTGCACCTACTGCTTTGCCTGGATTTGATCCAGAGCTTGTCGAATATGCGATGAACTCCCTAGAAGCTAAGGGTGTTGATTTCAAAATTGGTGCGATGATTAAAGAAGTAACGGAAAATAAGTTAGTATTTGAAAAAGATGAACAGCGTGAGGAAATTGCAACAAACACTGTAGTATGGGCAGCTGGCGTTCGCGGTAATTCCTTAGTTGAAGAGTCTGGATTTGAAGCTAACCGTGGCCGTATGCCTGTAGAGCCTGATTTAAGGAGTAAACAATATCCAGAAGTGTTCATCGTTGGTGATTGTGCTCTTATATTTAATGAAGAAACTGAGCGACCTTACCCACCAACAGCTCAGATTGCGATTCAAATGGCTGAAAACACAGCTGAGAACCTTACGAAGCTTGTGAGCGGTGATAAGCATTTAGAACCGTTTAAGCCAAACCTTCAAGGTACTGTTGCTTCTTTAGGTCATGATGATGCAATCGGAGTCGTTTTTGATGATAAGAAGTTATTTGGTTGGTCAGCAACGGCTATGAAGAAGGTCATTGATAATCGCTACCTTCTTAAACTAGGTGGTCTAGGACTTGTCTTGAAAAAAGGAAAGTTAAACTTCTTTAAATAAGAATGATTTACAAAGCAAAGGCAGTTTTTCTACTGTCTTTGCTTTTTTACAAGTAGGGGGAACTTAGTTGAACATTGTACAGTTTGCTGTCTCATTGCTGTTGTTTTTTGTGCTTTTCTTTGGAATTGGCTTTTTATTAAATATGATTCTTCGTTCATCATGGATTATGGCTATCGTTTATCCAGTCATTATTTTGCTCATCGTTGATAATTTTGAAATTAGTCGATATTTCACAGATACATCAAATGCCTTTTCTACCGTATTTGACCAATTAATTCATCTGAAAGTCGTTGATATTATTGTTTTAGTGAGCGGTTTTGCCGGTACGATCGTTGCTGGTATAGTTATAAAATGGTTAAGGAAAAATGGATACCAAATGTTTTAATAGGAGTTCCGTAACTAGAGGATAAGACGTCCCTAGTTACGGACTTTTTTTGAATAGAGATGGAACGTTTTGGACATGATGAACATCGAGAGGTGAATTCATCATGACTCAAATTTTTAAACGGATTTTATTATTTATTTTGTTTGTTGGGGCGATTTATAGTACGTGGTTAAGTATTTCGAACCTTTCTTTAAAGGATGTAAATGATTGGATTACTTTAAAGGAACTAACGAAGAGCGAAGAGAGTGGAGAAGAATTAACATTAACGAACACCTCTAGTGAATCGGCTGCGACTTCTGCATCCATTAATAAAGATTCGTTAGAGGATATTTTAAATCTTTCTGAATTTCCACGATATACAGTGACAGCGACTGGTTATACAGCAGGTCATGAGTCAACAGGTAAACATGCAGACCATCCTGCCTTTGGAATAACTTATTCAGGGGTCGAAGTGAAAAGAGATTTATACTCAACCATTGCTGCTGATTTAGAAATATTTCCATTAGGAACAGTGCTTTTTATTCCCGGGTACGGGTATGGTGTGGTAGCTGATACAGGTTCAGCCATTAAAGGAGACAAGATTGACTTATATTATCCAAGCGTGGAGGATGTTTATAATCAGTGGGGTAAAAAAGAAATAGACGTATTTGTCATTGAAGAAGGCGATGGAACTTTACGCGAAAAGGATTTAATTTACTATAATGATAATGAGGCGTTAGAGGTTTTTAGAAATGAAATTCTTGGAGAGTAAAGTAAACCAAGCCAGCTGTCTTCGGACGGCCGGCTTGGTTTATTTAATAGATAAGTGTATGAAGAAAAGTTGTAAGTAATATTCCTGTCAGTCCTCCGAAAAATACTTCAATGGGTTTGTGTCCCAACAATTCTTTTAACTCTTCTCTTTTTTGGTATTCCTCTTTAGTCGCCCACTCTTTTGCTTCTCCAACAAACCGTTGAAAATCATTCAGCAGTATATTTAACATAATGGCTTGTTCACCTGTTTGACGTCTCACTCCTGTTGAATCAAACATAACGATGATCGTAAATACAGCAGCGACAGCAAAAATAGATGAATTAAAGCCATGATCAATTCCGACTGCTGTAGATAATGCCGTAACGGCTGCAGAGTGACTACTAGGCATCCCTCCAGTGCTAAAAGCTAAACCAGGATCAAGTTTTCTAGAAGCTAGGAATTGGATAGGGATTTTAACTATTTGTGCAAATAATATAGCTGCGATTGCGGCCCACAAAGGGAAGTTATGTAGTACTTCCATATCGATTTGGACATCCTTTCTTCTACTACACTAAATGAAGTGAATTCAAAATTTATAGTATTATGATTGTATCATAGATAATTATTCATTGTCCTTTTTTAGATCAGTACTAAAATCTAGTATACTAATAGTTGGAGGTGTTAAAAAATGTTTAATATAAGACAAGACTTGTTACAAAAAGAAGAAGCTTTAGTTGTTGGTTTATTTTCTGGACAAATTGAAGAAAACGTCACATTTCAAACATTAAATGAAGGTGTAGAAGGGATCTTGACGGATTACATATTGGATGGAGATATATCAAGTAACTATAAGGAAGTATCAAAATATTTACCGAACAAACTCTTAGAAACAAAAAGAATTTATTTCTTAGGGTTAGGAGAGGAAAAAAATCTTGATCGCAACAATTACCGTAAAGTCTTTGGGAGGTTGTTTAAAAGGTTGCAAGCAGATCGAATTACTGAGGTATCGATTGCGTTTGATAGTGTTCTTCCTTCTTCAATGAGTCCAAGTGAAGGCGCTTCTCTTATTGCTGAGAGTATGGGAATGTCTACTTATCAATTGGCACATTTCAAAACAACAGAAGAAAAGAAACTTGATTATCTACATGAGATAACTCTGGTTGGTAATCTTGATCATAAAGAATTACTTAATTCATTAGCAATGGGATATGCAATGAGTAAAGGAGTGAATACGGCAAGGCACTTAATCCATTCACCAGCAAATTTACTTACATCTACTTCTATGGCTGAATTTGCTAGAGAGTTAGCACTCATGCATGACTTTTCGGTGGATATTTTAGAGAAAGAAGAGATGGAGCAATTAGGGATGGGGGCTTTATTAGCAGTTAACCAAGGGTCAACCGAACCACCAGCCATGATCGTATTAAAGTATCAAGGGTTACCTGAATGGGGAAATGTAACAGCTTTCGTCGGGAAGGGCATCACCTTTGATACGGGTGGATACTCTATTAAATCTAAAACAGGAATGCCAGGGATGAAAGGGGATATGGGAGGAGCAGCTGCTGTATTAGGGGCAATGGAAACCATTGGTCGCGTTAAACCAACGTGTAATATATTAGCTGTTATCCCATCTACTGATAACATGATTTCAGGTTCAGCGTTCAAACCTGACGATGTGATTACTTCTATGAGTGGTCGGACAATAGAAGTATTGAATACCGATGCAGAAGGTCGGCTGGCTTTAGCTGATGGTGTTACTTATGCTAAAAAGCAAAAAGTAGTTCGTATTATCGATGTTGCAACACTCACAGGTGGTGTAGTTACTGCCCTTGGTTCATGGATGACAGGAGCAATGACGAATAATCAGAAGTTATTTAACAATGTGCAACAAATTGCTGAACAAATGGGAGAGCCGATTTGGCAACTGCCGTATAATGAAGATTATCAAGCACAAGTAAGAAATAGTGATGTGGCTGATTTAAATAATTCCCCTACGAGTAAAGCCCACCCGATTATGGGAGGAGCTTTTGTGGGAGAATTTGCTGAAGAAACTCCATGGGTTCATCTAGATATTGCAGGAACTTCAATGGCTGAATCTCCTCACGATCTAGGTCCAAAAGGTCCATCTGGGGTAATGGCGCGAACTTTAGCAGCTATTGCTATATATTCATAAAAAAAAGCCCTTTATGGGCTTTTTTTAATCCTGGATGGCTGCCTCTAGAGCAACTTCGATCATTTCATTAAAAGTCGTTTGTCTTTCTTCTGATGAAGTTTCTTCACCTGTAAGGATATGATCGCTAACTGTAAGAACAGATAAAGCTTCACGATCATACTTTGCAGCTAATGTATAAAGTGCAGTTGTTTCCATTTCAACAGCCAAGACATTGTATTTAGCGAGCAGATTGAATAAATCCATAGCGTGATCACGATAGAAACTATCGCTCGTAAATACGTTTCCAACGCGTAGCTTAAGCCCTTTTTGAACTCCTGCATCGTAAGCATTCTTCAATAAATGAAAATCAGCGGCAGGCGCATAATCGATTCCATCAAAGACCATACGGTTCATCTGCGAATCAGTAGTAGCAGTTGAGGCAAGGATTACATCACGTACTTTAACATCCTTCTGCAAGGCACCGCATGTACCAACTCGGATGAGTTTCTGTACATCATAGCTTTCCATCAATTCATTAACATAAATAGAAATAGAAGGTACGCCCATCCCTGTGCCTTGCACCGAAATGCGTTCTCCTTTATAAGTACCTGTGTACCCATACATACCGCGAACTTCATTGTAGCAAGTAGTATCTTCAAGAAAATTTTCTGCTATATATTTCGCTCGAAGCGGGTCACCAGGTAATAAAATTTTATCTGCGATTTCTCCGGGTTTTGCACCAATATGTACACTCATTGGCAAGACCTCCTTATAACATTTAACTCGTTTTAAAATTACCATACAAAGGGGCGGAAAACAAATAAAGATGTGGAATGACAATTATCCAACTGATAGAATAAACATAATAGGTAGGGAGGATCGGGGGAGAATATATGCGTTATGCTTTAATCCAACATGTACAACAAAATGATCGCTTAGGTAAGAATATTTATTCAGATGATGGTCGCATTCTACTCAATAGCGGAATTACGTTAACCATTGGTCTCATTTCTCGATTAAAAGGAATGGGGGTAGAGGCGATATACTTGCAGGATGAAGAAGGGGAATCTGTTACGAACGATTCTATTAGTGAAGAGACAAAACAAGAATTATTGAGTAACTTATCGACTTCCTTCGATTATATTCAGTCAGGAAAGGGGTTTAATCCCGATCGTGTAAAGAAATCTGCTACGTTGATCATAGATGATTTAATTGACTCACCGGAAGTGCTATTACATTTATCTGATATTCGGACTATAAATAATCAATCACTTATCCATTCTGTTCATGTAGGAATTATGTCAATACTTGTAGGGATAAAACTTGGTTATAAGGAGCAGGAATTACGTGATCTAGGGACTGGTGCATTGCTTCATGATATTGGGAAAATTGCTGTTCACTCTAACGGTAGTCAAAGACATCATGCATGGGAAGGGTTTGATTTACTTAGGCAAAATCGTGAATTAAGTACACTAACCGCTCACGTTGCTTTTCAGCATCATGAGCATATTGATGGATCAGGAGCACCTAGAGAGATTAAAGAAGACGAAATCCATTCTTATGCTAAAATTGTTGGCATCACAAATTACTATGATAACTTAGTTGCCCCTCAAGATGGCTCTAAACCTTTACTACCTTATGAAGCTTGTGAAAAAATTTTAGGCTTAACAAATGTGTGGTTTGGTCAAGAGTATGTATGGCAATTTTTAAGATCAATCGCAATTTATCCTAACGGAAGTAGTGTTCGTTTATCAAATGGGAAGGTTGGTTCGATAATCGCTCAAAACAAAGGGCTTCCGCAACGCCCGGTGATCAGGTGTTTTAAAGATGATCGTACGTTTGATACGTATAGTGTAGAAAATATCGACCTTTCTAAACACACTACAATTTTCATTAAAAATATGTTAAGCGATTAATTATTAACTGTAAATCAGATTGTGGAAAGGATGTATTACTCATGAATATATCGATTTCTCAACTTCCTGGAATTGGTCAGAAAATTTCTTTAAAAACAGCTGAGAATTGTATGCTTGTGTTAATTGTTCACCATACAGGAAAACGAGAGCTTTATTTCTTTGACGAAGCAGATAATGAAGAAGCTGATTTTGCTATGGATTTAACCTCTGATGAAACTCGTGAATTAGGTGCTCAATTACTAGGAGCTACTTATCAGCCGGTTGATGCTGACAAACTTAAAATCTTTAAAAACCAGATTATGATCGATTGGATTGAATTGAAAGCAAGTTCGCCTATTGTGAATAAAACCATTGAAGAATCAGAAGTTCGAAATAAAACAGGAGTTACTATAATTGGTATCGTACAAGGGGGGAAAACGATTGCGATCCCTGAAGCGGACACTAAGCTACAGCCAGGTAATGTGATTATGTCAATTGGGAAGCAAGAGCAAATTGATAATATGATAGCATTGTGTAATGGAGGGGAATGATTTAGTGTGCACACAGATTTTCCTGATTTACTAGGGGCAGGGCTCATTCTGCTATTTATTTTTTATTTAGGGTTCTTAAGTATAAAAATTAAAATACCCAGTGTGATTTTGTATATTTTGCTGGGGATTGTTTTAGCAGATGCCTTAGCGGATAATGAATTACTTCACTTCGCCAGTGAGATCGGCATTGTCTTATTATTCTTTTTATTAGGGCTTGAATTTAACGTTAAGCGACTAGGCGGAATAGCAAAAAGAATATGGCCTTCAGGCTTGTTGGATGTATTGCTGAGTTTAGGTGTGACTACAGGAATTTCCCTTTTATTTAATTTGGATTTATTTTCAAGCTTTCTTGTTGGAGGGATTGCTTATGCTACTAGTTCTTCAATAACTGCGAAATTACTAGATGATCGTGGGCGAATGGCTAACACTGAGACAGAGTTCATATTAGCCATCTTGATTTTTGAAGACTTAGTAGCGCCTATTGTTGTTGCTATTTTATTTGGCGTTAGTTCTGGAGAAACGTTTACATCCTTGGCTTTTTTCTCTCTAGTTGGAAAGATTGTTGGACTTACATTGCTTGCCGTTATTATTGGCAAAACTGTATTTAAGAAATTCGAGGTCTTTTTGGATAGAATTTCTGATGAAGACTTTAAAATAGCGTTACTTATTGGAATTGCTTTGTCTTATGGTGGACTAGCTTTGCTTTTAGGGTTATCTGAAGTGTTAGGAGCTTTTCTAGCAGGTATGATGCTTGCTGAAATTGGTAAAATTGACAAGGTGGAACAAACGGTGTTTCCTGTTCGCGATCTAATGTTACCTACTTTTTTCATCTACTTTGGGACGACGATAGAAGTAGGAAATGGAGTACCGATGATAGGATTGCTTGTAACTATCATTGTTTGGTCGATTATTGCCAAACTAATTTTAGGAGTAGTAGGTGGTCCGTTTTATGGATTATCAAAACGAGCCTCTTTAAGAGCAGGCCTCTCTTTGTGTGCCCGAGGTGAGTTCTCTGTTGTTATAGCAAGCGTGGCAACCGGGGTTTTGAAAACGTTTAGTGGTCTTTATATCTTGCTTGCTGCTTTTGCTGGAATGGTTTTATTCGAGCAAGCACCTAAAATTACTAAGAAAATTTATGGTGAACCGGTTAAGAAAAAGAAGAATTTACGTGTTCCTGGAGATTAAAAGTCCAAGCTCCATTTCTTAGGAGTTTGGACTTTTGAAATATTGTTCTTCTAGATTTTCTAATTGCCGAAGCGCATACTCATTAAAATCAGTTTCTCTACGATTTAATTTTTCTTTTAACTGATGAACGGACTGTTTCAGTGATTCGATGTAATTCGGGACCACGGTTTCCTCATAAGGCTCTACTGCCTGTGTATGAATATTAGCCTTTTCTTGATAACTTAGGGCCTTTCTTTGATGGAAAAATACATCATCAGTTTTACCGGGATTATGTAAGTCTCCTTGCATCGGATGTTTTTCAACAGCAAGTACTTTAATTAATAAAGCGTTTCGACGTTCTTCGATAAACTCCCCAATATAAATACCTGTTTTATAATGAGCTCTTACTAGATCTTCAGCTTGAAATTGTGTCATTATATATTCCTCCTTTTAACAATTGTAACAAAGATAGTAAAATGTGAAAAAATAGTGAATCAGCTACTTAAAGTGATGAATTTTGTTATAATACGGTTGTGAAGGAAGGGTGTGGTCATCCTATGATGGAATTTCTATATTTTCCAGAGGATAAGTCTGAATATTTACCAGCTGTGCTGACGTTAGCAGTTTTCATGATCGCTGCTGTTGTGACGATGTACTTTATTATAAAAGCTTCTCGTAAAGAAGAAAAGCAAACGGAACATTTCACCGAAAAACATAATGAACAGCAGACGAATAAGCAAGATTTGAGGTAACTTCTCAAGTCTTGCTTATTTTTTACTTATAAAGAATGTGTAAAAAGGAAAAACTATGGATATCTTGTTTTTCTGAAAGGACGTTCTTAATGAAAATTTGCATGGGGATTATATGTCTTATGTTTTTAATGGGGTGTAATAGTGACGAGCGTTCACCAGTTGAGTCCCCTTTATATAACCAGGAAGATGACAGAATAGGGTCAGCTGTTTTTACAGAACAGTCTGATGGCGTTGAAGTAGCAGTAAAAGCAGAGGGGCTAGCTGCTGGTATACATGGGATACACGTTCACGAAAGGCCAGAATGTAAAGGACCGGATTTTAAAAGTGCGGGTAATCATTTTAATCCAAAGAACGCTGATCACGGACTCATGAATGAAAAGGGGGCTCATACAGGTGATTTACCAAACATAGAAGCGGGAAGCGATGGGACTGTTGATGTTAAGTTAATGCTCGCTGGTGCTACTTTAAAGGATGGTCAAACATCTTTACTAAGGCAAGAGGGAACTTCACTAGTTATTCATAGTGGAGCAGATGATGGAATGAGTCAGCCAGCAGGTGATTCAGGTGATCGAGTGGCTTGTGCTGAAATTACGATAGACGCAGACAAAGATGAAACAACTGACCCTACTGAGTCAGATGAGAATGAAGAGTAAAAAAACTTCCTAGCGATGCTAGGAAGTTTTGTGATTTTGAACAGCATTTATAATTCTAGTCACACCATTTTCGATGATTTCAAAAGGAGCTGCAATATTTATTCTCATAAAGCCTTGCCCTTCTTCACCGAAAGAGGCGCCGTCATTCAGACCAACTTGAGCCTGCTTTTGCATAAATGATTTAAGTTCAGCTTGTGAGAAGTTTAAAGATTGACAATCTAACCAAAGAAGGTAAGTTCCTTCAGCTCGTATGACTCGAATCGATTCGGTTTCATTATGAAATCTTTCCTCTACATAATTACGATTACTTTCTAATATTTCGAGTAAACCATCTAGCCATTCTTCCCCTTCAGAATAAGCTGACTCCATGGCCGTTACACCTAAAGTGTTTAACATGTTAAGTCCTTGTTTACTAAATTGGCTCTTTATTTTCTTTTGAGTTTCTTCATTAGCTGTAACTAAGTAAGAAGCTTGCAAACCAGCTAAATTAAAGGTCTTCGTAGGAGATAAGCAAGTAACCGTTTGTTCCTTTATCTCGTTATTTAGAGACGCTATTGGAATATGTTTATGAGGTTTGAAAATAAGGTCTGCATGAATTTCATCGGAAATAACGGTAACACCATGTTGAACACATATGTCGCTCATTTTCGTTAATTCTTTTTTTGTCCAAACTCGACCAACCGGGTTATGGGGGTTGCATAATATAAATAGTTTTACATTGTTTTGTTTTATCTTTTCTTCGAAATCATCAAAGTCAATCGAATAATGTTCTTCTTCATAAACTAATGAATTTGTGACAATTGTTCGATTATGGTCCTTTATAACACTATAAAAAGGCGGGTAGACTGGAGTTTGAATTAAGATTGCATCTTCTGTTTCTGTAAGTGCTTGAACAGTCATGTGTAGGCTTGGTATAACTCCTGGGCTATAAGTAATCCAATCTTTGTCTACTTCCCATTTGTGACGGGTAAGAAGCCAGTCAATAATCACTTTTTTTAAATGATCGTCAGGTAGAGTATAACCGAAGATTCCATGCGCGACTCTTGTTTGAAGAGCTTGCAATACTGCTTCAGGAGCCTGGAAGTCCATATCTGCCACCCACATAGGGAGAATATCTTTGTTTTGGTAAAGTTCTTCCGCAAAGTCCCATTTTACAGACCTTGTCCCTTTACGTGAGGTTATTTTTGAAAAATTACTCAAATTTATCACTCCAATGATTGTATCGTAACTCTATGATAACTAAAAGAAGTTTGAGATGATACTAAAGCAAACTTAAAAAAGAAATCAAAAAAAAGCAAAGCGAACGGTCGCTTTGCTTACACAGGGGGAATACGAGAAAGTCTTACGCTAATTAATATAGCCTTTTTTCTTATCATCTAAACCTCTTTTTTACTTTTTTCTTCATTTAGTTCGTAAAGGAGGTTCATAGCTTTTAAAACGTCTTCCTCTGAAAAATCAAGAGCTTTTCTTAATAGTAATTTTGATCTTTTGACGCCTACTTGCTGGACAAGATTGTGTAGTTCATCGTCTATATTTTTGTGATCCTCGCTTTCCATAAGTTCTGAAGCTGGGATATCAAGTACGGTAGAAATTTTCAAAACTGTATCTAATTCAGGTACTCTTTCGTTAGATTCATATGATTCTAGAGCATGAACACCTATTCTGGATTTTTCAGCAAGTTCCTTTAAAGTAAATTCCTTTAGGTTTCGATACTTTTGTAAATTATCTCCAATAGACATAAAAATTACCTCCTCATCCTTTTAGTTATTATATCATGAACATATATAAAGTTAAGGACCTCTTATAACTTCTTTGCTTAAAATGAAAAGGTGTGGTAAAATCAATAATTGCGTGAAAAGAAACGAATAATTTATATCAGGAGTTGTATAGCATGTCAGATAAGTTTCAAGAAGGTCAAGTATTAGAAGGTAAAGTAACAGGGATTCAGCCATATGGTGCATTCGTTGCTCTTGATGATCAAGTGCAAGGTCTAGTGCATATTTCTGAAGTGACACACGGCTATGTAAAGGATATTAACGAGCACCTAACTGAAGGTGACGAAGTACAAGTTAAAATTCTAAACATTGATGAAAAAAGCAATAAATATTCTCTTTCCATCCGTGCTACTCAAGAAGCACCGAAGCAAGAGCCGCGTCGTCCGCGTAAGCAAGCAGTTGCACCTAAGCAACAACAAGAAGATGCTTCTGCAGGTTTCAATACTCTAAAAGATAAATTAGAGGATTGGATCAAACAGTCTGATGACCGCGAAAAGTATCGTAAATAATGCAAATGAGTAAAACCCGGCTTTTAAAAAGCCGGGTTTTCTTATTAATTACTATTCTGTTACCTCAGCAGCGGCATCATTGTGCTCAGCGGTGCGTGAAAAGTATATGGATATGGCAATAAGTCCGCTAATTCCTACGAGAGTGTAGATGACACGTGCAAAAGCTCCACTTTGTTCTCCTCCACCAAATAGTCCAGCTACAAGGTCGTACTGAAAAAGGCCGATCAGTCCCCAGTTAATGGCCCCGATGATAATTAACACTAGTGCTACTCTTTGAATCCAACTCATTTCTTCAACCTCCTTATACTTTTGAATAGTTATAGGTTGAACGATGTTAGAAATTTTATACATAACGCATTTCTTTTGAGAAACCGTTTGAGATAGGGGATAATGTGATAATGTAGTAATGATGTTTAATGAAGAGAGGAGAATGGAAATGGATACATTTACATTTTATAATCCAACAAAGTTAATATTTGGTAAGGATCAGGTTGAAATGTTACCAGAGCAACTTCCGAAAGAAACAAAAAAAGTATTGGTCGTTTATGGTGGAGGTAGCATTAAAAAGAATGGTGTCTATGATAATGTCATGGAACAACTAAATAAATCAAATGTTCTAGTACATGAACTAGCAGGTGTTGAGCCGAATCCTAGATTAACTACAGTAAGAAAAGGCATAGATATTTGTAAAAAAGAAGGTGTTGATTTTCTCTTAGCTGTTGGTGGAGGCAGTGTGATTGACTGTACCAAAACTATAGCAGCAGGGGCTAAATATAGTGGAGATGCTTGGGATCTAGTCACAAGACAAGCTACTCCAGATGGTGCACTTCCCTTTGGTACGGTCCTTACATTGGCTGCAACAGGATCTGAAATGAATGGTGGAGCTGTTATTACGAACTGGGAAACCAATGAAAAGTACGGATGGGGCTTTGCACCTTATACGTATCCAACATTTTCTATCTTAGATCCACAAAATACAATGTCTGTTCCACGGGATCAAACCGTTTATGGAATTGTTGATATGATGAGTCATTTACTTGAACAATATTTCCATAATAATACTCAATCTCCATCTCAAGATGAAATGGTTGAAGGAGTATTGAGGACTGTTATTGATACTGCTCCAAAGTTACTCGATAACTTAGAGTCTTATGAACACCGTGAAACCATATTATATGCAGGAACTATGGCATTAAATGGAATGTTACAAATGGGATATCGTGGCGATTGGGCTACTCACAATATTGAGCACGCTGTATCAGCTGTACATGATATTCCGCATGCTGGAGGCCTTTCTATTTTGTTCCCGAATTGGATGCAGCATAATTTAGAAGTAGACGTTACTCGTTTTGCTCGTTTAGCAACGAACGTGTTTCATGTAAATTCCGAAGGGAAATCCGAGCGACAAGTAGCAGAAGAAGGAATTAATGAACTGCGTACATTTTGGTCTTCCTTAGGAGCGCCAGAAACCCTTGCTTATTATGACATTAACGATGATAAATTCGATGTAATCATTAATCGTGCCATGAAACGAGGCGCGTTCGGAAACTTTAAATCATTAGAAGAGAATGATGTCAAAGAAATTTTAGAAATGTCTAAATAATTCTGATAAAGAGACACAGTTTGCTGTGTCTCTTTATCCTTATTGAATGCGTCACAATTAATTACTTACTTGATTTGCTCGCTAGGTTTCGATAAAGTGAAAGTGGATTAGTTTAAAATCATTTTTTATTATGGAGGAATTCAGATGACACATGTACGTTTTGATTATGAAAAAGCATTGCCTTTCTTTGCTGAACATGAGCTTGAATATATGCAAGATGCTGTATCGTTAGCTCACAAAGCACTTCATGAAAAGACGGGTACGGGAAATGAATTTCTAGGTTGGCTTGATCTACCTGAAGATTACGATCGTGAAGAGTTTGCTCGCATTCAAAAATCAGCAGCAAAGATTAAAGAGGATTCCGATGTATTACTTGTTATCGGCATTGGCGGTTCTTACCTGGGAGCACGGGCTGCGATAGAAATGCTAAACCACAGCTTTTACAATGAGCTTTCATCAGACCAAAGAAAAACTCCACAAGTATTCTTTGTTGGAAATAGCGTTAGTGCCCCATATTTAAATGATTTGTACGACCTTTTAGAAGGAAAAGATGTTTCTGTTAACGTAATTTCCAAGAGTGGTACAACGACTGAACCTGCTATTGCTTTTCGAGCTTTTCGTAAGTTCTTAGAGGAAAAGTACGGTCAAGAGGAAGCGCAAAAGCGGATTTATGCTACTACAGATAAAGACAAAGGTGCGCTTAAAACATTGGCTGATGAACAAGGGTATGAATCCTTTGTTGTTCCTGATGATGTAGGTGGACGTTACTCCGTACTAACAGCTGTTGGTTTGCTTCCAATCGCTGTAAGTGGCATTGATATTGAAGAGATGATGCAAGGGGCTCAGGGAGCACGGAAAGAGCTAAGTTCTGATCAGTTATCTGAAAACCCAGCCTATCAATATGCGGCTGTCCGAAACACGCTCTATAGTAAAGGGAAAACGATCGAAATGATGATTAACTATGAGCCATCTCTTCAGTACTTCTCGGAATGGTGGAAACAGTTATTTGGTGAAAGTGAGGGTAAGGACCAAAAAGGAATTTATCCATCTTCAGCAAACTTCTCGACGGATCTCCACTCATTAGGTCAATATGTACAAGATGGACGTCGTGATCTATTTGAAACTATACTTCATGTAGAAACGCCAAAGTCTGATTTTACAATTGAAGAAGAGGAACAAAACTTAGATGGCTTGAATTACTTAGCTGGTCAAACAGTTGACTATGTTAATGAAAAAGCCTACCAGGGCACGATGTTGGCACATACGGATGGTCAAGTTCCAAACTTAATTGTTCACCTTCCAAAACTTGATGCTTATACATTTGGATACTTAGCTTACTTCTTTGAAAAAGCTTGTGCTGTTAGTGGTTATCTTCTTGGAGTTAATCCATTCGATCAACCAGGTGTGGAAGCTTATAAGAAAAACATGTTTGCCCTTCTAGGGAAACCTGGATTCGAAAAAGAGAAAGAAGAACTGGAAAAACGTTTATAATATAATAATTCCACCACCTCCAATCATTGGTTAATTGGAGGTGTTTTTTTTGGGTAAACTATACTCTAAAGGAGTGAATGAGATGATTACTTTAGAGTCTGAATTAACTGATAATATTTATGTTTTCCATGAATTAGAACAAGCTCTAACGCCTTTAGGATTTAGTCTTGCTGACAACTGGGAATATGATCATGGCTATCTAGATTATAAAATTGACGATCAGGAGGGCTACCAATATTTAAGAATCCCTTTCGAAGTAACGGCAAGTGACTTTGATTCCCCATCAGATTCAACAATGGTCATCATACGCCAACCTTATCTCTTATCCCATGTGTATCAGGATAGTATAGACGATCATGTGAGAGAAGGAAACTTTAGAGCAATGGTCGACCAGTTTCAAGAACCAAAAGATAAGGACGGAGAGTTTCCTGAGAAATTCATTTCAACAGGAAAACAAGTATTAGAAGATGCTGAGCAAGCTCTACGTACGCAAAGGAATAAGGACGATTAAGGTTTGGATGTTCTCTAAGGGTGTTAAAGGTTCGATTAAAAATGAAAGGTTTCTATCTTTACGATAACCAATGACAATGGACCCTTTTTTGAAATAGTAATTAACGGCTTCTTCCATTGTTTCCTCTTTTAAAGAGGAGGGAATAGCTTCTTCGTGGAATTGCCTAGATGTTAACAATTCTAATAACAATTGAAATGGTTCTACAGGATCGGTGTGATAAAGTTCATGAAATAATAGGCTACTCATAAAATCATTGGATCGAATCACTGTATTCGCTCCTGCTCGCTCTGCATTGATTCGCTGCTGATCCGTTAATACTTCCGCAATAATGAATAACTGTGGTCTATGACCTTTTAGAGCAACAATTTGATGAATTACGGATTGATCGGCTTGATGCTCAGTTTTAGATGGATCAGCGGTGATTATGGCTGTCTTTGCCTCTCTGAGATTCGCTTTTTCTAAAATATCTTCCATAGTTGCATCCCCATGGATAAAGTGGACATTCGAATGATGCTTATATAGTTTTTTCATCGTTCGATCAATGAGCACAATATCTTCATGGCGATTATGTTCCGTCATCATTTCAATAAGTTGGCGGGTTCGCTCATTATAACCAATTAAAATTAGATGGTTCTTCCCTCGAAAATTAACCTTTCCTCTTGAAAGGTTTCGCTCATGGGTGATTGTAGCTGCTGAGAGCGTAGCCATGTAAAACGTGACCACTCCTCCACCAGCTAAAATTAATAAAATGCCTGTTACTTTACCTGCTGTACTTAAGGGGACATAATCCCCGTAGCCTACTGTAGCACCCGTCACGAACGCCCACCAAATTCCATCAAATAAAGTAGGGAAATTGTCAGGTTCAATAATGTGAATGAGACTGCCAAAAAATAGCATAAAAATTAAAACGGTCCCTAATAAACGTAGGAACAACGGTAATTGAAAATATAGACGAACCCATTGTTGCATAACGGAACTCCTCTTTTTTTATCTAGTATGGCTTATACTTGAGGACTTCAAACATAAAAGCGTCTCATAAAAGAGGCGCTTTTAATGGGAAATTATATTTTTGTTAATGTTTCTTTTAGATCTTGATAAACATATGATCTAAAATCTTCATTGTCACGAAATGCTTTTGTAATGAATTGGAACATTTCTTTTTGTTTTTCTTTAAATTGCTCTTCATGTTGATGAGGTAAGTTTGTACTTGAGTTATCAATAAATTGTTGGATCTTTGGAGCCCGCGGACCCCAATTTAGTAATTCATTTCCTGCTTGATCCATGATAATAATTTTTGGGATAGACCTAGAAGAGTGATTGCTAAGAAATTGATCCATTAACTCCAAGTTCTCATCCCTTAATAAGAAATGTGTCTCTATATTGGCAGATTCGGAAATTCTTAAGAAAATAGGAATGTTTAACATGGCGTCACCACACCAATCCTCCGTTAAGATAATAGCTTGGAGATTTTTTCACCTTTTTCGAACCAATCTAACTGCATTTATAATTACCTCCTTGTTATCTGTACACTCTTTTCTGTTCCCTATCTAAGCGGTTTTTATGCGGATTTTTTAATTCATAGTTGGGGTGGTATAATTTTATATAGAAACTTGAGGAGGTATTACATATGAACAAGCAAGCCCAGAATTTATTGATGGAACTATTATCTACAGCTTCTCCTTCTAGTATGGAAATGGATATTCAAAAAAAATGGATCCAGGAAATGAAGCCATATGCTGATGAAATTCGAACAGATCACTCTGGAAACGCGATTGCTGTTTTAAATCCAGAAGCAGAATTTAAAGTGTTATTAGCAGGGCATTGTGATGAAATTGCCTTAGTCATTAACCGAATCGATGAACAAGGGTTTCTTCACTTTGACAAGATGGGGGGAATCAATCCAAAAGCTGCAGTAGGTATGAAGGTAACTATACTTGGTGAACACAAGAAAGTGAATGGAGTGATCGGTGTCAATGCTCAACATCATGGTGGTATAAAAGGTGATTTTGGTCTTGATGAACTATTTATCGACTGTGGCGCAAAATCAAAAGAAGAAATCGATGAATTTATAAAAATTGGAGACTTAGTTGTTTATAAGCGTGAACCTGAAATCCTAATGGATCGGTATATTACGGGGCGTGGTCTTGATAATCGTACCGGACAATTTATTATCGGTGAAGTACTTCGTAGACTGTCAAAGAAAAATTTAAATGTAGGTGTTTATGCAGCAAGTACAGTAAATGAAGAGACGAATATGGGAGGAGCTTATTTTGCAGCAGCTGGAATCGAACCGACAATGGCAATTGCATGTGATGTGACGTTTGCTACTGATTATCCTG
Organism: Halobacillus seohaensis; assembly: GCF_042663045.1. Lineage (NCBI taxonomy): Bacteria > Bacillati > Bacillota > Bacilli > Caryophanales > Bacillaceae > Halobacillus > Halobacillus seohaensis. The sequence goes on along the minus strand of NZ_JBHSZV010000062.1, from coordinate 25,456 downwards.
GAGTTAATAAAAATAAATATGGTGATATTACGTTAGAAGGAGGTCCTGTTTTAGCTAAAGGGGCCCCAATTAATCGAAAAATCAATCAGCTGTTGGAGTCCAGTGCCAAAGAATTAAACATGAAAGTACAATATGAGTTAACCTCTCGCGCTACGGGCACAGACGCTGACCGTATGCGTTTAACAGGAAAGGGGGTACCTGTGAGCCTTGTCTCTCTTCCGCTCCGTTACATGCACTCTCCGGTGGAAACAGCAAGTATACAAGATATCGATGAGGAAATAGAATTACTTGTTTTTATGATTGAAAATATGTCAGGAAACGAGAGTATGAATCCTTTAGATGATTAATGATGATAAAAAAGAAGAGTGACTTATGTTCTAACTAGTTCAGTTCTAGACTACAAAAATTAAAATCTCTTCTTAAGAGGTATGCATTCGCTTAAGTAGTTCCGTTTCGGTGGAGAGCTTACGAAATAGCATACGAATTAGCAGATCAAATCGCATATGATTTGGTCTGTTATTTTATATAGACTAAGTAGATAATTGTCATTTTATGTTAAAATAATTGTGGAGTCTGTGAAGGACGGTTCTTAAATTAACAGAGCAGAATTGTTTAAAAATTGATTCCGAGATCATGGGGGTTCGTTACCGTATAAGGGATAGGGTGGCTTTGAAACAACTCGCTTTCCTGCGGGGGAACTGGCAAGCCTCCTCGGTCGTTGACACTCCCTGTGGGGTCTCGCCTAGCTCCTTCTCCCGCGGGAGTCTCGTCGTTTCAAAGCCACCCCATTCGACATGGAAATGAACGAATCCCCGGCATAGGAGAATGCGTCTTACTATGCTTTAGAATAAAGCCTCAACCTGCAAGATTCTCACGCATGGGGCATTCTGCTCACGTGAAGTAGCTTATCCGATGTTTCCGTTCTCCTCACGAAAGCAAGAAGATCCGGGAAATCCCAAGACTCCTGTGGGATGAACATGATCGGTGAGATCCCGGAAGGCGTAGCCTGAGGAAGCTCGCCACATGCCCATGGAAAGCGGGGATTTCCCGGACCTTCAAACGCCATCCTTTGTAACGGAAACCACCGGAATGTCCCGAAGTTGAGTCTTTCACAATCTGGGGCTTTAGTTTAACAAGAAAATATAAAAAAGAACGCTTGGGCATTAAAAATCCAAACGTTAAACATTACGACTTTAGTCATGAATTCACAATGAAAAAGCAGCTCGTTCTGGAGTGTGTTTTTTCAAAAGTTGTACTCCAAAACTGAACTACTTACTTCTTTAAAGGAAAAAAATTTATTTTTCAGGTAGCTACGAATTTTTAAGCGCTACAACGCCAACAGTGCAACGAGATATGGAAATCAGCTGTTCTTTTTCATCAATTATAGAAATTTCCCAAACCATTGTAGTTTTACCAATGTGGAAAGGCTTGGCTGTACCATATACATAACCACTTCGTACGCTTTTAATATGATTTGCGTTAATCTCAATACCAAATACTTGCTGGCTTTTAGGATCGATATTTAGGAACGATGCGATGCTTGCGGCAGATTCCGCCAGAGCTACACTTGCCCCTCCGTGCAGGAATCCCATGGGTTGATGTGTGTGCTGATTAACCGGCATGCGGAGCGTTACTTCTTCAGGATTAGCTATAACAACCTCTATTCCTAACGTTTCCATTAAGGTATTCTTCATTGAAATTTCCATAATTATCATTCCTTTTTTTATGATAGTCGATCAAACCTATAGAAAAAGGATGGTCAGAACCATCCTAAAGTGTGAGTGGAATATAAAGGTGGATCAACAATGACAATCCTAATAATATTCCGTACACTGTATTTGTTTGGGCAGTTGCTTTCATCGCTGGCATCATTTCGAGAGGTTGCTTTTCTCCAACAAACCCGCGCACAGCTTTTATAGCTTTCATTAAACTCAGAAAGGTAATGATAGACCATAGGGGCAGCATTCCGACCAGGATCATAATTAATGTAAGACTATAGGCAAGAATAAATACAGTCATTAAAAAACGTATAGAGCCTTGATGACCAAAAAGAATCGCCAATGTTTTCCGACCATTTTCGGCATCACCTACTCGGTCTCGAATGTTGTTAGACAAAAGGATAGCCCCAATAAAAATGGCTGCAGGAATAGAAATGATAATAACATCCCAGCTGATTGATAACGTTTGAATGTAATAACTGATTCCAATAATAACCGTTCCCATGAATAGTCCTGCCGTAAGTTCACCGAATGGCGTGTAGGCAATTGGGGAAGGTCCGCCTGTGTATAGGTAGCCAAATAACATGGATATTAACCCTATCACCGCAATCCACCAACTTGAAGATGAACATATATAAAAACCTAATAAAGTGGCAACTCCAAGGAAACTATAAGCAAGTGACTTCACAACTTTGGGACTTATCCCATCCCGGACAATGGCACCCCCTATTCCAACAGAATTTTCATTGTCGAGACCGCGGACATAGTCAAAATATTCATTAAACATATTGGTTGCGGCCTGAATTAAAATAGATGCGATTAACATCGCTGTAAATAATCCCAGATGAATGGATCCCTCAAGTGCGGCCAGCATAGATCCTATAAAAACAGGTACAAATGCTGCTGTTAGTGTATGGGGACGTAATAAACGCCACCAGACTTGAAATCCATCCCTTTCATTCAAGGAAGCTTTCATATTTTGTTTAGGTATTGAGCTCATGGAGCAAATCTCCCTTATATTATAATATCAACTTAAGTTTAGTGAAACGGTTTGAAAGTGTCAATCGTTGCAACTATATGTTAGGGAAAATAGGGAATCCTTGAGTCCTGACAAGAAAGAGAATAAAATAGAAGAGAGTTTGTTTTAATTTAGATAAAAATAATTAAATGCATCGTCCCTATTGGGGATGGGAGGAATTTTCATGCTTCATACAAAAATACCTCAGATTGATGAAATCGTAGAGGAAGCTATAAATCAGGCGACCCTGCAAGGAGAGCCACAATTAGTATGTATAGTGAATCAAATAGATCGAACGGACAGTATTGCTTTTTTAGATAGGGCAAATAAAATTGATAAGCATCGCATGTTTTGGAGAAGCGCCGATGAAGCGTTTGTTTTAGCGGGGGTTGGTTCTGCACAGAGAATCCAGTCAGCTGATCAGCATCGTTTTAATGAAGTCGAGTCTGTGTGGAATGATATTCAGGAGAAAGCGAAGGTATACGATAGCATAAATGAAAAAGGAACGGGTCTTGTGGCATTGGGTGGATTTAGTTTTGATACTCAACAGGTTAATAGATCACCTTGGGAGGCTTTTCCTGATAATCAAATGACCATTCCTATGTATTTATTAACGAATAAGGATGAAAAGTCATATTTAACGACAAATATTCTCGTATTAGAAGAAGACCACGCCCAACAAATTATTCACCAAATAAAGAGCGATCAGCAACAACTTTTGAACGGTATTCGAGAAGAGGTGAATTTGCCGCACCGATCCAACACTGAAGAAATCTCACCTGACAAATGGAAAGTAAGTGTTGAAAAGGCTACTGAAGATATAAAAAACGGCGAATTAGAAAAAGTTGTGCTTGCTCGAGAGATACGTCTTAAATTTAGTAGAGAGGTTGAACTAGCAGCAGTTATAGAGAACTTATCTAATACTCAGGATAATAGTTATATTTTTGCTATAGAGAGTGGAGGTGACTATTTTGTCGGAGCCACTCCAGAACGTTTAGCTAGAGTGGATAATCAAGAACTAGTTTCTACTTGCCTAGCAGGAACTGCTCCGCGGGGGAGAAATGATGAAGAGGATCAGAAATTGGGACAAACCTTGCTTCAAGATCCCAAAAATCGTCAAGAACATGATTTTGTTGTGCAAATGATACGAGAAGCTGTTGAAGCGTGTTGTTTGGATGTGGAAATTCCTAAGTCACCAGTAGTGTATCCGCTAAGTAATTTGCAACATCTATATACTCCGGTTACAGCCACTCTCGAACAAGGGTATACACTGCTTGATGTCGTAGGTCGTTTGCATCCTACCCCAGCACTAGGAGGCATGCCCCAGAAAAAATCGGTTGACTATATACGTTCCCATGAAGTGCTCAATCGTGGGTGGTACGCTGGACCGGTGGGCTGGTTCGATGGAAAAAATAATGGTGAATTTGCTGTAGCTATTCGGTCAGCACTCATTCAAAAGAATGAAGCTTCCTTATTTGCTGGGTGTGGTGTTGTAGAAGATTCTGATCCTGAAGCAGAATACCAAGAAACAGGAGTTAAGTTTAAACCTATGCTGTCTGTTTTAGGAGGATATTAATGGATCATATTACGACTTTAACGAAATATATGAGTCATTTTGTCGATCAGCTTATTTTTTCAGGAGTAGAGGATGTAGTTATTTCTCCAGGATCAAGGTCTACTCCTTTAGCCATGACGTTTCGGGAAAGTGAAGACGTAGTACACTGGATCAATTTAGATGAACGTTCAGCTGCTTTTTTTGCCCTAGGTATTGCAAAGGAAAAACAAAAGCCTGTGGCTCTCGTGTGTACTTCTGGAACAGCAGCAGCTAACTATTTCCCTGCTATAGTGGAAGCTTATTATAGCAGAGTTCCGTTGCTTGTTTTAACGGCTGATCGCCCCCATGAATTAAGGGATGTTGGAGCCCCTCAGGCAATAGAGCAGACGAATATGTATGGCTCATATGTTAAGTGGTTTCATGACTTAGCATTACCTGAAGAATCAATGCTGCCTTATGTTAGGAAACAAGCTGCTCGTGCAGTTAATGAAAGTATAGCCAATCATCCGGGACCTGTTCATATTAATGTCCCATTAAGAGAACCACTTCTCCCTGATTTCACTTTGCTCAATTTAGAAAAAGAGGAAAGGAATCTAATTCCGAACGTTAGAAAAGGAAAGGCTCACTTAAATGAAGAACAAGTTAGCGAGCTCAAAGAAATTTTACTTAGTAATAAGAATGGATTAATCGTTTGTGGACCACAGACGGACCCATTACTTGCAAAATCACTGACGAATTTAGCCTCTAGAATAGGTGTGCCAATTTTGGCAGATCCACTATCCCAGTTACGGGCAGGTGGTCATGATAAGATAAACGTTATTGAGAACTATGATGCTTTATTAAAATCAGATGAAATGAAGAATCGATTATTACCTGATTACATTTTGAGGTTTGGTGCTATGCCAGTCTCAAAGGCATATTTACAATGGGTAAAAAAACATGGATCCTCCATTAAGCATTTTGTAGTGGATGAGTATTCCAGTCATCGTGAGCCTTCTGGTGTACTTACAGAATTTATATGGTGTCACCCCGTTGTTTTTTGCGATCAAATAGCTTCTCAATTGGAGGAAGGTCGTACTAATACTTCTTGGCTCAGTACATGGACCCATATGAATGGCGAAGCTAAAGATCAAATGCTAGCAGAACCTGATGAAGCAATGAATGAAGGTCATGCTGTTGTATATTTGTCAGAAGCGATCCCTGATGAGTCGGTTTTATTTGTAGGTAATAGTATGCCGATTCGGGACGTTGATAGCTTTTTTATGTCTTCACCCAAGGCAATTACGATTTTGGCAAATCGAGGAGCAAATGGCATTGATGGGGTAGTGTCGTCGGCATTAGGAGTGGCGGCCAATGGGCGAAGAACAACTCTCTTATTAGGTGATGTCTCCTTTTTTCATGATTTAAATGGTTTGCTAATCGCTAAACAGCAAAATTTAAACATTACGATCATAGTTATAAATAATGATGGAGGTGGGATTTTTTCCTATTTACCTCATGCTAAATCGAGTGACCATTTTGAAGAATTATTTGGGACACCACTTGGTATAGACTTTCAAGGAGTTATTGAAATGTACGGGGGTTCTCATAGACGAGTGATCGATTGGAGTTCCTACAAAAAAGCATTAAAGGACAGTTATAAGGAAGAAGGTTTATCGGTCGTAGAAGTTGTTACGAGTCGAGATGACCATGTGGCATTTCATAAAACAAGATGGGATAAAATAGCTGAAACGATCTTACATGGGGGGATAGAAAAATGAGAGTAGCTGCAGGTCCGCGTAAGTATTGGATAGAAGATAACGGTGAAAGTAATATTCCGCTGGTTTTTCTCCATGGATTTACTGGAAGTTCACACACGTTTGATGAAGTCATTTCCTCATTACCTCCTTCAGTTCGTACTATTACAATTGATATGCCTGGACATGGGGAAACGGGAGAACTAGGTATAACAACGATGGAACAATTTTCTAGAGATTTATCGGTATTATTAAACAAACTAGGCCTTTCTAAAATTGACCTTGTAGGTTACTCTATGGGAGGCCGTGCAGCCCTTTCGTTTGCAATGCTCTACCCAGGCTATATTGATAAGCTTATACTTGAAAGTGCATCCCCTGGCTTAGTAAGTTCAGAGCAACAACTGGCAAGGCAAGCAAAGGATCAAGCTTTTATAAATAAACTTCAAAGTCAAGGGGTTGAAGCATTTATAAATGACTGGGAGCAAGTTCCTTTGTTTCATACACAAAGAAAACTTTCTGAAGAAGTTCAACAAAGGATTAGGCGTGAACGCTTAAGTCATACAGCCGTTGGATTATCTCAATCTTTAGAAGGAATGGGGACAGGCAAACAACCTTCTTGGTGGAATCAACTCCCTGATTTAAATAAAGAAGTACTTCTTATTGTCGGTCAACAGGACGAAAAATTTGTACAATTAAATCAAGAGATGGATAAGCAGCTTCCGCAATCAACCTATAGTGAAGTAAAAGGGGTAGGTCACGCAATTCATGTCGAAGAACCAAGGATTTTTGCTAAAATTGTTGAAGAATTCGTGGTATAATAGAAATTGTAAGTAGACGATGATTGAATCGTTGACAGTCGTTTAATAAGGAGGCGTATTATATGAGTTATAATTGGAATTCAGAACGCAACTATGAGGATATTCTTTATGAAACATTTGAAGGTATTGCTAAAATAACCATTAACCGTCCGGAGGTGCGAAATGCCTTCCGTCCAAAAACAGTGCAAGAGTTAATTGATGCGTTCGCTTACGCTCGTGATGATTCGAAAATAGGAGTCATTGTGCTAGCTGGAGCTGGAGACGATGCATTTTGTTCCGGGGGAGACCAAAGTGTTAGAGGACATGGTGGGTACGTAGGAGATGACCATATCCCACGTTTAAACGTGCTTGATTTGCAACGTTTGATTCGCGTCATTCCTAAGCCAGTAGTAGCTATGGTATCTGGTTATGCAATTGGTGGCGGCCACGTGTTACATATCGTTTGTGATCTAACGATTGCGGCAGATAATGCCATCTTCGGTCAGACCGGACCTAAAGTAGGCAGCTTTGATGCAGGCTATGGTGCAGGTTTACTTGCCCGTATTGTTGGCCATAAGAGAGCTCGTGAAATTTGGTTCCTTTGCCGTCAATACAGCGCTAAAGAGGCTTTTGATATGGGACTTGTCAACACGGTAGTTCCCCTTGATCAACTGGAAGATGAAATGGTTCAATGGGGGAGAGAAATGCTTGAAAAATCCCCAACTGCTTTACGTTTCCTAAAGGCTTCTTTCAACGCAGATACTGATGGATTAGCTGGACTGCAACAAATGGGTGGAGATGCTACGTTGCTTTATTATACAACTGATGAAGCAAAAGAAGGCCGCGACTCATTCAAAGAAAAGCGCAAGCCAGATTTTGATCAATTTCCGCGTTTCCCTTAATAAGGGAAGAGAGCATATAAATTAGATTGGGCTTCCCTCCGCTGGGCAAGCCCTTTTTATTTGAGGAAAGTGAATGAACTTATTTGTTATATAAATTATTTGTAGCAATTAAAGGAGGCCAACAAATGATTGAAATCCCTCACTGGTTAGATAAACAAACAGACCTTCAACCGAATGCTACTGCAATAGAGCTAGAAGGTCGGGTTGTCACATTTAATGATATAAAGGAAAAAAGTCAGAGAATGGCTAGTGGCTTAATAAATTCGGGGGTCAAAAAAGGAGATCATCTTGCTATTCTTGCTGGCAATCGCCTTGACTTTGTTTACTTTATCCATGCCGTTAGCTATATAGGTGCCGTAGCTGTTTGTTTAAATATACGTTTATCACCTAGAGAGATTGCTTATCAACTGGAGGATGCAGATGTTAAGCATGTATATACTGAGCAAGAACACATTAACAAAGCTTCTGAAGCAGCTCACATTTTAAAAAAACAACCGAGCATTATTCCATTGGGAACTTTGCCAGACAGTGAAAAAGTGATGGACCTCAATCAGTTTCTGAAACTAGATGATGTATTCACAATGATGTACACATCAGGAACAACTGGCAAACCGAAAGCAGTGATGCATACCTATGGAAACCACTGGTTTAGTGCAGTTTCCTCCGCTTTAAATTTAGGTTTATCGACAAATGATAAATGGCTCGTATGTTTACCCCTTTTTCATGTAGGTGGCTTCTCATTGTTAATGAAAAATGTTGTGTATGGCATGCCCATTGTTTTGTTAAATCGATTTGACGCACCGTTAGTGAACGATCATATTATGAATAACAATGTCACGCTAGTATCTTTGGTTACCGTTATGCTGCAACGTTTGTTGAAAAGTCAAGATGAACTTTATCCTTCCACCTTTAGAGGGGCGTTACTAGGTGGAGGCCCCGTGCCAGAGCCACTTCTTCAGGAAGCAGGACAAGCAAATATCCCTGTATTCCAGTCTTACGGGATGACGGAAACTAGTTCGCAAATTGTAACCTTAAGTCCGAATGACGCATTTCGAAAACTAGGTTCCGCTGGTAAAGCCCTAAGCCCCGCTTCTTTACGAGTTATTGCAAATGATGGGCTAACCTCTCCTAATGAAATTGGAGAAATCCACGTAAAAGGTCCAATGGTCTCTTCGGGCTACTATCAACACGAACCCCATGCTGAAGATTATTTGGCTACGGGAGACTTAGGATATTTAGATGAGGAAGGATTTTTATTTGTCGTCGATCGAGTGAAAGATATGATCATTTCAGGGGGGGAAAATGTATATCCTGCTGAAATTGAAAGTGTTCTTCAAGAAATAAAAGATATTGAGGAAGCGGCAGTGACTGGGATTAATCACGAAGAGTGGGGTGAAGTTCCATCAGCTTTTGTTGTAGTGAGCGATCAGAGTTCCATCACTAAAGAAGAAATTTATAACTTTTGCCAAAAAAGACTAGCATCTTATAAAGTGCCTCGTACGATAAACTTTGTATCTGAATTACCTCGTAACGCGGCGAATAAACTAGTTAGAAGAAACTTGGCTCAACTACTGGATGAGGAAGATTGACGTGAACATTAATAAAGTAACCTTATATGAAGTTGTCCTACCATTAAAAGTTCCCTTTAGAACACATCGGGGTTTGCTAAAAGAACGTCCAGTAATTATTGTCGAAATTGAGGATATAGAGGGCACCACGGGATATGGAGAGGTTACAGCCTTTCCTACGCCATTTTATACAGCCGAAACAATCAATACGGGTTGGCATATGATTAAAGATGTTATTATCCCATCTCTTTCATTTGAAATGCTAAATGAACCTTCTGACTTTCCAGAACAAGTTGCTTTTATTCAGGGAAATCAAATGGCCAAGGCAGGATTTGAGGGAGCACTCTGGGATGTTTATGCCAAGCAACGAGGTCTTAGCCTGTCGAAGCTAATCGGAGGTGTGAGGGAAGAAGTAGAAGCGGGAGCAGTCCTTAGTCTCACGAATCAGATAACCAGAGATGTAAATAAGCTTTTATCTGAGGGGTATAAACGTTTCAAGTTAAAAGTTGAAAAGGGAAAAGAAGAAGAAATGATTGCTTCAGTCAAGGACGTCTATCCAGACCTTCCTATTATGTTTGATGCTAATGGTATGTATGATGTGCATGATATTGAGAGAATAAAATCATTTGATTCTCTAGGATTATTGATGATTGAACAACCATTTAGAGCGGGAGATTTTTATTTGCATCAACAATTGCAAGATAGAATGGATACGCCAATTTGCCTAGATGAATCTGTTCAAAGCTTTGATGATGCTGTCCAAGCGATTACTCTAAAGAGTTGCCAAGTTATTAACATTAAAATAAGTCGTGTAGGAGGTCTCACGGAAGCAATAAAAATTCACGATTATTGTAAAAGTCATAACATCCCTGTTTGGTGTGGTGGAATGGTGGAAACAGGTATTTCAAAAGCTCACAACATAGCCCTTTCTTCGTTACCAGACTTTGTTTATCCCGGGGACCTTTCTAGTTCCACGCGTTATTTTGATAAAGATGTTATTGAACCTTTTATTGAGGTACAACACGGAGGAATTACCGTTCCTACTTCCAACGGAATTGGCTTCAGTCTAAATAAAGAGTATTTAGACCAACTAATGGGAAAGAAATATGAATATCACCTCTAAATGAAAATGATTATCATATTCATTGACAATCTTATTTCCTCTCTTTAGACTAAGGATTAGCAAACAATTGGTAAACGTTGAGGTGATGATGATGGGATCGATACACATTAAAGAAGAAGAATTTTTAGCTGAACATTTTAGGTATTACAGTCGAAACGATGGAAAAATCCTAGAAGTCATTAGAGGGGAAGACCTGCAAACCAAAAAAGGTGTTCAGCAAACTTTAGATGGAATGCATATCTTCATGCAATCTGAATCTTTATTAACCACTGCTTCTTTGCTTTCAAAGCGCTATGGTTATTACATTGCAACTGTTCCTTTAGCCTTGATAACGATCTTTAATAAATCCCCTAATATGTCACCTAATAATACTGAACTTGTTCGGATGGATGAAAATTTGAAGTGGTTTCCGAAGTTTCGTCTTCTTTCAAAGGACGTGAGCGAACCGAAGGGGAAAACACGTGAAGAGTGGATGAGAGAGGAACTAGAAATTTTATTTAAATTTCATGTCCACCCGTTTTTTCTTCATATTAATCAATTAACGCGACTTTCAATGGATGTTATGTGGGAAAATATCGCCATTTATATCTTTTGGTTTTATGAGCGTCAATTGCAGGAATGGTATGATGCTGACACTGTGAAGGTGATGAAACATGATTTCAAATTAATCGTAAATCAGTTACCAGGAGAGGTATTTGGAACGACGACTAACCCATTTTCATATTTTCAAGACCAACCTTTACTGCCAACTGAGGCGAGAAAGAGGAAGTGTTGTTGCTTATCCTATAAGCTTTACGATGAGAGCATCTATTGTAAAGTGTGTCCTCATTTAATAAAATAGTGATTTTCGTGATAAAAGCCTTTCTTTTTGCTCAAGATAAGTGGAAAGGAGGTTTTTCGAATGGCTAAAAAACAATACTATGTAAACATAGGAACACGGGAGATTTCGATCAACCATGATGGCAATAATGATGACTTTATTATAAACGCTGACGAACAAGATCTGCTTGTTTTGAGAGAAGTTTTTGATGAAATGTACAATTCTGATACGAGAGCATTCTTCAGAGCCCATGTACCATATGATCCTTATCATCATGATATGTCAAATGACGAATTTGACGAGGGTATGAAATCGGCATTCAGAATGATTTATGAACTAGGAGATGACCCAACGAAAGAACATATAAGAGGAATGGGAATTTTAGAGGATTTAACAGATGAAAAGCCGCTTCCTGAATGAAGCGGCTTTTCATCTGTTATGGCATGGTTCCCATATCTGGTAAAGGCTCTGCGGAGTTAATTACCTCTTGAGGAATCGTAATTTCTTCGGTTTCATAACCCTTCCACCATTTTTTTTGGAATGTTCTCATCAGGGAACACTTTCTTGGTTAATTTTTAGTAAGTGATTGCACGTCTTCTCCTTGAGAACTAAAGGAGAGTACATAATAAATTCATCAACATATTCCTTATGATCTTCTAGTTGATCGCTGGTGCTTGTCTGTTGTACTTAATTGATTCATTTGGTTAGTTAGTTCTTTAGGTGCTTCAACCAATAGAAACAATATTTTATACACGTTTTCTCCCCTTTTCAAGTTGACTTATCATGTATATGAACGAAATAAACCAAAAGTTTCATAGAATTGTAAGGACTAGAGTTTTTATTACTTCTTGCTTATGATACGATTTAATGCAGAAGCGTTCGTTAAAGTTATATAAACAAGTATTAAAGGCAGATGATCTTACATGAAAACTTTTTATGATTACTACCGAAATCAAGTCAATCTATCCTTTGAGGACCATCCCTTCTCAAACACCCCAAAGCATGTATGGGTTATTTGCCGATTTGAAAATCAGTGGCTACTTACCAAACATAAAAATAGAGGGTTAGAGTTTCCAGGGGGGAAAGTGGAAAGAGGAGAAACAGCAGACCGAGCAGCTGTTAGGGAAGTGCTGGAGGAAACGGGTGCAGAAGTGGACCAGTTAAACTATGTTGGACAATATTATGTGGCAGGAAAAGGTGGAACTGTTATTAAAAATGTGTATTTCGCAACTGTCTCACGATTGTTGGATCAACATCATTATTTTGAAACAGAGGGACCTGTTCTACTCGATCAGTTACCCCAAAGTATCAAAAGTAATAGCTTATATAGTTTTATGATGAAAGATGAGGTATTGCCTCAATGTTTAAACCGAATAAAAGAGGATTATTTAAATCTTCACGAAACTTAAAGTTTTCAAAAAAAGTCTTACTAGTCATAGTAAGTAGTTCAGTTTTGGATGCATATGCAAATTGTATGCCTGAACTGAACTACTTTTTTATATGAATTTGTAATCGTAGTGGCACTGTATACTCACAATCAACTATATTGCTATCTTAAGAAAGAGCCTAGAAGAGCAAATACCAAGTGGAACAAGATCAGGTTACAAAAAGTGGGGCATTGAATGACTCTGCCATTCAATGCCCCACTTACATATACATTTTTAATGTTTGTACTTCAAAGTTGCTAGATTAGGCCTTTTTTATATCATCCGTGGAAAATAAGGTTACTGTCTACCATAAGCTGGTCCAGCTTCTCTTATATCTGGGCTAGCTTTTGTAAACTGTTTAAAGTTTTCATGAAATTTCTGAGCTAATTCGTGTGCTTTTTGATCATAGGCCTTTGAATCTTTCCAAGTCTTTCTTGGTATAAGGACATCATCCGGAACGCCAGGGCAATTTATGGGTACTTGTAATCCGAAAACAGGATCTATATAGGTTTCAACTGAATTTAGTTCGCCTTCTAGAGCTGCATGAATCATCGAACGTGTATGTGATAATTTCATTCGTGTTCCTTCTCCATAAGCGCCTCCGGTCCAGCCGGTATTGACTAAATATACATCAGAATTGAACTGGTCAATCTTTTCTCCAAGCATTTCGGCATATACAGAAGGTGCTAAAGGAAGGAATGGAGATCCAAAGCATGCAGAGAATGTAGCTTGTGGTGAAGTTATTCCACGTTCAGTTCCTGCTAGTTTGCTAGTGTAACCACTTAGGAAGTGGTACATCGCTTGTTCTTTAGTCAAGCGGCTAATAGGAGGAAGAACACCAGTTGCATCTGCTGTGAGAAAAACAATAGCATTGGGATGGCCTGCTATACTTGGTTTCACTGTGTTTTTAATATGGGAAAGCGGATAAGCAGCTCTTGTGTTTTCCGTAAGTGTAGTATTATCATAATCGGGTTGATGGGAATTCTGATCTAATATGACATTTTCCAAAACGGCTCCAAAGCGAATAGCATCAAAAATTTGTGGCTCTTTTTCTGAAGATAAATTGATACACTTTGCATAACAACCACCTTCAATATTAGAGATACCATAATTTGACCAGGAATGTTCGTCGTCCCCAATTAGTTTCCGTTCAGGATCTGCAGATAAAGTTGTTTTTCCTGTGCCAGAAAGACCGAAAAACAGAGCTACGTCTCCCTCTTTGCCAACATTAGCTGAACAATGCATAGATAAGACATTTTGTCTTGGAAGAATATAGTTCATAACCGAAAAAATTGATTTTTTAATCTCTCCTGCATATTCAGTTCCGCCGATTAACACAATTCGGTGCTTAAAAGAAATGATAATAAAAGTTTCAGAATTCGTACCATCAGTTTCCGGTGCAGCCTTGAATGTAGGTGCAGATACGACTGTGAATTCCGCTTCATGATGATTTAACTCTTGTTGGTTTGGTTGAATAAACATCTGTTGAGAGAATAAGTTGTGCCAGGCAAATTCATTGATCACTTGAATAGGCAGACGATATCTTTCGTCAGCCCCGGCGAACCCATTAAACACAAATAGCTCATCACGATTCTTCAAGTAATCTAATACTTTATGGTATAACTTCACAAACGCATCATCATCAATAGATTGATTTGTTTTTCCCCAATTCACATATTGAGAGGATTGCTCATCCAATACGATGAATTTATCCTGAGGTGAACGTCCAGTATACTCTCCTGTTGTTGCTTGAATCGCACCACTATTTGTTAAAGTTCCTTCATTCCGAGAAAGAATCTTTTCAACTAATTGTGGAACTGATAATTGATGTTGAACGTTTGCTTGGCTTTTTAGTTGATTTAAATTAGACATTTGATTAATTGTGCTCATAGGAGTCTACCCACCCTTACTCAAAAATTTGAAAATGTTATACTTTGAAGTAAAGTATAACACATTATTATGAATAGTCCATACTATTAATTGGAAGTGCTTTCATTTCATTTTATTACTAATTGTACTATAATGTTAACGAAAGGATGTGAAATAGTGAGCAAGATTGAAGTTCTTTATGATGAGCATTGTTATTTGTGTCAACAAAGTAAAAATATCTTTAAATTTCTCGACTGGTTTCAGATGATTAAGTGGCAATCTCTTCAACGATTTGATCAGGAAATATCGATAGATAAAGAAGAACTGCATAAAGAAATTCATGTTATTAATTCAAAACAAGTAGTTAGACGTGGATACGAAGCGATGACGTACTTGTTTTTAAGAACACCTATCACATTTTTCCTTGGACTTATTATGTCCATACCTGGCACGAATAAAGTTGGGGATCCTATTTATCGCTGGATTGCTAATCATCGATATCGTTTGTTTGAAAAACGTTGTAGAAACGGATCATGTTCCATTTCCTGAAGACGCGAAACTAATTGACATGGTTACAGGATTTCGATACTATTAGTCCGAACGGATACTCTCTTATCTAGAGTCGGTGGAGGGACAGGCCCATTGAAACCCAGCAACCCGTCATGAAGATGATATGGTGCTAACCTGAAGCAAGGTTACATGAAGGTCGTAATCTTGGACGATAAGAGCGAAAGGAAAACAACGCCTTTCCTCTTGAGTAGGAAGGGTTTTTTCTTTTTTTAATGAAAAAAATCCTTTCAAGTAAGATTTAGATAATGGATATGTGAACATAATATGAAGTTTGGCGTATCATGACTTCAATAAAGATACTGGTAAAGAGTTCCGTCTAATCTTTGTACTATTAGAAGGGGGAGTTTTGAAGAATGCCTGCCAATCGCCGGTTATTCACGTCAGAATCAGTTACAGAAGGTCATCCAGACAAAATCTGTGATCAGATTTCTGATGCAATATTAGATGAAATTTTAAAGCACGATCCAAATGCACGAGTTGCGTGTGAAACGACAGTAACAACGGGACTTGTTCTTGTTTCAGGTGAAATTAGTACAAATACTTATGTTGATATTCCAGCTATCGTTCGTCAAACAATTAAGGATATTGGTTATACAAGAGCGAAATATGGATTTGATGCAGACACATGTGCAGTATTAACAGCCATTGATGAACAGTCAGCGGATATTGCCGGAGGGGTCAATGTTTCATTAGAGTCCAGAGAAGGTCAGATGAGTGACGAAGAATTAGAAGCTATTGGAGCAGGAGATCAAGGCTTAATGTTTGGGTTTGCTAATAATGAAACAGAAGAACTTATGCCTTTACCAATATCTTTGGCTCATAAAATAGCTAAACGACTTTCTGATGTAAGAAATAGTGGAACTTTAGCTTACCTTCGTCCTGACGGTAAAACACAAGTTACGATAGAATATGATGAGAACAATAAACCTGTCCGAGTTGACACGGTAGTTATCTCCACTCAACATGCTGAGGAAATCACGTTAGAACAGATTAAAAAGGACTTGAAGGAACATGTCATTCACCATGTGATTCCCACTCACCTTATAGATGATAAGACTAAATATTTTATCAATCCTACAGGTCGATTTGTTATTGGTGGACCTCAAGGCGATGCTGGTTTAACAGGAAGAAAGATCATCGTTGATACATACGGTGGTTATGCTCGCCATGGTGGTGGTGCATTTAGTGGAAAAGATGCGACAAAAGTGGATCGTTCAGCAGCATATGCGGCACGTTATGTTGCGAAAAACATTGTAGCAGCAGGATTAGCAGAATCTTGCGAAGTTCAACTTGCTTATGCGATAGGTGTAGCTCAGCCTGTATCCATATCCATTGATACGAGCGGGACAGGTAAATATTCTGAAGAGAAATTAGTAGAGGTTGTTCGAGAGTTATTTGATCTCAGACCTGCTGGAATTATAAAAATGCTAGATTTGCGACGCCCGATCTACCGACAAACGGCAGCCTTTGGGCATTTTGGACGTACAGATGTTGAGTTTCCATGGGAAAAAACAGATAAAGCTGAGTTATTAAAGAAAAATTTATCCTCATAAAAAAGTCGTTATCCATTTAGGTAACGGGTTCAGTTTTCGAGTACAAAACATGAAATAACATACGAATGAAGAGACCAAATCGCATATGATTTGGTCTCTTATTATTCCTTGTTATATCAACGATGATCGGTATTTAACATATAAATTGGTATACAAAATCAGAGATTGTGCTTGAATTTGAGATGTTTGTGTGAACGTAGGGGCTGCGGGAAACGGTTCGCTTTCCATGGGGTGGGCGCTGAGCCTCCTCGGACTTCGTCCTGTGGGTTCTCAGCTGTCCCGCACATCCCATAGGAGTCTCACCGTTTCCCTCCGCCCCTTTACCATATAAGTGTCTCGATGCCCCTTCAAGAAAAGGCAGCCATTCCTAAGTTTGCATGCAAATCTTGATAGCGGGCGGTCCTATTAAAATCCTTGATAAAGAGAGGTTCATTGCAATAGAACACGGATAGTGGAAGATAGTCCTTCTGGGAAAGGGGTTCGTTTCTCACACATCGAATGGGGGGCTTGGGAATCTCCCCGTTTCCTCGCCACCTATCCTTTGCTTTTAATGAACGGCCCTACTGCCTGAGTCGTCTTCTGTGTTCGCTACACCATATGGAACAAGTGTGCAGTTGCAAAATCTCTTCTATGAATAGCCTACAATTTGAAGAACCCATTACTGAGGTTTCCGTCTGCCTCACAATGGCAAGGGAGGGCCGGGAAATCGCGAGACTCCACTTTTAAAAGCGGAGGCGCCTTGGTCAGCGGCGTATGGACTTTAGTTGAAGAAGAAAATATAAAGAAAAACGCTTGGATATTAAAATGTCCAAGCGTTTTTCTTTACCAATTGTAATGTTATTTAGTATGTTAATTGGTTCGATAACTCTGTTGCTATTTTTCCCTCTAAATATGTTTTTGTACTCCAAAAACCGAACTATTTACCATTTAGGATAACGGCTTTTTTATTTATCATACTGTTGTATTTTATATGCTTTTCCTTTTTCTACATAACTAGTACGAATGCGATCAAGTTCTTTATAATCTTCTTCGGTTAATTCCCTCACGACTTTTGCTGGTCGACCTAAGGCAAGCGTACGAGGAGGGATAGACTTTCCAGGTGGAACTAAGCTTCCTGCGCCAATAAAGGCTTGTTCGCCAATTTCTGCCCCATCTAAAATGATAGACCCCATTCCTATTAAAGCATTTTTCTTAATTTTTGCTGAGTGGAGAGTAACCTGATGCCCGACAGTAACACCGTCTTCAATAATCAAAGGGATATTTGGGCTTTGATGAAGCATGCTTAAATCTTGGATATTCACTTCATTTCCAATATATACAGGAGCTACGTCTCCGCGGATAACAGTTTTGAACCAAACACTAGAATCGGATCCAATCGAAACATCCCCAGTGATTACCGTATCATTCGCGATAAATGCAGTGTTATGTATATTTGGAGTTTTTCCGTTATATTCGCAAATCATTTAGATCCCCCTTATAATAATATTAAGTATAGTATAGCAAATGATAGGTGGGAGATGTAGTGGCAAAAGCTACGATTGTCCTCGTTCATGGAGCATTTGAACATTCTGGTCGTTATAGTCATCTATTAGAAAGGTTACGGCATGATGGGTATGACGTCATTAGTGAAGACCTTCCTGGACAAGGAGTAACAGCAGGCAGAAAAGGCCATATTCGCTCGTTTGATGATTATTTACATAAATTAATGAAGTGGATGGATCAGGCAGATCCTAACAAACCGATGTTCTTACTTGGTCACAGTATGGGTGGTTTGGTCGTTATCCGTACCCTTCAAAAGTTCAAACCTCATGTATCTGGTGTGATTTTATCATCGCCAGCGCTCGGTATTTTGAATGGAGCAACTAAACCGTTAGAAATTATTTCTATGTTTCTAAATGTCTTTTGGCCAACTTTCCAAGTTGATTCTCCTTTAAAACCAGAGATGGTTACAACTAATCCAGAAGTCATTAAGAGAGACAAAGAGGACTCTTTAATGTTGGAGAAGGTTTCGGTGAGATGGTACATTGAGTTTCAAAAGGCAATAAAAATAGCTTTTAAAGAAGTGGAAGAATTTCCAAATGTGCCTTTATTGGTCATGCAAGCAGGAGAAGATTTGATGGTGGATCGGGGCAAAACGAATGAATGGTTTCACCAAATTGAATCTATTGAGAAAATTTATAAGGAGTGGCCAGGCTATTACCATGAAATTTTAAATGAATTAGAATGGGAACAAGCTTATCTATATATGATGAAGTTTCTAAATCAGCAACTTAACGGCTGAATGGTAAAGGAGAGGTTAACGTGGCAGTGAAAATTCCTACACGAGCACTACCATTAATGATAAGGGTTTACAAAAAAATATTCCCTCGTGTTCATATTGAATTAAATCTTTGGAGGGAAAAGGCGAAAGCTATTCCTAATCAAGAGTTAAGAACTCAGGCACTAGCTAGTATTCAGGCAAAAACATTCCATTGTGAAGGTGGGGGGATCTACTCGTTATTAGCTAAAGACCAATGGGAGGAAGCGATTCGTTTTATTGTAGCGTACCAAACTATTAGCGATTACTTAGACAATTTGTGTGATCGAAGTACTTCGATGGATCCAAAAGATTTTAAGATGCTGCACGAGGCTATGGTAGATGCCTTAACACCTACAAACCAAGTGAAGGATTATTATTATTTCAGAAAAGATAAAGATGATGGAGGATACCTTCGATCATTAGTGCTTACATGTCAGGATGTTCTTGGACAGTCATCGAATTATCAAATTTCTCAGTCTTATACGACGACATTAGGTCAATTGTACAGTGATTTACAAGTACATAAACATGTACGTGAAGAAGAAAGGATTCCGCGTTTAAAGCACTGGCATCAGAATCATCAATCAAAATGCCCTCAATTGGAATGGTATGAATTCTCCGCCTCTACGGGATCTACTTTAGGGATATATTGCTTAGTATCATACACGTTGAGTGGTAATATGACGGATCAATTAGCTGAACAAATTGATCAAAGTTACTTTCCGTATATGCAAGGATTACACATTTTATTAGATTATTATATCGATCAGGAAGAGGACGAGGAAGAAGGCGACCTTAATTTCTGTTCTTATTACGAGCACGAGGATCGTATGAGGGAACGATTTGTATATTTTGTAAATGAAACAAATCGTTCTATAAAGAATTTGCCAAATAGAGCATTTCATCAGATGGTTCACGAAGGGTTGGTTGGTATGTACTTAGCAGATCACAAAGTTAAAGCATTGGATCATGCTAAAAGCTTTGTTAAATCTTTGTTGCGTGCAAGTGGGAAAAAAGCCACTTTCTTTTATCTTAATACTAAAGTATATAATCGCATTCGTGCTAATCAATCTTAATGGGCTTTCTTTTTTTCAATAGCTACAATAAATGGTGGAGAGTTTTTTTGATTGATAAACCCATATTGCAGTACATTAAATGATTTTTGGTCCAACCTTTCTACGTACTGAAGGAGGGCGTGTTTCTCCTTTTCACCGCCAGGGTGTCCGTAATAGACAACTAAGACAACAAGCCCAGATGGTTGCAGGAAGTTTAATATAGTTTGAACGGATTCTGTTGTTTGTTCTGGCGTCGTAACTATAGACTTATCACTTCCGGGTAAATACCCTAGGTTAAAAATAGCGCCTTGCAATTTTTCTAGATGCTCTCTTGGGATTGTGGCTTCGATCATATCATGACTTTCTTGAAACAGCGTTGCTCTTGTGTGAAGGTTATTTTCGTTTAAGCGTTCGCTAGTGTTTTTAATTGCCTGTTCTTGAATGTCATATGCATAGACGTGTCCTGTCTTACCAATAAGTTGGCTTAAGAAGAGAGTGTCGTGACCGTTGCCGCACGTTGCATCTATGGCAATGTCGCCGTCTTTTAATGTTTCTCTCATTAATTCGTGAGCATATTGCAGTACCCTTTTTAACTTCATGTTTTAGTGGCTCCTTTTAAGAAAATGTATATGCATAGGTATTTTACCACGAAACTACTTCCTTCAAAAAATGCTAATTAGAAAGTAGGTAATTAAATGGAAATCATTCGACTGGAAGGCCATTCTTCCCATGTGAACAAAGTGAAATTCAGCCCTCATGGAGATTATATTTTAACTGCGGGTTTTAATGGAGAACTTTATTTATGGGATCGAGTTTCTTTAGAACGTGTTCAACTTTACGAAGGACACAATCAAACGGTAAATAGTATTCAATGGTTAAAAGAAGGACAAGAATTTATATCAGCCTCAGGTGACGGAACTATTACCCATCATGAATTATCTTCTACAAAACCAAAGGCAACATGGCAAGATTTAAAATCTGGAGTCAGTCATATGCATTTTAGCTATGATTATCAATATCTATTAACAAGTAATAAAACAACTATGCTTAGAGTTAGAGAATGGCCGGATGGGGATTTAGTCCATAAAGTGAAGAGTGACCAGCAAAACAGTGGGGTGTTAACAACTTCTCAAACTAATTCCCATGCCATTATAGGAGGAGTAGGCACAAGATTGCGACGTTGTATGATCCCTTCAGGCGAGATATTAGAGGAAATGGAGGGCCATGAGCAAGCGACTATGGGGTTTGAATTTTTTGATCAAGACCTTCATGGGGTTTCCATTGGATATGATGGAAGTTTAATTTTGTGGGACATGAAAACACATCAAGTATTAGAAAAGTATAAAGTAGGTGATCCAGGTTATTATTCTCTAGCAATTTCTCAGAATGAAAAAGAAGTGGCTATTGCTATGCCGTTTCTCTTAAAAAGAATACAGCTTCAAGATTTATCCGTTGAAGAGATTAAACTTCCTTCCAAGGGGAACTACTCTGTAGATTATTCTCCAAATGGGGAGCAGTTAGTTGTTGCTTCTGCCGATAAAAGTGTTCGAGTAATTCGGTTATAGGATGCTTTTCTGATGAGGTGGCGAACATTCCGGATAGATTTCTTGACAAAGCTTTACGCTTTCAATAAGATACAAATAGATATGTAATGACGAAGATAAGGAATAGTAGTAAAGTCTCAAGATATAGAGAAGTAACGGTTGGTGGAAGTTACTCTTGAGTTTTTATGAACTCACCTTTGATGTCGAAGAAGTGAACACGAGATATAACTTCTTCCGGTCCTATCACCGATATCGATTACAAGCGAGCGTGAAAACGTTAATTTGGGTGGTACCGCGGGAGTAGTCTCTCGTCCCTAACATTAGGGATGAGTGGCTTTTTTTATTTCATGATTTTAGGAGGAGAGTATATTGGCATTTGATCACAAAACCATTGAAAAAAAATGGCAGTCTTACTGGTTAGACAATAAAATTTTCAAAACAAATACAGATTCTGATAAGAAGAAATTTTACGCACTTGATATGTTTCCTTATCCTTCTGGTGCAGGTTTGCACGTGGGTCATCCTGAAGGATATACGGCGACGGATATTCTAACCCGAATGAAAAGGATGCAGGGATATGAAGTGCTACACCCAATGGGTTGGGATGCATTTGGCTTGCCTGCTGAACAATATGCGCTTGATACAGGGAATGATCCAGAAGAATTTACTAAACAAAACATCAGTACTTTTAAGCGACAAATTCAGGAACTAGGCTTTTCTTATGACTGGGATCGCGAAATTAATACCACGGATCCAGACTATTACAAGTGGACGCAGTGGATATTCCTCAAACTTTATGAAAAAGGTCTTGCTTACATTGACGAAGTGGCAGTAAATTGGTGCCCTGCCTTAGGTACCGTGTTGGCCAATGAAGAAGTCATTGATGGTAAAAGTGAACGAGGGGGACATCCTGTAGAAAGACGTCCGATGAAACAGTGGATGCTTAAGATTACTGAATACGCTGATCGGTTGTTAGACGATTTAGAAGAACTTGATTGGCCTGAGAGTATTAAAGATATGCAACGGAATTGGATTGGTAAATCTGAGGGTGCTGAAGTTATTTTTGACATTGCTAATCATGAAGGTTCTTTTGATGTATTTACTACTCGTCCTGATACGTTATATGGTGCCACGTATGCGGTTCTGTCTCCAGAACACCCTTTAGTTAATCAGATTGTGACGCTTGAAAACAAAGAAGCGGTTGAAGAATATATTCAAACCGCGCAAAACAAGAGCGAACTTGAACGCACAGATCTAGCCAAAAATAAAACGGGTGTATTCACAGGTGCCTATGCAATAAATCCGATTGATGGCAATAAACTGCCTATTTGGGTCGCTGACTATGTATTAATGAGTTATGGCAGTGGTGCTATTATGGCTGTACCAGCTCACGATGAACGAGATTATGAATTTGCCGTTAAATATAATTTACCGATCATTGCTGTAGTTGAAGGTGGCAATGTGAAAGAAGAAGCTTATACTGGTGATGGAAAGCACATTAATTCAGGTATGTTAGATGGTTTAGATAAAGATGAAGCCATTGAAAAATCAATACAGTGGCTCGAAGAAAATAATAAAGGGGAAAAGAAAACTACGTATCGTTTGCGTGACTGGTTATTTAGTCGTCAACGTTACTGGGGAGAGCCAATTCCTATCATTCATTGGGAAGATGGTTCAATTACAGCTGTTCCTGAAAATGAGTTGCCAGTTGAACTTCCTAAGACTACAGAAATCAAACCGTCAGGAACGGGTGAGTCACCATTAGCGAACATAGATGATTGGGTAAACGTCGTTGATCCTGAAACAGGAATGAAGGGCCGACGTGAAACCAACACAATGCCTCAATGGGCTGGTAGCTGCTGGTATTTCCTGCGGTACATTGATGCTAATAATGATAATACTTTTGCCGACTATGAAAAATTAAAAAAGTGGTTGCCTATAGATGTGTATATTGGTGGAGCGGAACATGCTGTGCTTCATTTGTTATATGCTCGTTTCTGGCACAAAGTGCTATATGATGCCGAGGTTGTACCTACAAAAGAGCCATTCCAAAAATTATTTAACCAAGGAATGATTTTAGGAGAGGGTAACGAGAAAATGAGTAAATCAAAAGGGAACGTAGTAAATCCTGATGATATTGTACACACTCATGGCGCCGACACTCTAAGATTGTATGAAATGTTCATGGGACCTCTTGATGCATCTATTGCCTGGTCAACGAATGGCTTGGATGGTGCTAGACGATTCCTTGATCGCGTATGGAGATTGTTCGTAGTTGAAGGTAGTCTTTCTGAGGCCATAGTAGAAAATAGTTCGGATACCACATTAGAAAAAACCTATCACGAAACTGTGCAAAAAGTGACTGAAAACTTTGAAGAACTACGATTTAACACTGGAATCTCACAAATGATGGTATTTATTAATGAAGGCTATAAAGTCAATGAATTACCGAAAGATTTTGTAGAAGGATTCGTGAAACTGTTATCACCGATAGCCCCCCATTTAACAGAAGAACTTTGGGAAAAGTTAGGGCATGAAGATGGTATTAGTTACGAGGATTGGCCTGTTTTTGATCAGTCCAAACTTGTAGAAGATGAAGTGGAAATTGTTATTCAAGTAATGGGGAAAGTTCGTGCGAAAATGATGGTAAGTCCGGATGTATCAAAAGAAGATTTAGAGAAAGCGGCTCTTGAACATTCGAACATTAAAGAGTGGTTAGAAGGAAAGACGGTTCGTAAAGTTATTGCAGTACCAGGAAAACTTGTCAACATAGTAGCGAATTAAAAGATACGTTTTTGAAATTTTGAAAGGCTATTCTCTTGATAAGGGGAATAGCCTTAACTTTGAAATTAGTAAAAGTATTTTCTTGACTAGCTGATGAATTTTACTAGAATTAAAATAGAGACAGAATCAAGGAGGATATAAATGAATCAAATTAATGTAATGACAGTCGGTGAATTAGAAAAAGCATTAGATGAAAATCGTGATCTTGTTGTTATAGATGTTAGAGAAAATGAAGAAGTTGCTCAAGGGATGATACCAACTGCTAAGCATATTCCTTTAGGACAGATACCAGAAGAAGTTGACCACCTTGATTCTTCAAAGGAATATGTAATGGTTTGTCGCTCAGGAAAAAGAAGTATGAACGCTTCAGAATACTTGAGTGCAAAAGGTTTTCATAAACTAAACAACCTTGAAGGCGGTATGTTAGATTGGAAAGGCGAACTTGTATTTTAAGAATAGGAAACAATGAAAGGTAAGAGTGATAATTGTATTAGGTGCAGTACTGCTCTTCATTTCCTCTAGAGATTATTTCGTTAATCTATTTGCGTCGAACTTATAATAGACGTTACGAATGTAAAGATAATTCTTTTAATCACGGATGACAAACGAGGAGTGAGGCTAGCCTCACGAATTTCACGAAAGAAATGCGAGGAACTTATCTACTATATGAAAGATTTATAATGTGAATCAATAACCAGCATTAAGCGATTTTGGTTATTGAAGAAATATACACGTTGACATTTATTAAAATTCTAGTTATTATATTCAAAGTTGCTTTTTGAAGTAGCGGTTTTTAATGAAATATAGAGACCCTTAATGAAGTTAACAGTAGGCTTTATTAGGTGAGACTAGGTTGAAGGTAAATAGAGCTGGATTATATAACAGTCTTGAAATTCTTCTATTGACTTTCATTGGGATCTTAGTTATATTGTAAAGGTCGCTTTTTTGAAGCCAATTCTATATTGTTTTGAA
Organism: Halobacillus seohaensis; assembly: GCF_042663045.1. Lineage (NCBI taxonomy): Bacteria > Bacillati > Bacillota > Bacilli > Caryophanales > Bacillaceae > Halobacillus > Halobacillus seohaensis. The sequence goes on along the minus strand of NZ_JBHSZV010000062.1, from coordinate 146 downwards.
TGAATATAGCATTAACCTTTTATAGTATTGACATTCATTAAAGGCTTATGATAGAATTTATGTACTGTCGTAAAGACAGATGTTGATCTTTGAAAACTGAACGAACCAACCAGTACGTCAATTTATTCTTTCTATTATATAGAAGG